>NZ_JAVREL010000003.1:0-467195 GCF_031845365.1 Streptomyces litchfieldiae
GAACGGGGGAGTGGGGGGAAACGGGGGACGCGGGGGGACCACGGGGGAAGGGGGACGCGGGGTTCGGTCGACCGGGGGGTTCGGCCGGGCCCCGCGTTTTTTGTTGGGCGAACGCCGCTGCTGTGCTCATCCGCTGCCCGATCCGGGCCGGTCAGCCCCTGACGTGCTCCACGAACGCCTGCCAGGCGTTGGTGGGCACAAGAAGGATGGGGCCGGTGTTCTTGCTGTCGCGGACGGGAACTACTCCGGGGTGGTCATCGGCGACCTCCAGGCAGTCGCCACCGTTGATGGCGCTGTAGCTGGACTTGCGCCAGCGCGTCACGGCTGGTCCAGTGGCAGTCACGACTGGTATTCCTCCATCAACTGTTGGGTGAAATCAGCCGTTTCGGCTGGAGAGAGGGCGTATGCCCGTGCCGCATCGTAGAGTCTCTGTCGCGCGGCAACCTCCTCGAACTCCTCGAAGTAGTGGCCGTTGGTCCGCCCTTCCTCCCAGGCCACGGACGTGCCATCCGGCAGCTTCAGGATGCTCATTGTTCCGTTGAGCAAGGCATGCGCGCCGTGCCGAAACGGGAGAACCTGAATCTTGGAGCGGTTGGTGTCGGTCAGGGGCAGCAGCCGGGTCAGTTGCTCATGCATCACCTCCGGACCGCCCACCGGACGGCGGAGCACGGCCTCGTCCAAAATCATCCACAGGCGCGGCGGATCTATCGACTTGAGTCGCTCCTATCGGGCTATCCGGGCGGCCAGCCGTTCCTCCAACTCCTCATCGGTGGCGTCCTCGTCGCAGCGAAAGTGAGCTCGGGCATACGCCTCGGTCTGAAGCAGTCCCCAGACCACATGGCCCGCGTAGTGGGCCATGGACTCCGCCCGCTCGGCCAGGCGCATGTAGTGCTTGAACTGATCGGGATGGATTTCGCGGAGAACCAGGCGGTAGAGGGCGGCGAAGTGGTCCCCTGTGCCGAAGAACCGGTCGAACTCCTCCGACAGGCCGGGTGGAACTATCGACTCCCCGGCCTCGATCCTCGCCAACTGGCTCTTGCTGCACGGCACCTCACCCGCCAGCTTGACGAGTGACATGTCGGCGTTCAGTCGGTGACGCCGCAGGTCGGCGCCGTAGAAGTGCCGCATGGAGCGGTCCGGCGTCAACTCCCCAGGTTCGAATCGCATCTGTCCTCCCCTATCCGTCGCCCGTTGAGCACAGCGCGTTCATCTTAGCCGCATAGGGCGACTAAGATGCTACGGAGGGTAGTTGCGTGGCGGGGGAGTGCGTCGATGGCATCACGCCCCCCAGGTCCGAGCACGTGCCGCGTTGGCTGGTTCGATGGTTGTGGCGTGTGATCGGCACCCCTACAGTGAGTAGCCATCGCTGGGTAGTGTCGAGTGGAGGACGCCATGAGCCGTCCCTGGGAAGCCGATCCTTCCGCGTTATTCGCGCGGCGGCTGGGGAAGTCCGCCAAGGAGCTGGGTAATTCGGAGGACAAGAACGACTGCCCGGACATCTGGCAGCTGGACAATGGCGATATAGCTGTCATCGGACGTGACCTCACCGCAGCGTACCGCGCGCGCCTTCCAGAAGGTGTGACGCTGGCCGCGGACGAGCGGCTGGTCGTCCTTCCCGGCAATATGCTCAGTGCGGCGAAAGCGGATATCCCGGATGCCTGATCTCTATGCTCCTCCCCTTGACCGTGCCCGGGGAGAGAGGCTCAGTTGGGCCGACTATTCGGCCGACTTCTGGCAGCGCTACGCGCAGATCTATGAGCGCGACTCCTGGAAGTTCGAGCGGCGTCAGCATTTCGTTGAACAAAAAAGCCCCAGCCGGGCCGCACTTGGCCGGGGCGACTGGGACGGGGCGCTCCGACTGTTGGAGGACAGGCGCGAGAGTCTGCGGAAAGCCGCGGAGCAGGACCAGCGGCAGCGCACCGTCTTCCACCGGGTTCGGGTCACGGAACAGCCGCTCACGCCCTACCTTCAGTGGGAACTGCATTCCCTGCGCATGAAGGCCGAGTACGACGAAATCATCAGAGTCATCGATGCCGCGCACGTGAGCGCCCTGGAAATCGATGGGCTGCTCCCCGAGGTGGTCGTCCTCGGCGGCCAGACGCTCTATGAGGTGGTCTATACCGACGCGGGCGTCCCGGACGGTGGCATCCGTTTCACCGAGCCCGATCTCGTGCGGGGCTGGGAGGACTTCATCAGAACGCTTTTCGAAGGCGGGGAGGACATCGCCTCCTATTTCGAGCGCGAGGTGGCCCCCCTGCCCCCGCCACAACTGATTACGGAGTAGACGATCAACGAGCGCAAGGGCGAAGAGGAGCGCCCCGGCGGCACGCGTTCCGAGCTGTCGGGGTCCTCGCGCGATGTGGTGCAGGCGGGTCATGTCAGTGGCGGGATCCACTTCCACGGTGGGGACGATTCCCGGTTTCTCAAACCCCGGCAACTGCCAGGAGATGTCAGGGGCTTTGTCAATCGGACCGAGGAACTGGACCGGCTGAACGCCATCCTGCCCGATGCGGAAGGCGACCCGTTCGTCGTCTCCGTCTGCGTCATCGCGGGTACGGCAGGTGCAGGCAAGACCTCTCTCGCGTTGCGCTGGGCCCATCAGGTACAGGGACGCTTCCCGGACGGGCAGCTCTACGTCAACCTGCGGGGCTACGACCCGGCCGACCCGGTCACCCCTCAGGAAGCCCTGCACCGTTTCCTCACCGCCCTCGGCGTGCCTGCTGCCTCCGTGCCCGAGGATCTGGACGCCGCCGCCGCGCTCTACCGTTCTCTGCTGGCCGACCGCCGGACGCTGATCGTTCTGGACAACGCGGCCACCGCCGCGCAAGTCCGTCCGCTGCTGCCCGGCAGCCCGGGGTGTCTGGCCGTGGTGACCAGTCGCAGTCGGCTCTCCGGCCTGGCGATACGCGATGGCGCCCAGCGCCTGACTCTGGGGACACTTCCCGAGCCGGAGGCAGTCGCTCTGTTGCGCGCCGTCACCGCCGGATACCGACCGGAGGATGACGCGGGCAAGCTCTCCGAGCTGGCTCGCCTGTGTGCGCGTCTGCCGCTGGCCTTGCGCATCGCCGCCGAACGCGCCGCTACTCACCCGCATTTGAGGCTTGAGGACTTGATCGCCGAGCTGCGCGACGAGACCGCTCTCTGGGATGCCCTCAGTGCCAGTCATGAGGACGAAGCGGATGGTGTCCGCACCGTCTTTGCCTGGTCCTACCGCGCTCTGCCGACGGATGCGGCCCGCCTCTTCCGGCTCTTGGGACTCCATCCCGGGCCGGAGTTCGGTCTCCATGTGGCCGCCACCCTCGCCGGCGCGGGTGTCGGCCGTACGCGTCAGCTTCTGGACATGCTGGTGGGCGCCCATCTGCTGGAGCAGACGGGTCCCGACCGGTATGAGTTCCACGATCTGCTCCGTGCCTTCGCCACCGACCAGGCCCGTCTCGAAGAGCCCGCCGCCCAGCGTGAGGCGGCGCTGTGCCGCGTTCTCGACTGGTATCTGCACACTGCCGACGCCGCGCAGAGCTGGCTCGAACCGAACGAGGCGCATCAGCCGCTCGTTCCGCCCGACGGGACCGTAACGCCCCTGTCCTTTCCGGACTATGACGCTGCCGTGAGCTGGGCCGAGCGCGAGCACACCAACCTCTTGGCCGCCGTGAAGACAGCGCAGGCCGAAGGGCTCGACCGCTACGCCGCTCAGTTGCCGGCCGTCCTCTGGAACGCACAGGCGCCCTCGGCCTCCGCCCTGGACTGGTTCGAAGCGGGCCGCATTGGTCTGGCGGCGGCCCGGCGCCTGGGTGAACGGGCTGCGGAAGCCGCCCTGTTGGAAGACCTTGGCATGAGCCATACCCGGCTCAACAGGCTGGCCGAGAGCCAGGAGTGCCACGAAGGTGCCCTGATCATCCGGCGCGAGCTCGGCGACCGGGACGGCGAGGCGAACTCGCTCAACCTGCTCGGCCTCACGCACCTCCACCGCCGCCAACTGACCGCAGCACGCGAATACTTCGAGCAGGCCATTGCCATCTACCGGGACATTGGCGCCGCCCACTTCGAGGCGGTGGCGCTCGCCAATCTCGCCGAGACCCATTACCGCGCCGGTCGACTCGCCGAGGCAGAGGAGACCGGCCGTGGTGCCCTCGTGAGCCAGCGAGCAGCCGGCAACCGGGGGAGCCAAGGAAACATCCTGCGTACCCTGAGCGACATTCAGGCCGAACGCGGCCAAGCCGAGGAGGCGTTGTCCAGTGCGCAGGAGGCGGTGGACATCGCCCTGAGCCTGCGCAACCAGTTCACGGAGGCCATCCGCCTCATCAGCCTCGGCAACGCCCAGCTCCTTCTCGGCCGTTACGCCGAGGCGCTGGATTCCTACCAGCGCTCCGCCGCCCTCCACCGCCGCCTGCGGAACCGCAGCCGGGAAGCGCTGGCCTGGCTTGGCGCGGGCCGCACCTACTACGCCCTCCAACGTCCCGAGGAAGCCGCCGACTTCCACCGCCAAGCCGCGGCCGCCTTCCACGACCTCGGCGATCCCTGGCACGAGGCCCTGGCCCGCGACGACCTCGCGCGCGCTCTTCGCGACGAGCGCCCGGACCGGGCCCGCGAGCACTGGGCCGAGGCCCTGCGGCTCCTGGCCGGGTACGACGACCCCCGGGCGGTCACCACCCGCGAGCGAATCGCGGGCCATCTGACGGACCCGCGGGCCTGACGATCCGGGGCGTTACGGCTGGCGCGCGCCCAGCAGGGCGTCGGCCAGGGACGTGCGGCGGTAGAGCACCGTGCGGCCGTTCCGGTCGGCGGTGAGGATTCCCGCCTCCCGCAGTGCCGTCAGGTGCTCCGACACCGTGCCCGGGGACAGGTCCAGGCGGCGGGCCAGTGCCGTCGTGCTCGCCGGTTCGTCCAGCGCGGCGAGCAGCAGCGCCTTGGTGCGGCCCACCACGGCCGCCAGCCGGCGGTCCTCGGTGGTGCCCTCGCGGGACCACAACGAGCCGACGCCGCGCGCCGGATACAGCAGGGCCGGCTGCCAAGGCGGCACCACGATCACGCCGATCCGCGGCCACGCGAAGGCGCTGGGCACGAACAGCAGCCCGCGTTCGTCCAGCACCGTGCGGGACCGGGTCGCGCTGCGCACCACCAGGGCGTCGTTCACCAGCCGGACCCGGGTGTGCAGATCGCCGAGCGCCTCCGCGATGCCGCCCACGGCCAGCCGGTGTGCCCGGTAGGTGATGTCGGCGGCGAGCAGGTCGCGCAGTCGCGGCCAGAACGGGGCGACGAGATGCGACCAGGCCAGTTCCATCTGGTCGGCCAGCAGATCGCGGGCCGTCGCCGGGTCCTCGGGGAGGCCGGTCAAGTCGGCGTCCACCAGGGAGAGTTCGGCTGCGACCTGTGCGGGTGGCGTGCGCCGCACCTCGGCGAGCTGTGCCTCCGCCGTCGTCTCCGGCCCGGTGGGCGGCGGGCCGAGGAAGTCGGTGATGTACGAGGCGCCGCTGAGTACTTGCCGCAGCTCGGTGATCGGCAGCTCGCGGGCGGTCGCGGCGACCTCGGCCCGCCAGGGGGCGTGCGCGGGGTGGCCGCGCAGGCCGAGCAGCACTTGAACGGCCGCCATCGTCTCGTCCAGCGGCGAGACGGCGAACCGGATCCGGTGGGTGCTGCCCGGGGTGAGGACCAGCTCGATCATGGGCCGCGCCTCCCTTCGGCGCCCGGTGATTCGGGTATTGCCGAATCAGTATGCGCCCGCGCCCGTCCGGCGAAGAGTGGTGTCCATGACCTCCCCGACCCTGGCGCGCGACCGCGCCTACCTGCACTGGTCGGCCGGCGCGCAGGCCGGCCGGCTGCCGGCCGCCATGGCCCCGCTGGCCTTCACCACACTGACCGTGACGACCACCGGCTCCTACCGGCTGGGCGCCCTGATGATGTCCGTGTTCGTGGTCGCCCAGACCCTCGGCGCCGTGCCCACCGGCCGGCTGCTCGACCGGCTCGGCGCCGCGCGCGGCGTGACGCTGCTGGCGTGCTGCGCCGCCGCCGCGTTCGCCGCGCTGACCGCCGCCGCGCGCGCCGGGGCGCCGCCCCTCGCGCTGCTCGCGCTCGTCGCCGCGCCGGGGCTGATCGCGGGCGGGCTGTCCGGCGGATTCCGCAGCCTGCTCGCGGGCGCGGTGGACGAGGCACGCATCGTGCGGGCGGTCGCGGTGGACGCGATGCTCGTCGACGCGATCCTGGTGGCCGGACCGGTGCTGGTCGCCGTTCTGACGCCGGCAGGCGCCCTGCTGCCGCTGCTGGTGATGGCCGGCGCCTACGCGGCGTCCGCCGCGCTGATGGCCACGCTGCCGCTCGACGCGCCCCCGCCGCGCCGCGAACGGAAGGGCGAACGGCCCCCGCTCCCGCTGCGGCGGGCCGTTCCCTGGTTCGGCTGCAACTTCGCCATCGGGCACGTCCTGTCCACCGTCGAGGTCGCCCCGCTGCCGCTGGCCGGGCGCCTGGGCGCGGGCCCGGCCGGCGCGGCGGTCGTGCTGGCGGCGCTGTGCGGGGCGAGCATCGCCGGCAGCGCCCTGTTCGCCTGGCGCGGCCGTCCGCGCCGGGCCGGGGCCATCGCGTTCCTCGGCTGCTTCGCCGCCGGCTCCCTCTTCCTGGCGGCCGGCACCGGGGGCTGGCCCGGGCTGCTCGCCGCCGTCGTGCTGGTCGGCGCCTGCACCGGCCCGTTGCTGACCACCGCCTCCGTCTCGCTCCAGCGGCTGCTGCCGGCCGAACGCCGCGCCGAGGGCTTCTCGGTGGCGTTCGTCATCCAGGGCACCGGCTTCGGCCTCGGCTCCCTCACCGTCGGCGCGCTCCCCCTGCACCTCGCCCATCTCCTCGCGGCGGCGACGGCGTTGGCGGCCTGCGCGCTGATCGCCCGCCCCCGGCCGGAGCTCACAGCCCCATCGGGTGCCACACCGTCTTCGTCTCCAGGAACGCCAGCAGCCGCGACGTCCCGGGATCGGCGTGCCAGTCCTCTGCCTCCCCGGGGCGCGGACGCCGTACCCGCTTGAGGTTCTCCGCCGCCGTGGCCTCCAACTCCGCGGCCAGCTCGGGGCTTTCCGCCCCCGTGAGGTCGATGGCGTTGACGTCCTGGTGGGCGGCCAGCGGCGGGCCGAGCTCCGCGGTCCGGCCGGAGAGAACGTTCACGACACCGCCCGGCACATCGGACGTCGCCAGCACCTCCGCCAGCGACAGCGCGGGCAGGGGCGCGCGTTCACTCGTGACCACCACCGCCGTGTTGCCGGTCGCGGTCACCGGCGCCAGCACGGACACCAGCCCGAGCAGCCCGGACTCCTGCGGCGCCAGCACGGCGACCACACCGGTCGGCTCGGGGGTGGAGAGGTTGAAGTACGGGCCCGCCACCGGGTTGGCCGCGCCGGCGACCTGCGCGACCTTGTCCGTCCAGCCCGCGTACCAGACCCAGCGGTCGATCGCCGCGTCCACCACCGCGCGCGCCTCGGCCTTCGACCGCCCCTCGGCCGCCGCGACCTCGGCCCGGAACTGCTCCCGGCGGCCCTGGAGCATCTCCGCGACCCGGTACAGGATCTGGCCCCGGTTGTACGCGGTCGCGCCCGACCAGCGCGGGAACGCCTTGCGCGCGGCGGCCACCGCGTCGCGCGCGTCCTTGCGGGAGGCGCGCGGCGCGTTGGCCAGCCAGCGGCCCTGCGAGTCGGTCACCTCGTACACCCGTCCGCTCTCCGAGCGCGGGAACGCGCCCCCGATGAACAGCTTGTAGGTTTTGAGAACGTCAAGTGGCGTCGCGCCGCGCGGAGCTTCAGACATCGAGGTAGGCCTCCAGACCGTGCCGGCCGCCCTCGCGGCCGTAGCCCGACTCCTGATAACCGCCGAACGGGGACGTGGGGTCGAACTTGTTGAACGTGTTGGACCAGATGACGCCGGCCCGCAGGCGGCTGGCCATCCACAGGATGCGCGAGCCCTTCTCCGTCCAGATGCCGGCGGACAGGCCGTAGGGCGTGTTGTTCGCCTTGGCCACCGCCTCCTCCGGCGTGCGGAACGTCAGCACCGACAGCACCGGGCCGAAGATCTCCTCGCGCGCGATGCGGTGCGCCTGGCTCACGCCGGTGAAGACGGTCGGCGGGAACCAGTACCCCGAGGTCGGCAACTCGCAGGCGGGAGACCACCGTTCGGCACCCTCCGCCACTCCCGCGTCCGCCAGGTCGCGGATGCGAACGAGCTGCTCGGGCGAGTTGATCGCGCCGATGTCGGTGTTCTTGTCCAGGGGGTCGCCCACGCGCAGGGTGGCCATGCGGCGCTTCAGCGCGTCCAGCAGCTCGTCCGCCACCGACTCCTGGACCAGGAGCCGGGAGCCCGCGCAGCAGACATGGCCCTGGTTGAAGAAGATCCCGTTGACCACGCCCTCGACGGCCTGGTCGACGGGCGCGTCGTCGAAGACGATGTTCGCCGCCTTGCCGCCCAGTTCGAGCGTGAGCTTCTTCCGGGTGCCCGCCACCGCGCGGGCGATGCCCCGGCCGACCTCGGTGGAGCCGGTGAACGCGACCTTGTCGACGCCCGGGTGGCCGACCAGCGCGGCGCCCGTGGTGCCGTCGCCCGTCACGATGTTGACGACGCCGGGCGGCAGCGACGCCTGGCGGCAGATCTCGGCGAAGCGCAGCGCGGTCAGCGGCGTCGTCTCGGCGGGCTTGAGGACCACGGTGTTGCCCGTGGCCAGCGCCGGGGCGATCTTCCAGGCGAGCATCAGCAGCGGGAAGTTCCACGGGATGACCTGGCCGGCCACGCCCAGCGGGCGCGGATCGGGGCCGTAACCGGCATGCGCCAGCTTGTCCGCCCAGCCCGCGTAGTAGAAGAAGTGCGCGGCGACCAGGGGGAGATCGACGTCGCGCGACTCGCGGATCGGCTTGCCGTTGTCCAGCGACTCCAGAACGGCCAGCTCGCGGGAGCGCTCCTGGATCAGCCGCGCGATCCGGAAGAGGTACTTGGCGCGCTCGGCGCCGGGCAGCCCCGACCAGGCGGGGAACGCGGCGCGGGCGGCGGCCACCGCCGCGTCCACGTCCTCGGCGGTGGCGTGCGCGACCTCGGAGAGGACCTCCTCGG
Source organism: Streptomyces litchfieldiae (assembly GCF_031845365.1). Classification (NCBI taxonomy): domain Bacteria; kingdom Bacillati; phylum Actinomycetota; class Actinomycetes; order Kitasatosporales; family Streptomycetaceae; genus Streptomyces; species Streptomyces litchfieldiae. The sequence goes on from NZ_JAVREL010000003.1 coordinate 9,067, forward strand.
TGGCGGGGGCGACCGTCTTGAACGCGCGACCCTCCGCCCCCGGACGGAACTCGCCGTCGATGAACAGGCCGTGGGACGGGGCGATCTCGGCGGTGGAACGGGACTCGGGTGCGGGTGCGTACTCGAACTTCATCGCGCTCATGGGGCCTTCAGTCCACCGTTACGTAGTCGGGGCCGGAGTAGCGTCCGGTGGCGAGCTTCTGACGCTGCATCAGCAGATCGTTCAGCAGGCTGGAGGCGCCGAACCGGAACCAGGCCGGGTCCAGCCAGTCGTCCCCGGCCGTCTCGTTCACCAGGACCAGGTACTTCAGCGCGTCCTTGCTGGTGCGGATGCCGCCGGCCGGCTTGACGCCCACCTGGCGGCCGGTCGCGGCGCGGAAGTCGCGGACCGCTTCGAGCATGAGCAGAGTGTTCGCCGGGGTGGCGTTGACGCCGACCTTGCCGGTGGACGTCTTGATGAAGTCGGCCCCGGCCAGCATCGCCAGCCAGGAGGCGCGGCGGATCGCGTCGTACGTGGCCAGCTCGCCGTTCTCCAGGATGACCTTCAGATGCGCCGGCCCGCAGGCCTCCTTGACGGCGACGATCTCCTCGAAGACCTGGAGGTAGCGGCCGGAGAGGAACGCGCCCCGGTCGATGACCATGTCCACCTCGTCGGCGCCCGCCGCGACGGCCTCACGGGTGTCCGCGAGCTTCACCGAACGAGCGGCCCGGCCGGCCGGGAACGCGGTGGCGACGGACGCGACCGCGATGCCGGTGCCGCGCAGCGCCTCCTTGGCCACGCGCGCCATGTCGGAATAGACGCAGATGGCGGCGACTCTCGGCACCGACGGGTCGCCCGGGTCCGGCGCGGCGCCCTTCGCGCACAGCGACCGCACCTTTCCGGGGGTGTCGGCGCCCTCCAGGGTGGTCAGGTCGATCATGGAGATCGCCAGGTCGATGGCGAACGCCTTGGCCGTCGTCTTGATGGAACGCGTCCCCAGGGCGGCGGCGCGGGCTTCGAGCCCCACCGCGTCAACCCCGGGCAGGCCGTGCAGGAAACGGCGCAGCGCGGCGTCGGACGCGGTCACGTCCGCGACGGGCAGCACCGGTGCTGTGGATGGCATGCTCACCAGATCAGCATATCTACGCGCGTAGTCGCCTGCCAGGGGGACAACGGGAAACTCCCGGGCGGGGCTGGGCAACCGATTGCGGCGGGATGGTGGTCGGGGAGGTGAGGGGGTGCTCGAATGGGGACTCAGGACACGACCCGGGACGCGGCTCAGGACGGCGAGACGTTCCCGGCGTATGTGCGCGGCCGGTGGTCGTCACTGGTGCGCACGGCCTGTCTGCTCACGGGCGACCAGCATCTGGCCGAGGACGTGGCGCAGAGCGCGCTGGCCAAGGCGTATCGCTCCTGGCACCGGGTGCGGCGCAGGGGCCGCGGGCATAGCCGGGCAGGCGGTGGACGCCGGCCCGGTGATCAAGGGATACGACGCCGGAGGGGAGCTGATCCACGACTCCTCCGAGGACCCGATCCACTCCCAGAGGTAGAGGCCCGCGCGAGCTCGCGTCGCCGTCCGGCAGAATCGGAAGCATGAGTGAGCCCCAGAAGTACGCCGACCGCGTCTACCGCTCCGGGTCCGCCCTGGCGGGAGGAGTGCTCCTGCTCGGCCTGGCGGGGTGGCTCGGCGGTGACGCGATCGTCCGGGGCGAGGGCCGCGCCCCGGTGACCGCGGTGTTCGCGCTGCTCTTCGTGGCGCCGCTGGTCATCGCGTTCACTCTGCGTCCGGCCGTCTTCGCCTCGGACGAGCGCCTGCGCGTGCGAAACCCTTTCCGGACGATCACCCTCCCCTGGACCGCCGTCGAGGGCATCCGGGCCAGCTACTCCAGCGAGGTCCTGGCGGGCGGCACCAAGTACCAGATGTGGGCCATCCCCGTCTCCCTCCGCCAGCGCTCCCGCGCCACCCGGCACAACGAGGAGCTGGCCTCGGGCAAGGCCCCGCGCGGCGGCCTCCTGGGCTTCGGCGGCGGCGGCCTCGCGGCCTCCCAGCAGCCCGGCGGCGAGCGCACGGCCCCCGGCGACGTGGCGGTGGCCGAGCTGCGCGAGCTGGCCGAGCGGCACGGCGAGGGCGAGCCCCCGGAGGGCGCGGTGACGGTCCGCTGGAGCTACGAGATCCTGGCCCCCCTCGCGGTCGGCGCCGTGGCGCTGATCATCCTCTGGCTGACACGCTGAGCCGCCCCCGGTCCGGCACCTGAGCAGGGCCGGACCGGGGTAAGCATCGCGGTACGCTCCCCGCATGTCCGGGGACCACACGCATCACCGTTGCGCTCCCGTCCGAGCAAGTGGCCGAATTGAAGAAGCTGACCGACAACGTCTCCGGATATGTCGCGGAGGCGGTGGCGCGCCAGATCCGGCACCAGCTCCTTGGCGAGGATCTGCGCCGCCTCCAGGAGCAGCACGGAGCGTTTACTCCCGAGGAGCTGTCCGAGGCTCGCGACCGGATCTTCTGGGCGCCCGGCGGCACCTCCGAGCCGGACGCCGCGTGACGCGGCACTTCGAAACGGTCAGCGGGGGCCGTGGCGATACTGACCTCGGACATCGACGACATGCGGAAACTGTGCACGACCTGGCCGGTCAGGCCAACGTCAGTGTGCGGACCCTGGCCCGCCGCTGCACGGCCGAGACGGGTGTGACCCCGTTCCAATGGCTGCTCCAGCAGAGGTTGTTGCGGGCCCGCGAGTTGCTGGAGACCACCGATCTCACCGTCGACCATGTGGCCCGCCACAGTGGCCTCGGCTCCGGCGAGTCGCTCCGCCAGCACCTGAGCCGCCAGATCGGCATGACCCCGGCCGCCTACCCGGGCGCGTTCACCCATCGCCCGAGCGTGAAGACCGGTCAGTGACCGCACGGGCACGGGCGGGCGGATGAGCCAGGCGCGGCCGCGGCCGTCCCGGGCACTCCCGCGACGAGCGGCCGCGCGGTCCGGGATGAGGCTGGCACGGCGGGCCCGCTGGTTCGCCAGACCGCGCCCGCTCCTCCCCGACTCGTTGGCGTGCGTTGAGAGTTGCTCTGCCATGCGGGGTCAGCGCAGACTGAGCGGGGCTGCGGAGGCCCACATCGGGAGAAGAAATATGGAACAGCTGTCGGCGTCCGACCCACGCGAACTCGGGCTGTACCGGCCGCGTGCCGTGCTGGGTGAGGGCGGCATGGGGCGCGTGCTGCTGGCCACGGGGGCGGACGGCGGTCTGGTGGCGATCAAGATGGTGCACGCCCACCTGGCCGCCGATGACGGGTTCCGCCGGCGCTTCCGCCGTGAGGTGGAGGCCACCCGCAAGGTGGCCGGCGGCCACATCGCATCCGTGGTCCACGCCGACCTGGAGGCCGACATCCCCTGGCTGGCCTCCGAGTTCGTACACGGTCCCGCGCTGCGGGTGGTGCTGGAGGAAGCCGGTGCCCTGCCGCAGGACGCGGTGCTGCGGCTGGCCGCCGGACTGGCGGCGGCGCTGCGCGACATTCACGCGGCCGGGCTGGTCCACCGTGACCTGTCGCCCTCCAACGTGCTGCTCGCCGAGGACGGCCCGAAGGTGATCGATTTCGGTATCGTCCGGGCGGCGGAAGGCGCGTCGACCACCCGCCGCCACACCATGACCACCACGCTCACGCATGTCGGCTCGGTGATCGGCGCGCCGGGGTTCATGTCGCCCGAACAGGCGTCGGGGAAGCCGCTGACACCGGCCACCGACGTATTCTCCCTGGGCGTCATGCTGCTCGTGGCCTGCACCGGCAGGAACCCGTTCGAGGGGCCGGGCATCCCACAGATCCTCTACAACGTGGTCCACACCGAGCCCGACCTCGGCCCGGTGCCGGACCAGCTGCGCCGGATCATCGAGCCATGCCTGGCCAAGGACCCGGCTCAACGGCCCACCCCGGCCCGGCTCCTGGAACTCATCGGCCCCGAAGCCGAGGCATCTCCGTCCTGGCCCGAGGAGGTCCGCCGGCTGGCCGAACGGCAGCGCGCCGAGGTCCACCGGCACATCGCCACCACGGACGACACCGTCGACGCACCGCCCCCGGTGCCGCACATCCCCCCATCCGTCATGTCCGCACCCACCCCCGCGCCGCTCACCCAGACCTCGGGTCCCGGCCCCCAGCGGACCGGCCCCGGTGGCGGGGCCGGCTCGCGCAGACGGATCCCCACTGCCGTGAGCGCGGCCCTGGCAGCCTCGCTGGCCGTCGCGCTCGTCGTCGTCGCAGTCGCGGCCGGAACGGACGACGACCCCGAAACTGCCGGTACGGCCGACACGACCAGCACAGCGAGCACAGCGAGCAACGCGATCCGGACCGCCGAGGAAGGCGACTGCTTCGAGAACGAGGGAACCCTGCGGGACGTGGAGCTGACGTCGGCAGAGTGCGAATCCGGGGTCTTCGAGGTCCTGCGGGTCATCAACGGCTCCGCCGACGCCTCAGCTTGCGACGGAACGCCCCTCAGCGACCTGGCCGCGGCCTACCCCGACATCACGCTGTGCCTGACCTACCGCCACTACAGCGACGTCTACCACGCACGCGAGGGGGACTGCGTAGAGGAATACGACTACGACGTCGACCGCTGGATACCGGAGGATTGCACCGCGGCCGACTTCACCGTCATGGAACGCCTGGAGGGAACGAATGACGACGCCGGCTGCGACCGGTCCCGGCCGGGCAGCTACAGCCACGCGTTCACGGTGGAGGCCTGGCCGGAACTCGACGTGGTGCTGTGCCTGTCGATGAACTACCCCAGGGGGGACATCGGCTACGCGCAGCCGGGTGATTGCCTGCACCTGTACGGCACGGAAGGTGACCGCTCCTTCGAGTTCGCCGACTGCGACAGCGCCGACATCGTCCAGGTCACCAGGCGCGCAAACGCCTACTACGACGACGCCACTGAGTACTGCGGCCAAACCAACGGGTCGAGATTCGACCCGGAGGGCTTTCCCGAGCTGGCCTACACCGTGTGCTGGACCTGGCCGTGATGACCGTGCCGACGTCTTCCTGAAACGAAAGCCGCGCGAACCGGATGCTGACGTCGCCGCAGTGCGGCAGCCACTGTGCGGACGAGGTCAGATCCGGCCGTAGTAGACAGCGTTCCCGGTACGGGGGAACCCCCGTCGGTGCGGGCGAACGCGGCGCCTGGCCCAGAGGACCGTGGTCCGCCGCATCACGAAGCTCTCGCCACTCGCGAAGTCGAGGCGCTTGCAGCCGGGAGCCAGGGCGGTCATATCCCGCACTGTGAACACCTGGCCTCCGATCATGAGTTGATCCCCGCGCTGAACGGTGCCCGCGTCGACCTCCACCGATACGAGCACCCCCACTCCGTGGCTCACCGCGACATCACCGTTACCGCGACCGTCAGGACCGGCCTCGGGGACCGTATCGTCGCCGTGTCCCGCTCGACGGTCCCGTTCATGTGCGCTCCAGGTTCTTCAGGTGCTCGTCAACTTGGGTTTTCCACCTGGCCAGTTGGACGCCGAGGTCTTCCACCTCGGCGTCGCTGTCCGCACGTTCGCCGTCCCCGTCGTCGGGGGCGGGCTCCGGTGGAGTGGTCATGGGTGTCACCTGCCGATCGTTCTCGGTTCTGGCGGATCTCCGGTTGGGCGACGGCAGCACGCGAGAGCCGTACCGAACGTGGCCGATTCGCCACGCGGTGCAACCGGTGCCCACTAGAGTGCTCTCCGGAGATGGAATGTGCAAGCCTTCATTTCGCTTTTTCGATGCAGGTCATCAATTGGTTGACAAGCATTGCGAAATGAAGAGGCGGGTACTTTCATTTCGGGCGACGGGCGTACTTCAGGCTGAGTGAGGGAAGGGGTGTTATGCCGGAGCCGACATTGGGATCAACCGTCCCGAGGCGACAACTTGGACGGCATCTGAGGAGCTTGCGCATGGGCGCACGGCTCACGCTCAGGGTGGCGGCCAGCAAGCTGGAATGGTCGGAAGCGAAGATGTGGCGGATCGAGACCGGGTTGACCTCGATGCGCAGCCACGACGTACAGACAATGTGCACGATCTACGGCGCGCCCCAGGATCTGACCGAGGCCCTGATGGGACTCGCGAAGGAGACGAAGGCGCGCGGCTGGTGGCACAGCTACGGGGATGTCATCCCGGAAGGCTTCGATGTCTATATCGGACTGGAGGGAGCCGCCTCGCAGATGTCCGTGTACCAGGGCGAGCGGATTCCCGGCCTGCTCCAGACCGAGGAGTACGCGCGGGCCATCATCCGGGCGCACTTTCCGACGGAGGGCGAGGAGGAGGTCGAGCGCCGCGTCCGTCTGAGGATCGCGCGGCAGACACTGATCACCAGGGTCACCGAACCGCCAACATTGCATGTCGTACTGGACGAAGGGCTGTTGCGGCGTCCCATTGGTGGGAGCGATGTCATGGCGGAGCAGCTCGCGCACCTGGTGGAGGCGTCCGAGCTGCCCAACGTGGTGATCCGGGTGGTGCCGTATGCGGCGGGGCTGCATCTGGGCGTGCTCTCGGGGTCGTTCTGCATCATGCGGTTCCCGGTCAACGGGGACGGCAAGGACAGTGAGCCGCCGACTGTCTACGCCGACGGCTACACCGGTGACCTGTATCTGGACAAGCCGAAGGAAGTCGAACGCTACGACGCCGCGTTCGCCGGCACATGGAACGATTCGCTCAGCGAGGAGGCGTCTCGCCGTCTCCTCTCCGAACTGGCAGGGAGTCATGAACGAGGTTGATGTGACGGGCGCGAAGTGGATCAAGTCCTCGCGCTCCGAATCCAACGGGCAGTGTGTGGAGGTCGCCCTCCTGGACGGCTCGGTCGCGATGCGCGACACCAAGCAGCGGGGTGCCGGGCCGGTGCTGGCCGTGCCGGCGGCCGAGTGGGGCGCGTTCGTCCGCGCGGCGGCGGACGGCGGATTCGACGGGCGGTAGCCCACCGCGAACGAGGGCCGCGCCCCTCCCCGTGGTGGGGGCGCGGCTGGGCCCTGCGCAGGTGCTCTTCAAGCAGGCTCTTCAGTCGCTGACGCGCTCCACATACGGGGCCCGCCACTCCGGTGAGGGGTCGGAGCCCGGCTCGGTCCAGTATTCGCGGCCGGACACTATTCGCCCGTCCCGGACCGTCCAGAACGACGCCGCCCGGTGCAGTCCCATCGTCTCGTGGTGGACCTCCACCTCGGAGACGACCTCCGTGCCCGACGCGACGATCCGCAGGACGTGGATCGTCCAGCCCTCCGGATACTCCGCGTTGACCCGCACATAGTGGTCCCGGCCCAGTATCCGCTCGCCGCTGACCGGCCACTCCACCACCACGTCCTCGGCCAGCAGCTCGCCGACCGCGGCCCAGTCCCGGGCCTGCGTGCGTTCCCACAAGTGCCGGATGATGTCCGCTGGTTCTGCCATGCCGACATCCTGACAGGCCGCACTGACACCGGCCCGGTGCCGGCGAACTCCCCGTGAATAGAACGCTCTTCCTAGTCCTGTGCTACGTTGGCCGCGTCCTGAGTAGAACGTTCGATCTAGTGGGAGAGCGCACCATGAGTGAGCGGGATGTGACGGTCATCGGCCTGGGCCCGATGGGGCAGGCGATCGCGGGCGCCCTGCTCGACAGCGGGCACCGGGTCACCGTGTGGAACCGCACCGCGAGCCGGGCGGACGAGCTGGTGGCGCGCGGAGCCGGCCGGGCCGGCTCGGTCCGGGAGGCGCTGGCGGCAAGTGAGTTGGTGATCCTGAGCCTGACGGACCACGACGCGATGTATGCCGTCCTGGACCCGGCGGCCGACGCCCTGTCCGGCCGGGTCCTCGTCAACCTCGGTTCGGACACCCCCGAGAAGTCCCGCGCCGCCGCGCGGTGGGCCGCCGGGCACGGCGCCCAGTACCTCACCGGCGGTGTGCAGGCCTCGCCGCGGGACATCGGCCAGCCAGGTTCGTTCACCTTCTACAGCGGTCCCAGGGCGGTCTTCGACGCGCACCAGGACACGCTCCGGGTACTCACCGGCACCGACTACCGCGGTGAGGACCCCGCGTTGGCGGCGCTGTACTACCAGCTCACGATGGACATGTTCTGGACCGCGGTGCTCGGCTGGCTGCACGCCGTGGCGGTGGCCGGCGCCCACGGTGTCTCCGCCCGCGAACTCCTGCCCTACGCCTCGCCGTTGCTCTCCGGACTCCCGGATTTCCTCGCGTTCTGCACACCACGGATCGACGCCGGCGAGCACCCGGGCGACGCGGACCGGCTGGCTATGGGGGCGGCGAGCGTGGACCACGTCGTCCACACCGCCCGGGATGCCGGGGTGGACACCGCGCTGCCCGAGGCGGTCCTGGCCGTCTTCCGGCGCGGCATGGCGGCCGGCCACGCCGACGACAGCGTGACCAGCCTTGTCGAGGTCCTCAAGAGGGCTGTGGCATAACGGCTCCGGTGCGGCGACGGCGCGCGCCGCGCAGTAGCCTGCGGCCATGTCTGATCGCTCACCTTTCGCCGTTCCCACTCGCTTCGACGGAGCCCTCGATCGGGTAGCGATCGTCATCCCCGGTGTCAGTTACTCGCCGGCCCGGCCGCTGCTGCACTTCGCCCGCTCGGTGCTGCTCCAACACGGCTGGACCGTCCAGGAGTTGTGGTGGCAGATCCCCGACGACTTCCCCCGGCTCCCGGTGGAGGACCGGATCGCGTGGGTGGAGTGGCAGGTCGGCCGGGCGATCGACGCCGAGAGAGGGGCCTGCCGGCTCCTCATCGGCAAGTCGCTGGGCTCGCTCGCCTGTGGCGTCGCGGCCGACCGGAACCTCGCGGCGGCCTGGCTCACGCCCGTTCTGACCATCGATTACGTGGCCCACTCGCTGTGGCGGGCCAAGGCGCCGACGCTCCTCGTCGGCGGGAGCGCCGACAAGCTGTGGGATCCGCGCATCGCCGAGTCCGTGCGGCACGGCGTCCTGGAGATACCCGGGGCCGACCACGCCCTGGAGATCGCGAACGACACGGCGGGGTCCGTTGAGGCGCTTCGTCAGGTCGTTTCGCGACTGGACCGGTTCATAGGGTCGCTGGAACCCCAGATGTAGCGGAACACCGGCGAGGCCGCCCGGTTCACGATCCTCGGGGCTGCCCGCCCGCTGTCGTACGTGGCTCGTCACCGGAGCGGCGCGGCCCTGGGCCCGTGGCCCAGGCGCCGGGCCGGGCGTCGGCCCCGAGCGGCTCGGCGTCCGGAGCCCCGGCGATGCCGGGATCGCCGAGCGGAGACCGCGTTCGGGCGGTCGGGCGGCGGGACAGCAGGTATCCGGTCAGCGCGGCGGCGAGGCCGGCCAGCCCGGCCACCGCGAAGCCGCCCGCCGGCACGGAGACGTCGATCGCCACCCCGACGATCGTGGATCCGAGCGCGAAACCCGCGCTCTGCGCCGAGGATTGCAGGCCCGTCGCCTCACCCCGCACACCGGCCGGCGCCAGCCGGCTCACCGCGTCGGCCACCGTGGAAAGGGTCGGAGCGGTGAGAAGCCCCGTGCCGACAACGGCCACGCACAACCAGGGCCAGTCGCGGGCGAGCCCGGCGGGAATCGTCACGAGCCCGAGCAGGCCGAGCAGCAGCCACGTGGGCAGCGACCGGGACAGCGCGCCATAGATCAGCCCGCCGGCGACGGAGGCCACGCCGAACACGGTTACGACCATGGCGGCCCAGGACACCTGACCCGCTTCCTCGAGCGTGGCGACGATGGCGAGGTCGATGCCGCCCAGCAGCGTCGTGGCGCCGAACGCCATCGTCAGCACGGCGATCATCCCGGCGCCCAGCCACTCCCGGCGCGGGGGCCGTCCGGCCGCGCCGGAGTCCGCCTCGTCCTCGGCGCGCAGTGGCGGGTTGAGCAGGGCGATCCCGGCTCCGCCGGCCACGATCGCGGCGCCGACCGCCCACACCACCACATCGGGGGACATCTTCGCCGCACACAGGATCACCACCGCCGGGCCCGCCATGTACGACAGCTCGCCGTGCACCGATTCCAGCGCGAACGCGGCCCGGCGCTGCCCCGCCGTCGTCATCGCGGCGATCGCCTGCCGGGTCACCGGCTGGGCCGGCACCATCAGCAGACCCGCCGCGAAGGCGGCGCCCAGCAGGACCCCATACGGCAGGACCGGCACGCTCAGCCAGAACACGACCTGCGTGACGGCCGTTACCAACAGCACGGTGCGCAGGCCCCGCGAGTCGATCACGCGGCCGAGCAGCGGCCCGCCCAGCGCCAGCCCGGTGGTGATGGCCGCCGCGACACCACCGGCCGCCGCGTAGCTCATGTCCAGGCCCAGCACGACATACATCGTCAGCGCCATCACGTCGGCCGTGATCGCGGTACGGGCGAGCAGTGAAACGCCCAGCAGCGATGCCATCCCCGGCACGGCGAGCACCTGTCGGTATCCGGTCACCCGCGGGACGCTAGATGATCCGTCACCGCCATAGGAAGTGGTTAATTCGTTGGGGTCGGCATAATGAGCGCTTATGGCCAGGGATCTTGAGACCGCGTTGCTGCGGTCATTCGTCGCCGCCGTGCGGGCGGGCAGCATCAGCCGCGCCGCCACCGCGCTCGGACAGACCCAGCCCGCGCTCAGCCAGCAGGTGCGCAAGCTCGAGAACGCCATCGGCCGCCCGCTGCTTCACCGATCGCCGTCCGGCGTCGCGCCGACCCGGGCGGGTGAGGAGCTCCTGCCGTACGCCGAGCGCATTCTCTCGCTCTGCGCACAGGCACTCACCGAAACCGGGCGCGCGCTCACCGGCCACTGCGGCGTCGGGTTGCTCGAAGACCTCGCCGCGTCCCAACTGCCGCAGGCCCTCGCGGACCTCGCCCGGCTGCACCCCGGTGCGACGCTGGAGGTGCTCAGCGTTTCCAAGGCCGCGATGCGGGCGGCCTACGACGCGGGCCGCGTCCAGCTCGTGCTCGACGAGGTGCCGGACGTTCCCGGGCCGCCGCGCTGGACGGTACGCCGCCCGCTGGTCTGGGCGGTCGGCCCGGGCGTGGACGTGACCGCCGATCCGCTGCCCGTGGTGCTGTTCTCGAACACCTGCACCTGGCGTACGTCGGTGCTGGAAACGCTGGAACGTGCCGATCGGCGCTGGCGCGTGGCGTTCGAGAGCAACAGCCTGGTCGGTGTGCTCGCCGCGCTGCGCGCCGGGCTCGGCGTCGCGGCGCTCATGCCCGCGAACCTCGAACCGGTCATGGTCTGCCACGACGCGGACGCCCTGCCGACCCTGCCGGACGTCGAACTCGGTCTCGCGCGGCACCCGCGGACCGAAGGTGATCCGCTGGTCGACGCCGTGGAGACCGCGCTGCGGCGCACGCTCTGAGTCGCGCGGACATCGGGAGCTCGGGGGCGCGAGCGCTCACGCGCCCCCGCCCGTGGCGCGCGCGGAGTCCAGGAACGCCGAGACTTGGGCGGCGCCGGTGCGCTCCAGCCAGGTGGTGAAGTCCATCGCCGCGGGGTGGATCTTCCGGGTGGCGGCGATGTCCGCGCGGTAGCCGCGTTCGTTCAGCCACTCGTTGGCGTAGGCGAAGTCCTCGCTCAGGGCCCGGATCTCCTCGATCGGGATCTGGGCATAGGGCAGCGATATTCCGAGCGCCTCGGCGATGGCCGCGGCGACCTGCACCGGGGTCAGCTCGTCGGCGGCCAGGGACACCGCCCGTCCGATCCAGTCCCCCGGGTGCGAGAACACCAGCTCGGTGACGAAGCCGATGTCGTCGACGGCCATGAGCTGCTGGGCGGTGTCCGGCGCGATCCCGGTGGACAGGTGGCCGTCCCGCAGCGCGTAGCCGCCGGTGTAGTTCTCCATGAACGAAACCGGCCGCAGGATCGTCGCGGGCAGTCCGAGGCGGGCGATGTGGTGCTCGATCCGCCACTTGCTGACCAGGTTCACCGGCACCTTCTCGCCCGGGTGACGGTCCGCGCCGGCGACCGAGGTGAAGACCAGGTGCCGGACACGCGCGGCATGTGCGGCCTCGGCGACGTTGACGCCCCAACGCACCTCGTCCTCGGTCGTGAAGTCCGGTGCGGTGCCGGGCGAGCCGACCGTGGGCTGGACGCTGAACAGCCCCCAGGCGCCCTCGGCCGCGGCGGTCAGGGAATCGATGTCCTCCATGCGGGCCTGTACCACCTGCGCGCCGGCGCGCGCCAGCGCCTGGGCCCGCGCGCCGCTCGGGTCGCGAGTGAGCGCGCGCACCCGCCAGCCGCCGGTGAGCAGGTGGCGCGTCACGGCCCTGCCCTGCATGCCGGTCGCTCCCACTACCACGACCGTCTTGTCCATTGGTGTCACTGTTCTTCCTCGCGTCCATGCGGAACAGGAGCCGTCCCATTAAGTGGGGTGGCCCTCCATTTATCGTTCGCTACGATATGGAGGACCACCCCACTTATCAAGTCGTGACGTGAGGAGTCTCCGTGTCCCAGGACGCCGCGGTGCCGCCCCGTCGGCCGCAGCGCGCCGACGCCCGCCGCAATGTCGCCCGGATCGTGGCCGCCGCCGGGGCCCTGGTCGCCGAGCGCGGTGCCGGTGCCTCTCTGGAGGAGGTCGCGCGCCGCGCCGGAGTGGGCTCGGCCACGCTGCACCGGCACTTCCCCTCCCGGCAGGCGCTCCTGGAGGCGGTGTTCAGGGACCGGGTGGCGGCGCTCTGCGCCAGGGCCGACGACCTGCTCTCCGACCCCGATCCGGGAGCAGCGCTGTTCACCTGGCTGCGCGCCGTCGGCGCGCACGCTGTGGCCAACCGGGGCCTGGGCGCGTGGCTGATGCGCGACGGCGGGCCGGCGTTGGGCAGCACCTGCCACGAGATGATCAGCGGCGCCGGTGACGCGCTCCTCGAACGCGCCCGGGCAGCGGGCGCCGTTCGGCCCGAGGTGGCCATCGCCCATCTGCTGAAGCTCGTCAGCGCCATCTCCCTGGCCACCGAGGAAGACCCCGACGGCCCGGCCGAAGCCGACCGTCTGCTGGCCATCGCCATCGACGGCGTACGCGCGCACTGAACGCGGCTTGCGCCACAGCGACACCCGCGCGCTCGTGAGCAGCCCGAGACCGAGGCCCAAAAAAATCCGGCGGCGATGTCGAGAACCCGCGTCCGGCTCCGTCCCCGGGGTGAGCGCGACCACAATGGGTCGCACGAGCACCGAGGAGAACGACGATGGCCAAGTACCTGCTGCTGAAGCACTACCGTGGCGCCCCGGCCGCGGTCAACGACGTGCCGATGGACCAGTGGAGCCCGGAGGAGATCTCGGCGCATGTGCAGTACATGAACGACTTCGCGGCCCGGCTGGAGAAGACCGGCGAGTTCGTCGACGGTCAGGCGCTGGCCCCCGAGGGAGCGTGGGTCCGCTACGACGGTGAGGGGCGCCCGCCGGTCACCGACGGACCGTTCGCGGAGACCAAGGACCTCATCGCCGGCTGGATGGTCATCGACGTCGACAGCTACGAGCGCGCCGTCGAACTGGCCGGGGAGCTGTCGGCCGCCCCCGGGAAGGGCGGCAAGCCGATCCACGAGTGGCTGGAGGTGCGCCCGTTCTACGGCACGCCGCCCACCATCACGGAGTGACGCCACCGATGGACGAGGTTCTGCTCAGGAGCCTCACGCCGAGCGTGCTCACCGTCCTCGTCCGCCGCGGAGCCGACTTCGCGGCGGCCGAGGACGCCGTGCAGGACGCGCTGGTCGAGGCGTTCCGGGTCTGGGCGGCCGACCCCCCGCGGGATGCCAAGGGCTGGCTGGTCACCGTGGCCTGGCGCAAGTTCCTCGACGCGACCCGGGCGGACGCCGCCCGCCGCCGGCGTGAGGACCGCGTGGAGGAGGAGCCGGCGCCCGGGCCGGCGCGCGCGGTGGACGACACGCTCCAGCTCTACTTCCTGTGCGCCCACCCGTCGCTCACCCCGGCTTCGACGGTCGCGCTCACGCTGCGCGCCGTCGGCGGGCTGACCACCCGCCAGATAGCCGCGGCCTACCTGGTGCCCGAGGCGACGATGGCACAGAGAATCAGCCGGGCCAAGCGCACCGTCTCCGGCGTGCGCTTCGACCGGCCCGGCGACGTCGCCACCGTGCTGCGCGTCCTCTACCTCGTCTTCAACGAGGGCTACTCCGGCGACGTCGACCTCGCCGCCGAGGCCATCCGGCTCACCCGGGAGCTCGCGGCCCGCGTCGACCACCCCGAGGTGGCCGGGCTGCTCGCCCTCATGCTGCTCCACCACGCCCGGCGCGCTGCCCGGACCGCGCCCGACGGCAGCCTGGTGCCGCTCGCCGAGCAGGACCGCGGCCGGTGGGACACCGCGTTGATCGCCGAGGGCGTCGTGATCCTGCAGGCCGCCCTCGCCCGCGACCGGCTGGGCGAGTTCCAGGCCCAGGCCGCCATCGCGGCACTCCACGCCGACGCGCCCCGCGCCGAGGAGACCGACTGGGTGCAGATCGTCGAGTGGTACGACGAGCTGACGCGCCTGACCGACAGCCCGGTCGTCCGGCTCAACCGCGCGGTCGCCGTCGGGGAGGCCGACGGGCCGCGCGCCGGCCTGGCGGCGCTCGCGGCGCTGGACGCGTCACTGCCCCGCCATGCCGCGGTGGCGGCGTACCTCCACGAGCGCGACGGCGACCTGGCGACGGCGGCACGGCTGTACGTCGAGGCGGCCCACAAGGCCCCCAACCTCGCCGAGCGCGCCCACCTGACGCGCCAGGCCGCCCGGCTCAACGCCCGCTGATGCCGCTGACGCGTCGTTCCGCGGCTGAGTTGTCCGCTTGAATGAGTGCATGAACAACACCCAGTCCATAGAAGCCCCTTGGGGCGCATCCGTCTTCGGCGCCGCCAGTGTGGACGCCGTCCCCGATCTCGCGCGGATCCGGGTGGCCGTCAAGGAGACGCGTCAGCAGCCGGGGGAGGCGTTCGAGGTCACGCGCGGCGGGGTCAACCGGGTGCGGGAGGTGCTGCGCGGACGCGGAGTCGCCGACGCCGCGGTATCCACCTCACGGCTGTCGCTGAGGTCGTCCTACAACTTCATCGGCAGCGAGCGGAAGTTCATCGGGTACGAGTGCACCGCCTCGTTCATGATCGAGCTGCGTGAGCTCGACCTGCTGGAGACCGTGCTCGTCGAGATCGTCGAGGCCGGGGCGAACCAGGTCGAGGGGGTGGAGTTCGACGTGGTCGCGAAGAAGGAGCTGCGCGCCCGGGCGCGCGTCGCCGCCGTGGCCGCCGCGCGGGAGAAGGCCACGCTGTACGCGGACGCCGCCGGGGCGCGGCTCGGGCCGGTCGTGCACATCAAGGACGTCGACTCGGAACAGATGCAGAACGTCTACCGCTCGCACAGCTCGCCCGGCGGCGGCCCGGGGGAGGGGGATCTCACCCCGGGCAAGGTCAGCGTCAGCGCCGCCGTTCTCCTCGGCTTCTCACTGCTCGGCGGCTGATCAGGGGCCCGGTCACTCGCCCATCGTGGCCGCGCCGAGGTCGCGCTTGAGCCGGTCCAGCACGGCGCGCGCCGTCGCGCGCGCCGCCGGCAGGGCCGCGCGCTCGGCCACCGGGACCACCGCCTCCAGGTAGCACTTGAGCTTCGGCTCCGTGCCGCTGGGCCGCACGATCACGCGGGCCGAGGACACCTCGCCCGTGCCGGCCAGGGCGTAGCGCAGACCGTCGGTCGGCGGCAGACCCGCCACGCCCTGGCTCAGGTCCTCGGCCGTGATGATCCGCAGGCCGCCCAGCTCGGTGCGCGTCGAGGCGCGCAGCCGGCGCATGGCCTCGGCGATCAGCGCGAGGTCGGCGACCCGCACCGAGAGCTGGTCCGTGGCGTGCAGGCCGTGCGCCACGGAGATGTCGTCGAGCAGGGCTGCCAGCGTGCGCTGCTGCTTCTTGAGCTCCGAGGCCAGCTCGGCGACGCTCAGCGCGGCGGTGATCCCGTCCTTGTCGCGGACGCCGGACGGGTCGACGCAGTAGCCCAGCGCCTCCTCGTAGGCATAGCGCAGGTCGGGCACCCGGGAGAGCCACTTGAAGCCGGTGAGCGTCTCGGTGAACGGCAGCCCGGCCGCCGCGGCGATCCGGCCCGCCAGGGAGGAGGAGACGATCGACGCGGCGAACGTGCCGCGCTCGCCCTTGCGCACCAGGTGCGTCGCCAGCAGCGCGCCCAGCTCGTCGCCGCGCAGCATGCGCCAGCCGCCCTCGGCCGTGGGGTCCGGGACGCCGACGGCGCAGCGGTCCGCGTCCGGGTCGTTGGCGATGACGAGGTCGGGGGCCGGGGAGGCGGCGCGGGCCGCGGCGAAGGCGAGGTCCATCGCGCCGGGCTCCTCCGGGTTGGGGAAGGCCGCGGTCGGGAAGTCCGGGTCGGGCGCGGCCTGTTCGGGCACCGTCACCGGCGCGGGGAAGCCGGCCCGGGCGAACGCTGCCGTCAGCACGGACTGGCCGACGCCGTGCAGCGGGGTGTAGACGACGGTCGCCGTGCGGGGCGAACCGGGGGTGAGCGCGGCGTCCGTGCGGGCCAGGTACGCCTCGACGATGTCCTCGCCCAGCACCTCCCATCCGCCGTCCGGGCGCGGCACGTCCGCGAGTGCGCTGACGGCGGCGATCTCGGCCGCGATGCGCGTGTCCGCCGGGGGCACGATCTGGCTGCCGTCGCCGAGGTAGACCTTGTAGCCGTTGTCCTGTGGCGGGTTGTGGCTGGCGGTGACCGCGACCCCGGCCACCGCGCCGAGGTGGCGGATGGCGAACGCGAGCACCGGCGTGGGCAGCGGGCGGGGCAGCAGCGCGGCGCGCAGCCCGGCGCCGGTGACCACGGCGGCCGTGTCGCGCGCGAAGTCGGCGCTCTTGTGGCGGGCGTCGTAACCGATGACGACCAGGCCGGGGCCGGCGTCCGCGCCCTCCTTGCGGAGGTACGCCACCAGGCCGGCCGCGGCGCGGATGACGACGGCGCGGTTCATGCGCATGGGGCCGGCGCCCATCTCGCCGCGCAGCCCGGCCGTGCCGAACTGGAGCGTGCCGGAGAACCGGGCGGCGATCTCCTTCGTGTCGCCGCGCGCGAGGAGCCCGTCGAGCTCCGCGCGGGTGTCCGGGTCCGGGTCCTCGGCCAGCCAGGCCCGGGCGCGGGCCGTCAGCTCGTTCACCATCGCTCCTCGCTCTCCCGTCCGTGTGTGCGTGCGTCCCGGTCGCGTTCAGATGCGGCCGAGCAACTGCGCCAGCAGGCCGCCCATCCGGGTCGCGGAGTCGCGGCCCGCCCGGAGGACCTCCTCGTGGTTGAGCGGCTCGCCGCTCAGCCCCGCCGCGAGGTTGGTCACCAGTGAGATGCCCAGCACCTCGGCACCGGCCTCGCGGGCGGCGATCGCCTCCAGCACGGTGGACATGCCGACCAGGTCCCCGCCGATGGCGCGAACCATGCGGATCTCGGCGGGCGTCTCGTAGTGCGGCCCGGGGAACTGCACGTACACACCCTCTTCGAGAGAGGGGTCGATCTCCCGGCACAACGCGCGGAGCCGCGGCGAATAGAGGTCGGTGAGATCGACGAAGTTGGCCCCGGCGATGGGGGAGGCCCCGGTGAGGTTGATGTGGTCGCTGATCAGCACCGGCTGGCCGGGGCGCATGCCCTCGCGCAGCCCGCCGCAGCCGTTGGTGAGCACAACGATCTTGCACCCGGCGGCCACGGCCGTGCGGACGCCGTGGGCGACGGACGCGACCCCGCGGCCCTCGTAGTAGTGGGTGCGGCCGAGGAAGACCAACGCATGCTTGTCGCCCACCTGGTGGGAGCGGATTCGTCCGGCGTGCCCCTCGACGGCCGGGGGCGGGAAGCCGGGCACCTCGGTCACGTCGAACTCGTGCTGCGGCGCCCCGAGCACATCGGCGGCCGGCACCCATCCCGAGCCCATGACCAGCGCGACGTCGTGACTGGCCACGCCGGTCAACTCCCGGACCCGGGCGGCCGCGGCGTCCGCCGAGCCCTCGATTTCAGATGCGTTCACGCGCTGAGCCTAACCGGTCCTGGCCTACGCGCGTAGACGGAGCATCTTCGCAGGGGCCAATCACGGCCATCCGCGGGCACGCTGGAACGGGACCGCCCGCGCCCGCCCGGCCTGCGCGTTCCCCGGCCGCATGCCGCCGGGGAAGTGGCCACCGGCACATGCCGGGCCGCCCGGCCGGTTTGCTCGCGCACGGGGCGAACGGGCCGGGGGCGCGGGGCCCAGGGCATGTATCGAGTTCCCGCCCGGGCCCGCGACGCCAGTCACGGCACCTCGCCGCTCCCCCAGACTCCGTCTGGGAGGTGCCCCCAGCCGAATCGCGCGAATACGGCCGGGTATGAGCTGCGATCCGGTGCCTTGCTGGGGGTACCTCCCAGGCCCCCAAGGGCCTGGGGGGGCACCGCGTCTGACGCCGCGGGCTGATCCGACCGGGAACTCGATACAGGCCCTAACAGGGGCGCTTGCGCAGCTCCATCACATAGTCGTGGGGCGCGCCCGCCGCCTCCGCCGCGTCGGCGATCTCGCCGAGGTAGCGGGCCGAGGGCAGGCCGCCCTCGTACGCGTTCAGCACGAACACCCAGGCCGGGACCGTGCCGTCCAGCGTGTGGACCCGGACGCGGGTGCGGCGGTAGATGCCGAGGCCGACGCCCTCCCAGCGGTCGAGGGCCTCCTCGTCCATGGGGGCGATGTCGTACAGCGCCACGAACACGTCCGAGGCCGGCGGCGACGCGGGGACCGACTCGACGATGGTGGCCAGGGCGCCCTCCCAGCCCATCTCCTCACCGCCGAACGTCAGCCGCCAGCCGGTGAGCCAGCCGGTGCCGCGCAGCGGTGAGTGCGGTGCGCGACGGGCCATCAGCCGCGGATCGAGGTTTCCGGCGTATGCGGCGTAGAGCGACATGACACTGAGCGTACGGGAGTGGCGGGCGTGGCAGGCCGATCCGGCCCGCCGGGGGGCCAAAGGCGAGAACGGACGAGTCGTACGAGACACTGGAAACGTGACTCGGATCGTGATCATTGGTGGCGGACCCGGCGGCTACGAGGCGGCGCTGGTGGCCGCGCAGCTCGGCGCGGAGGTGACCGTGGTCGACCGCGACGGCCTGGGCGGCGCGTCCGTGCTCACGGACTGCGTGCCGTCCAAGACACTCATCGCGACCGCCGAGGTCATGACGAGCTTCGACTCCTCGCACGAGGAGCTGGGCATCGAGATCGACCACGACGGCGACGGCGTCGGGGACGAGGTGCGCGGCATCGGCGTCGACCTGGGCAAGGTCAACCGCCGGGTCAAACGGCTCGCCCTCGCGCAGTCGCACGACATCACCGCCTCGGTGACGCGCGCCGGCGTGCGCGTGCTGCACGGGCGCGGCCGGCTCGAGCCGAACCAGGCGCCCGACGGGTCGCGGCGGATCACCGTCACCGACGCGGACGGCGGGCGCCAGGAGCTGGTGTGTGACTGCGTGCTCATCGCGACCGGCGGCCAGCCGCGGGAGCTGCCCGACGCGCGGCCGGACGGCGAGCGGATCCTCACGTGGACGCAGGTCTACGACCTGAAGGAGCTGCCCGAGGAGCTGATCGTGGTGGGCTCCGGGGTGACCGGCGCGGAGTTCGCCGGCGCCTATCAGGCGCTGGGGTCGCGTGTGACGCTGGTCTCCTCGCGGGACCGGGTGCTGCCGGGCGAGGACCCGGACGCGGCGGCCGTGCTGGAGGACGTCTTCCGCCGCCGCGGGATGAACGTGATGGCGCGGTCGCGCGCCGCCGCCGCCAAGCGCGTGGGGAACCGGGTGGAGATCACCCTGGCCGACGGCCGGGTCATCTCCGGAACGCACTGTTTGATGGCGGTCGGCGCCGTGCCGAACACGCGGGACATGGGGCTGGAGGAGGCCGGGGTCAAGCTGAAGGACTCCGGGCACATCTGGACGGACAAGGTGTCCCGCACGACCGCGCCCGGGGTGTACGCGGCCGGGGACTGCACGGGGGTGCTGGCCCTGGCGTCGGTGGCCGCGATGCAGGGGCGGATCGCGATGTACCACTTCCTGGGCGACGCGGTGGCGCCGCTGGACCTCAACACCGTCTCGGGGAACATCTTCACGGACCCCGAGATCGCGACCGTCGGCTACACGCAGGCGGACGTGGACGAGGGCCGGATCGACGCCCGCGTCGTCAAGCTGCCGCTGCTGCGGAACGCGCGGGCCAAGATGCAGGGCGTGCGGGACGGCTTTGTGAAGCTGTTCTGCCGGCCGGGCACGGGGATCGTCGTCGGCGGCGTGGTCGTCTCGCCGCGGGCCAGCGAGCTCATCCATCCGATAGCGATCGCGGTCGACAACAGTCTGACGGTGGAACAGATCGCAAAGGCGTTCACTGTGTACCCATCTCTGTCCGGCTCGATCGCCGAGGCGGCCCGGCAGTTGCATACGCGCAAACTCGCCGAGGAACAGTAGGCACTGGTCAGCGCGGGTATCGCGCGAATGCGCCCCTGGCATATATCACGCCGGGGGCGTACGCACAGTCAACTTCGGTAATTCCTCGCAACCGGCTGAAACCAGATGGTCGTTGGGGTTACTGTCGGTTCCGTGTTCGCTGCAGAACGTCGTCAGATGATTCTCGAAATGGTGCGGGCCAACGGAGCGGTGTCGCTCCGGGAGCTCGCCCGCGTTGTCCAGACCTCGGAAGTGACCGTGCGGCGCGATGTTCGCGCCTTGGAGGCAGAAGGACTGGTGGACCGCAGACACGGTGGTGCGGTCCTGCCGGGTGGTTTCACCCGGGAATCGGGCTTTCCCCAGCGGGCCATGGCCGCGACGGCGGAGAAGACCGCCATCGCTGAGTACGCGGCCGGGCTCGTTCGGGAAGGCGAGGCCATCGTGGTGGGCGCGGGCACCACGACTCAGGAGCTGGCCCGCCGGCTGGCGCGGGTGCCGGGGCTCACCGTCGTCACCAACTCGCTGCTGGTGGCCCAGGCGCTGGCGCACGCCAACAGGGTGGAGGTGGTGATGACGGGGGGCACCCTGCGCGGCTCCAACTACGCGCTGGTGGGCAGCGGGGCCGAGCAGTCGCTGCTCGGGCTGCGGGTCAGCCGGGCGTTCCTGTCGGGATCCGGGCTGACCGCCGACCGGGGCCTGTCCACGTCCAACATGCTCGCCGCGAGCGTGGACCGGGCGCTGGTGCGCGCCGCCGCCGAGGTGGTGGTGCTCGCCGATCACAGCAAGCTCGGTGCGGAGACGGCCTTCCAGACGGTGCCGACCGATCTGATCACGCAGTTGGTGACCGATCAGCCGCCGCCGGAAAACGACCGGGCCGTCACGGAGTTGGAGGCGCTCGCCGATCAGGGCGTGCGGATCTCGATGGCCACGGTCGGCACGCAGGGCGCCAAGCCGGGCGCCGAGCGGGCGGACCGGGGTGAACGGGCGGACCGGGGCGGTGACCCGCCGCGGCGGGACGTGCCGTTGCCGGGCCCGCGCGGCGGGGTGCCGCCGGGACTTCCCGGAGCGCCCCCGCTCGGCCAGCGCATCTCCGATCTGGCGCCGTCCCGCCGCCGGTAGGGCCTGCCTGACAATTCCCGCCGGGCGCCCGACGCCGCCCGCTGACCCGACGCGAACTGTCAGACAGCCCCTCCGCCACCCGGCGCCCGGGCCCCGGGTGACCGGAGCCGCGGGTGGCGGAGCCGTGGGTGTCCCCGGCGGGGGACGTGACCCGTTGCGGCTCCGCCCCGCTGCGGCGGGTCAGGAGGAAGGACGGCGGAGGTGCCGCCTCGTCAGTCCTTGATCTCGCAGATGACCGCGCCGGAGGAGACCGAGGCGCCGACGTCGGCCTTGAGGTCCACGACGGTGCCCGAGCGGTGGGCGTTGATGGGCTGCTCCATCTTCATCGCCTCCAGGACGATGACCAGTTCGCCCTCCTCGACGCGCTGGCCCTCCTCGACGGCGACCTTGACGATCGTGCCCTGCATCGGCGATGCCAGGGTCTCGCCGGCCGCGCCGGAGCCGCCGCGCTTGACCGGCTTGCGCCGCGCGGGACGCGCTCCGCCGGCGACCGCCGCGCGGGCCAGTGGCATGGCCAGGGTGGCGGGCAGCGAGACCTCCAGGCGTTTGCCGCCGACCTCGACGACGACCGTCTCCCGGGCGTTGGTCTCCTCGGCGTCCGCGCTCGCGGTGGCGTCGAACGGCGGGATCTCCGCGGTGAACTCGGTCTCGATCCACCGGGTGTGCACGGAGAACGGCTCGCCCTCCCGGCCATCGACCTCCGGTGCGAACGCCGGGTCGCGCACCACCGCGCGGTGGAACGGCAGCGCCGTGGCCATGCCCTCCACCTGGAACTCCGCCAGCGCGCGCGCCGCGCGCTCCAGCGCCTGCTTGCGGTCCGCGCCGGTCACGATCAGCTTGGCGAGCAGCGAGTCCCAGGCCGGGCCGATCACCGAGCCGGACTCCACGCCGGTGTCCAGCCGCACGCCCGGGCCGAGCGGCGGCGTGAACGCGGTGACCGTGCCGGGCGCCGGCAGGAAGTTCCGTCCGGGGTCCTCGCCGTTGATGCGGAACTCGAACGAGTGGCCGCGCAGTGGCGGGTCGTCGTAGCCCAGCTTCTCGCCCTCGGCGATGCGCAACTGCTCGCGCACCAGGTCGATGCCGCTGATCTCCTCGGTGACCGGGTGCTCCACCTGGAGGCGGGTGTTGACCTCCAGGAACGAGATCGTGCCGTCCTGTCCGACGAGGAACTCGCAGGTGCCCGCGCCGACATAGCCCGCCTCCTTGAGGATGGCCTTGGACGCGGTGTAGAGCTGGCTGGTCTGCGCCTCGGTGAGGTACGGCGCGGGCGCCTCCTCGACCAGCTTCTGGTGGCGGCGCTGGAGGGAGCAGTCGCGGGTGGAGACCACCACCACGTTCCCGTGGGAGTCGGCCAGGCACTGTGTCTCCACGTGCCGCGGCCGGTCCAGGTAGCGCTCGACGAAGCACTCGCCGCGGCCGAACGCCGCCTGCGCCTCGCGGACGGCGGAGTCGTACAGCTCGGGGATCTCCTCCAGCGTGCGGGCCACCTTCAGGCCCCGGCCGCCGCCGCCGAACGCGGCCTTGATCGCCACCGGCAGCCCGTGCTCGCGGGCGAACGCGACGACCTCGTCGGCGCCCGCGACGGGGTCGGTGGTGCCGGCCACCAGCGGGGCGCCGGCGCGCTGCGCGATGTGCCGGGCGGCGACCTTGTCGCCGAGGGCATGGATCGCCGCGGGCGGTGGGCCGATCCAGGTCAGTCCGGCGTCGATCACCGCCTGCGCGAAGTCGGCGTTCTCCGAAAGGAATCCATAGCCGGGGTGGATGGCGTCGGCGCCGGCGTCGGCGGCGGCCTTGAGCACCTTGTCGATGTCCAGATAGCTGGCGGCGGGGGTCTCACCGCCCAGCGCGAACGCCTCGTCGGCGGCCCGGGCGTGCAGGGCGTCCCGGTCCGGCTCGGCGTATACGGCCACACTGGCGATGCCGGCGTCCCGGCAGGCCCGGGCGACCCTCACGGCAATTTCGCCGCGGTTGGCGATGAGCACCTTGCGCACGATGGCTCCCTCCTTGGAACAAGGCGAGTTTATGTACTGGCGACACCCTTCAACGAGTCGCCCACAGGGGTGACCTTGCCCACACGGGCTGTGAAGGGTCGCCGGGTCGTTCACCGACTGCCTTGCTGTTCCAAGGTACGCACCTCGCTGAGGTTTACCTTGGAGAAGGACTTGAGTGGTGAATCTCCGGTGGCCTGGCACAGGTCCGGCGGTGGACAGTTGTAGGTAAGTGACAACGAGCCGGTGGATTCTTTGCGTGTCGGGCGGTGGGGCGTCCGCAGGGGTTGTCCTTGACGTTACCCAGCAGTAGCGTGCGCGACGTGAACCGGGGCAGACGAAGCGTGGCCGCGGTGGCGGCGGTGGTGGTGATCGGTGGCGCGGTTGTCCTCGGACTGCTGCACTGGATCCTCGGACTGGCCGCGGATCGCCAGGAGATGACGATCGGCGGGGTGTCGGCCACGGCGATCAGCGTGGGGGCGTGGGCGGCGGGCGGCGGGCTGGCCGCCTTTCTGCTGTTGTGCGGTGTGCTGTTGGCGCGGGTCGCGGCGCGCGACCGGCCGCCGGGCCGGCTCGCGCGGGCGGCGCTGGCCGCGGCGGCGGTGCTGCACGCGGTGCTCGGCGCGCTCGCGGTGGGGCTGGTGGGGTGGCCGGCGTTCCTGGTGCTGATGGTGATCTTCGGCCTGATCATGCTGACGCTGACGCTCTATCCGCCGCCGGAGGACGGCCCGGGGCCGGATCCCGGGTCAGACCCACAGGTCGGTGATGGCGACCCCGAGCCCGGCGAGCAGCGTGCGCAGCAGGGGCAGGGAGAGGCCGATGACGTTCCCCGGGCTCCCGTCCACCCCGTCGACGAACGGCGCGGAGCGGCCGTTGAGGGTGAACGCGCCCGCGACGCGCAGGGGTTCGCCGGTGGCCACGTAGGCCGCGATCTCCGCGTCGGACGGCTGGCCGAACCGGACGGTCGTTGACGCGGTCTCGGCCGCCCGGCCGCCGCTGACCGTGTCGATCACGCAGTGCCCGGTGTGCAGCACGCCGGACCGGCCGCGCATCGCCTTCCAGCGCGCGATGGCCGTCTCGGCGTCGGCGGGCTTGCCGTACGCCTGCCCGTCCAGCTCCAGCACCGAGTCGCAGCCCACGACCAGCGCCCCGGCCGCCTCGGGGCGCGCCGCGACGGCCGCCGCCTTGGCCTCGGCCAGCAGCCGCGCCAGCTCGCCGGGGGTGTCCGCGGTGACGCCGTCCTCGTCCACCCCGCTGACGATCACCTCCGGCGCCAGCCCGGCCTCGCGCAACAGGCCGAGGCGGGCGGGCGATTGGGAGGCGAGGACCAGGCGGCGGGCGGACGGGGCGGCGGAGTCGTTCACGCGGGCCAGCGTAACGGCTCGGTGCCGCGCGGGTCCTACGCGGCCGGTGCGGTCCGGTCGGTGATCTCGACGTGCCCCTGCTCGATGCGGGCCAGCCGTTCACTGCGGCCGGCGATCGCGCTGTCGTGCGTGACCATGATGAACGTCAGGCCCAGCTCCCGCCATGGGGTCTCCAGCACGTCGATCACCTCGTCCCGGGTGGCCTCGTCCAGGTTGCCGGTGGGCTCGTCGGCCAGCAGCACCTGGGGGCGCTTGGCCAGCGCGCGGGCGATGGCGACGCTCCCCCAGCCTGGCGGCTGGGAGGTGCCCCCATGCTGCTGGCCGCCGGAGAGTTCGCCCGGCAGATGCCCGGCCCGCTCAGCGAGGCCGACGGAGGCCAGGGCCTCGGCGGCGAGCCGGCGGCGTTCGGCGGCGCGGGGGCGGAGGGGGACGAGCGCGGTCTCCACGTTCTCCAGCGCGGTGAGCGTGGGGATGAGGTGGAACCCCTGGAACACGAAGCCGATCCGCTGGGCGCGCAGCTTGGTCAGCGATGTCGGTGACCTGGCCCTCGTTCCCGGACAGCTCCTGCGCCCGGTCCAGCGGGATGTAGACGTCGGCGGTGGCGTCGCCGCCGGTGGCGGCGGCCAGGCCGACGATCTCGAAGTCGGTGTCCGCCAGGGGCACGCTGTCGCCGACCGCGAGCTCCTCGGCGGCGGCGTAGTCCGCGTCGAGCACGGCGACGGCCGCGCCCTCGTCGTCGGCGGTGAACGACCGCCCGTCGGTGGTCTCGGTGCCGCTGAGCGGGCCCTGGTCGGACCGGGTGACATCGGCGCCGAACACGCCGAACTGGTCCACGCCGAAGTCCGCGCCCCCCGCCGCCGATTTCCATCCGTCCCGGTCCCCGGTCGCCCTCCTCCGGAACGGCGCCCTCCTCGCCGCCCTCCATGATCTCGCCGGGGTCGGACGAGCCGGAGACGGTGAGGTTGCGCAGCTTCAGCCCACCGGACGCCTCGGCGACGCCGTCGATTCCGGCGACGGTGGCCATGTCGGACTCGTCCAGGGTGCTGAAGCCGTCCAGGATCAGCGTGCCGCTGTCCTGTTCCTCGCCCTCCTGGGCGTCGAACTCGAAGCGCGGCGGCTCGCGCCGGCCGCCCTCGCCCTCCCCGGGAAGGGTGGACTCGCCGGTCACGGTCATGTCGGTGCCGAGCCCGTACCGCGAGCGCAGCACCTCGTCCTGGGCGCGCTGCATCCCGGAGGAGCCGGCGTTCACGACCACGACGAGGGCGATGCCGAGGGCCAGGCCGGCGGCGATCACGAGTTGCGCCCTGCGGCGTCTGCGCAGCTCCCGGCGCAGATAGGTGAAGATCATGCGGGAGACGGTAGGAGGCGGCCGTGAGGGCGGCCGTGAGGGCGGCCGTGAGGGCGGCCGTGAGGGCGGCCTGAGGAGCCGATGAGAGCCGCATGAGAAGGCGGCTCCTGTGCCGTGTGCGAGGCGCCGGCCGGCGAGGAGGTGGTCAGCGGATGAGCAGCGCGGCGAGCACCATCGCCGTCGCGACCACCCACCCCACGCGGTCCAGCATGGCGCGGGCGGCCCGCGCCTCCTCGTTCGGCCTCTCGCGCATGTCCGACCACCGCATGGGCCCATGCTGCCCGTCGGGCCGGACGCGCGCCTGAGTATCCGTACTCAGATCCGTGCTAGGCCTGTATCGAGTTCCCGCCCGGGCCCGCGACGCCAGTCACGGCACCTCGCCGCTCCCCCAGACTCCGTCTGGGAGGTGCCCCCAGCCGAATCGCGCGAATACGGCCGGGTATGAGCTGCGATCCGGTGCCTTGCTGGGGGTACCTCCCAGGCCCCCAAGGGCCTGGGGGGGCACCGCGTCTGACGTCGCGGGCTGATCCGACCGGGAACTCGATACAGGCCCTAGGCGGGCCAGTAGCTCGTGCGCCAGGCGCGCGGCCCCGGCGCGGGCGGCGCGCCCGGCACGGTCCGGGCCGGGTCGGACCAGGCGCCGGGCCCCGGCGTCAGGTCCGACCCGGCCCCGGCCGCCGCCGCGGCGGCCCGGGCCTGCATCACCGCGACGGCGGCGGCCAGTTCCTCGGGGGTGGGGTTGCCCCGCACGACTCGGATCAAGGGAATCCCTCCGATGGTCCTCACAGCGGAATGTTTCCGTGCTTCTTGGGCGGCAACTGGCCGCGCTTGGTCCGCAGCGCGCGCAGCCCGCGCACCACATAACGGCGGGTCGCGGACGGCGAGATGACCGCGTCCACATAGCCGCGTTCGGCGGCGGCGTACGGATTGAGCAGCGCGTCCTCGTACTCCTGGGTCAGCCGCGCCCGGGTCTCCTCGCGCTCGTCGTCCGAGTCGAGCGCCGCCAGCGTGCGCCGGTGCAGGATGTTGACCGCGCCCTGCGCCCCCATGACGGCGATCTGGGCCGTCGGCCAGGCCAGGTTGAGGTCGGCGCCCAGGTGCTTGGAGCCCATCACGTCGTACGCGCCGCCGAACGCCTTGCGGGTGATCACCGTGATCAGCGGGACCGTCGCCTCCGCGTACGCGTAGATCAGCTTGGCCCCGCGGCGGATGATGCCGTTGTACTCCTGGTCGGTGCCCGGCAGGAAGCCCGGCACGTCGACGAACGTCAGCACCGGCACGTTGAACGCGTCGCAGGTCCGCACGAAACGGGCGGCCTTCTCCGAGGCGTTGATGTCCAGGCAGCCGGCGAACTGGAGCGGCTGGTTGGCGACGATGCCCACCGGATAGCCCTCCACCCGGCCGAAGCCGGTGATGATGTTCGGCGCGAACAGCGCCTGGGTCTCCAGGAACTCCCCGTCGTCCAGCACGTGTTCGATCGCCTCGTGCATGTCGTAGGGCTGGTTCGCCGAGTCCGGGACGAGCGTGTCCAGTTCCTCGTCCGCCGCCGTGATCTCCAGGTCCGTCTCCTGCAGGAAGGCGGGCGGCTCGGACAGGTTGTTGGAGGGCAGATAGGACAGCAGCGCCTTGACGAACTCGAAGGCGTCCTTCTCGTCCCCGGCCATGTGGTGCGCCACGCCGGAGAGCGTGTTGTGCGTGCGGGCGCCGCCCAGCTCCTCGAAGCCGACGTCCTCGCCGGTGACCGTCTTGATCACATCGGGACCGGTGATGAACATGTGCGAGGTCTGATCGACCATCACCGTAAAGTCCGTGATCGCCGGTGAGTAGACGGCGCCGCCCGCGCAGGGCCCGGTGATCACGGAGATCTGCGGGATCACGCCGGAGGCGTGCACGTTCCGCCGGAAGATCTCCGCGAACAGGCCGAGCGCCGTCACGCCCTCCTGGATGCGCGCCCCGCCGCCGTCGTTGATGCCGATGACCGGGCAGCCGGTCTTCAGCGCGAAGTCCATGACCTTCACGATCTTCTCGCCGTAGACCTCGCCGAGCGAGCCGCCGAAGACCGTGAAGTCCTGCGAATAGACGGCGACCGGGCGGCCGTCCACGGTGCCGTAGCCGGTGACCACGCCGTCCCCGTAGGGCCGGTTGTTCTCGATGCCGAACCCGGTGGCCCGGTGCCGGGCGAACTCGTCCAGCTCGGTGAACGACCCCTCGTCCAGCAGCAGATCGACCCGCTCCCGCGCCGTCAGCTTCCCCTTGGCGTGCTGCTTCTCCACCGCCCGGGCCGAGCCCGCGTGCGTCGCCTCCTCCATCCGGCGCCTGAGGTCGGCGATCTTGCCCGCGGTGGTGTGGATGCTCTCGGCCACGGCAGCGGCTCCTACTCGTCCTCGGGGGCTACTGATCCGTAGGCTAATCGCGCCCGCCCGGAGGGGCAGGGGCGGGCCGGGAACATGTGTCAGATCTCGCTCCCGCCGCACACGATCTAGGCTGACCGCATGACCTCTCCCGGGAGCCGCTGGTCCCAGCTCGACCGCCCGCCGCTCGGCGAACGGGCCCTGCGCGCCGCGCTGATCCGGCCGGACAGCCTGTGGACCCGGCTCGACGTCCTGGAGTCCACCGGGTCCACCAACGTGGACCTGATCGCCGCCGTCCGGGCCGGCCGGGCCGGTCCCGGCACCGTGCTGATCGCCGAGGAGCAGACCAGCGGGCGCGGGCGGCTGGGCCGCACCTGGAGCGCCCCGCCGCGGTCCGGGCTGTTCTTCTCGGTGCTGCTCCAGCCCGCGCCCGAGGTCCCGGCGGACCGCCTCACCTGGCTGCCGCTGCTCGCCGGGGTCGCCACCGCCGCCGCCGTGGCCCGCGCCGCGGGCGTCGACACGGCGCTCAAATGGCCCAACGACCTGCTGGTGACCGTGGACGCCGAGGAGCGCAAGTGCGGCGGCATCCTCGCCGAGCGCGCCGAGGGCGGCATGGTCGTGCTGGGCATCGGTCTCAACGTGTCGCTGCGCGCGGACGAGCTGCCCGTGCCGGGCGCCGGCTCGCTGCTGCTGGCCGGGGCCGTCTCCACCGACCGGGACCCGCTGCTGCGCGCCTGCCTGCGTTCCCTGGCCGACTGGTACACCCGCTGGACCCGCGCGGGCGGCGACCCGGAGGCGGCCGGCCTGCTGGACACGTACGCGGCGGGCTGCGCCACGCTCGGCCGCCGGGTGCGCGCGGAACTGCCCGGCGACGAGGAGCTGCACGGCACGGCGGAGGCGCTGGACGGCGAAGGGCGGCTGGTCATCGCGGCCGACGACGGCACCCGGCATCCGCTGACAGCCGCTGACATCATCCATCTCCGGGCGACGTGACTTAGGGCACACCTGCCGTAGGGTTGGGCCGTGGAAACGCGCGACGGGCGCGGCGGAGCGGAACGGTGGGGCAGTGCGCAGCGAAGGGATCGATCCCCTGATGGCGGGCGGTGGCCGTGGCCGAGGCTGACCCGGACACGCCCGCGCCGGACCCGGGGGATGGCGCCGACGAGGAGCACGCGGGGCACGCCGCGCACGCCGCCGACACCGACATCGCGGAGAACGACGAGAACATCGCGCTGCGCATCGAGCAGTTGATCCTCGGCGCCGAGCGGCAGTACACCCCGTTCCAGGCGGCTCGCGCGGCGGGCGTTCCGATGGATCTGGCCTCCCGGTTCTGGCGGGCGATGGGCTTCCCGGACATCGGCCAGGCCCGCGTGCTGACCGAGTCCGACGTGCTGGCGCTGCGGCGGCTGGCCGGGCTGGTCGAGGCGGGGCTGCTGAGCGAGTCGATGGCGATCCAGGTGGCGCGGTCCACCGGGCAGACGACGGCGCGGCTCGCGGACTGGCAGATCGACTCGTTCCTGGAGGGGCTGACCGAGCCGCCGGAGCCGGGCATGACCCGCACCGAGGTGGCCTATCCGCTGGTGGAGCTGCTGCTGCCGGAGCTGGAGGAGTTCCTGGTGTACGTGTGGCGGCGGCAGCTCGCCGCGGCCACCGGCCGGGTGGTCCAGGCGCAGGACGACGACGAGATGGTGGACCGGCGGCTCGCGGTCGGCTTCGCGGACCTGGTCGGCTTCACGCGGCTCACCCGGCGGCTGGAGGAGGAGCAGCTCGGCGAGCTGGTGGAGGCGTTCGAGACGACCGCCGCGGACCAGGTCGCGGCCCAGGGCGGGCGGCTGATCAAGACGCTGGGCGACGAGGTGCTGTTCGCGGCGGACGACGCGGGCACGGCGGCGGACATCGGGCTGCGGCTGGTGGAGACGCTGGGCGACGACCCCATGATGCCGGAGCTGCGGGTGGGCATCGCGTTCGGCACGGTGACGACGCGGATGGGCGACGTCTTCGGCAACACGGTCAATCTGGCCAGCCGGCTCACTTCGATAGCGCCCAAGGACATGGTGCTGGTGGACGGCGCGATGCGGGAGGAGCTGACCGCGGCCGGTCTGGCCCCGCAGTCCGAGAAGGCGGCCGACACGGGCGACGGCCGCGCCGCCGGGTACCGCTTCGCGCTCCAGCCTCTCTACCAGCGCCCGGTCCGGGGCCTGGGCATCGTGGAGCCCTGGCTGCTGTCCCGGCGGGGATGACCGGGCGGCTGCCCCGCCCGGTCATCCGGTGAAGAAGATATCCTGGTCGTCGAAGATCTCGATGATGAAGATCAGCAGCCGTCCGGTACTCACGGTGTACTCGATCATGATGTGCTGGGTCAGCCGGACCTCTCGGTCGTCCCCGGTCGCGCTGATCGCCCGAGTCAGCTCGCTGTAGGGGTCGCGGCTGAGCAGGTCCACGGCCTTGTCGAAGGCGGCCCGCCGTTCCCCTTCCAGACTGTCCCGCTTGGCGGCGGCTTGTTCGGTGAAGTGCACTTGGTAGCTGGGCCTCATGCCGCAATCCTATCGGCGTGCCGGAACCCCTGGATTAGTCTGCGGACCATGGACGAACGGCGGTACGGGGACTGGGTCGTGGTGCGGCGCGAGGGCCATGTGGCCGAGCTGCTGCTGGACCGGCCGGAGGCCATGAACGCGATCTCCACCGAGCTGGCCCGCCGGCTCACCGCGGCCTGCGGCGAGCTGGCGGCGGACCGGTCGGTGCGGGCGGTGGTGCTGGGCTCGACCGGCGAGCGCGCGTTCTGCGTGGGCGCGGACCTGAAGGAGCGCAACGGCCTGACCGACGCGGAGTTCGGCCGCCACCGGACGGTGCTGCGGGCCGCGTTCACCGCCGTGCTGGAGCTGCCGGTGCCGGCCGTCGCCGCGGTGTGCGGCTTCGCGCTGGGCGGCGGCTTCGAACTGGCGCTGTCCTGCGATCTGATCGTGGCCGACCCCACGGCCGTGGTGGGCCTGCCGGAGGTGACCGTCGGCGTCATTCCCGGCGGCGGCGGCACCCAGTTGCTGCCCCGGCGGGTGGGCGCGGCGCGGGCCGCGGAGCTGATCTTCACCGGGCGGCGGGTCGTGGCCGGGGAGGCGCGGGAGCTGGGCCTGATCGACGAGCTGACCGAGCCCGGCCGGGCGGCGGCCGACGCGCTGGCGCTGGCCACCCGGATCGCCGCCAACTCCCCGGTGGGCCTGCGCGCCGCCAAGCGCGCGCTGCGCACCGGCTTCGGCCTCGGCCTGCCGGCCGGCCTGGAGGTGGAGGACGCCGCGTGGCGCACGGTCGCGTTCTCCCCGGACCGCGCGGAGGGCGTGGCCGCGTTCAACGAGAAGCGCGCTCCCCGCTGGCCGGGGGAGTAGCCGGGGGCGAGCGGCCGTGCGCCCCGGCGCGTGGGGGTGACCGGTGGCGCCGCCCGGGCGCTGGCGCTCGTACGAAAGGGGCAGGGAGTAGCTGAAGGCCCCAAAGCGCGCGGAACGCTCCTAGCCTGGGCGTATGGGTGACGATATCCGGCTGCGGGCCGTCGTCGATGTGGCGCAGGGCATGGCCGCCGCGCCCGGGCTGCCCGAGGTCGCGTGGGCCGCCGCCGAGGGGGCCCGGGCCGCGCTGGGCGGATCGTTCGCCGCGATGTCCGTCTGGGAGCGGGAGCGGGGGCGGCTGCGGGTGCTGGTCAACACCGGCGAACTGGCCGAGGGCGAGGAGGAGTTCCCGGCCGACGAGTCGTACCCCGTGCGGGACTTCCCGGAGATCGCGGAGTTTCTGCACGAGCGGTGGGCGCGCGGCGGGGAGCCGCGCGCCTGGGTGGAGTCCGCCGCCGGATCGCGCGCCAGCCGCCGGGTCGCCGCCCTGCGCCGCCGGGGCCGGGGCTGCTGCGTGGTGGCGCCCGTCGTGCTGAACGGCCGGGCCTGGGGCGAGCTGTATGTGGCGCGCGGCCCGGCCGGGGAGGTCTTCGGGCGGCGGGACGCGGACTTCGCCTCCGTGCTGGCCGCGGTGGTGGCGGCTGGCCTGGTGCAGTACGAGCGGCTGGCGGAGGCGCGGCGGCTGGCGTTCACCGATCCGCTGACCGGGCTGGCCAACCGCCGGGCGGTGGACATACGCCTGGACGAGGCGCTGGAGCGGCACCGCGCCACGGGCGAGGTGGTCAGCCTCGTCGTCTGCGACCTCAACGGCCTCAAGCGGGTCAACGACACGTACGGGCACGCGATCGGCGATCGGCTCCTGGAGCGGTTCGGCGCGGTGCTCTCGCGGTGCGGGGCCGCGGTGCCGGGGGCGCTGGCCGCGCGGCTGGGGGGTGACGAGTTCTGTCTGGTGGCGGTGGGGGCGAGCGCCGCCGAGGTGGAGCGGGCCGCCGAGGAGATCTGCCGCCGGGCCCGGGAGCTGGAGCCGGGGGAGGGGGTGGCCTGCGGGGTGGCCTCGACGGGGGAGGCGATCGGCCCGTTGCGCTCCGCGCGCCGGCTGTTCCGGCTGGCCGACGCGGCGCAGTACCAGGCGAAGGCCGCCGGGTCGCCGATGCCGGTGGTGGCCGGGCGCGGCGGCCCGCACGACGTGGTGGTGGCCCTGGCGGACGCGCCGGGTGGCCGGGGCGCCGAACGCCGCCGCTTCCGCGGCCGCTCCGCGCCCCGCACCCCACGCCCCGGCGACGACGAGCGGCAATTCAGACCGTAGGGTCTCTGAATATGGCTATGCACATCGTGCTGGGTACCTCCGGCACCTCCTTCGACGACGTTCTCGCTGTCGCGCGCCACGGCGCCCCCGTCGAGCTGTCCGAGCCGGCTCTCGCCGCCATGGCCGCCGCCCGGCGCGTCATCGACGGCCTCGCCGCCCGGCCCGAGCCGGTCTACGGCGTCTCCACCGGCTTCGGCGCGCTCGCCGTCCGGCACATCGGCCCCGACCTGCGGGCCCGGCTCCAGCGCAACATCGTCCGCTCGCACGCCGCCGGCATGGGCCCGCGCGTGGAGCGCGAGGTGGTGCGGGCCCTGCTGTTCCTGCGGCTGAAGACCATCGCCTCCGGGCACACCGGGGTCCGGCCCGAGGTGGCGCGCGCCATGGCCGCCCTGCTCAACGCGGGCATCACCCCGGTCGTGCACGAGTACGGCTCGCTGGGCTGCTCCGGCGACCTCGCGCCGCTCTCGCACTGCGCCCTGACGCTGCTCGGCGAGGGCGAGGCCGAGGGCCCCGACGGCGTGGTGCGCCCGGCCGCCGAGCTGCTCGCCGCGCACGGCATCGCGCCGGTCGAGCTGCGCGAGAAGGAGGGCCTGGCGCTGCTCAACGGCACCGACGGTATGCTCGGCATGCTCGTGCTGGCCTGCGCCGACCTCGGCCGGCTGTTCACCTCCGCCGACATCACCGCCGCGCTCACCCTGGAAGCGCTGCTGGGCACCGACCGGGTGCTCGCCCCCGAGCTGCACGCGCTCCGCCCGCACCCGGGGCAGGCGGCCAGCGCCGCCAACATGCGGCGGGTGCTTGCCGGTTCGGGCCTGACCGGGCACCACCAGGACGAGGCGCCCCGGGTCCAGGACGCCTACTCGGTGCGCTGCGCCCCCCAGGTCGCCGGCGCGGGCCGCGACACCCTGGTCCACGCCCGTTCGGTCGCGGAACGGGAGCTGGCCGCCGCCGTGGACAACCCGGTCGTGGTGGACGGCCGGGTGGAGTCCAACGGGAACTTCCACGGCGCGCCCGTCGGCTATGTGCTGGACTTCCTGGCCATCGCGGCGGCCGATCTCGCCTCCATCACGGAACGCCGCACCGACCGGCTGCTGGACCGCAACCGCTCGCACGGGCTGCCGCCGTTCCTGGCGCACGACGCGGGCGTCGACTCCGGGCTGATGATCGCGCAGTACACGCAGGCCGCCGTGGTCGGCGAGCTCAAGCGGCTGGCGGTGCCCGCCTCGGTGGACTCCATCCCCTCCTCGGCCATGCAGGAGGACCACGTCTCGATGGGGTGGGCGGCGGCGCGCAAGCTGCGGGCGGCGGTGGACGGGCTGACCCGGGTCATCGCCGTCGAGCTGTACGCGGCGACTCGCGCGCTGGAGCTGCGGGACGGGCTGGGCGCCCAGGGGCTGTGGCCGGGGCCCGCGGCCCGGGCGGTCATCGGGGCGGCGCGCGCCGCGGGGGTGGGGGGACCGGGGGAGGACCGTTTCCTCGCGCCCGATCTGGCCGCGGCCGAGGCGTTCGTGGGCGGCGGCGCGCTGATCGCGGCGGCCGAGTCGGCCACCGGGCCGCTGGCCTGACCGGCACCGGCTCCGGCACCGGTCCGATCCGGTCGGGCGGGCTACTGGTTTCGGTCGAAGTCCGGGACCGTCTGCTCGACGGGGATCACGCCCGAGCCGGAGTCGCTGTCGCCGTTGGTGTAGGCCGAGGGCAGCAGCCACACCAGGCACAGGACACCGGCCGCGACGACGCTGCATATCAGCGGGCGGCGATCGAGGCCGCGGAGGTGACCGTCCATGGGGAGCGATGTTACGGGCCGGTGCGGGTCGTGGGGAAGAGGCGGCGGGCGGGCGCTTTACCCTCCGGGACATGACTGATGAACTGAGCGGCGGCACGCGCCATGTGCGCGTCCGCGTGGAGATGGTCCTGGAGATCGCCGAGCCCGACGAACTCATCCGCGCCGCGTGGGCGCGGATCGAGGGCGACGAGCTGATGCCCCCGGCGGAGCGCGATCAGGCCGCGCAGACGGTCTCGCGCGACGAGGCGGAGGCCGTCGCCTACCTCGTCGACCCCGTCGACCTGGTCGCCGAGGTGCCGGGGGTGGTGCTGGCGCAGGCGTCGTGGAGCAGCGAGCTGGCCGACTACGACCCCGAGGAGGGCTGGGGCGGCGAGGACGAGGACGACGATGTCGACTAGGGCCGAATGGCGACCGATCGAACATATGAGCTATCGAACGGATTCACTTAGAGTGGAACCGGCTGCCGCCATATGAACGTTCTCCCCCATGTGTCTTCCGGCCAGGTGGGGGGACACGGCAGCGGACGGAGCGAGCGATCTGATGAGGGACGGGATGCGGCGCAAGGGCCTGATGGCGGCAGCGGCGCTGCTCAGCGGGGTGCTGACACTGTCGGCATGCAGCGGCGGCGGGGACGACGAGCCTGCGGGGGACTCCAGGGACGGCGGCAGCGAGCAGAGTGACGCGGACCGCGCCGCCGAGGACGCGAACACCTCGACGGCAGTGATTTCCATCACTCCGGACGATGCCGCCGACGGCGTCGGGATCAATGACGACGTCCAGGTCAGCGTCGAGGGCGGCACGCTCGACGAGGTCGTCCTCACGGCCGCCGAGAGCGGCACCGAGGTCGCCGGGACCATATCCGGGGACGGGGCGAGCTGGGCCCCGGACGCCCAGCTCGACCGGGGCACCAAGTACGAGCTGTCGGTCCAGGCCAGCGACGCCGAGGGCCGCGAGGCGCACGAGACCCGCACCTTCACCACCGTCTCCCCGGAGAACAGCTTCACCGGGTACTTCACGCCGGAGGACGGCACGACCGTCGGCGTCGGCATGCCCGTCTCGCTCAACTTCGACAAGCCCATCGAGAACCGCGCCGAGATAGAGGCCGCGGTCGAGATCAACAGCACCAGCGGCCAGGAGATCGTGGGCCACTGGTTCAGCGACACCCGCCTCGACTTCCGGCCCGAGGACTACTGGGCGGCCAACAGCGAGGTCACCGTCGACCTCAACTTCGACGGGGTCGAGGGCGCCGCCGACGTCATCGGCTGGCAGGACCGCACCTTCTCCTTCACCGTGGGCCGCTCCCAGATCAGCACCGTGGACGCGGAGAGCCACCAGATGGAGGTCGTCCGGGACGGCCAGCCGCTGCGCACCGTCCCGATCTCCGCGGGCAGCGAGGAGACCCCCACCTACAACGGCATCATGGTGATCTCCGAGAAGCTCGAGGAGACCCGGATGAACGGCGCCACCGTCGGCTTCACGGACGACGACGGCGAGGGCGAGTACGACATACCCGACGTGCCGCACGCGATGCGGCTGTCCACCTCCGGGACGTTCGTCCACGGCAACTACTGGGCCGCCGACGGGGTCTTCGGCAGCAGCAACACCAGCCACGGCTGCATAGGGCTGAACGACGCCCAGGGCGCGGACGACCCGGACACGGACGGCGCCTGGTTCTTCGAGGAGTCGCTGCTCGGCGATGTGATCGTCGTCGTCAACTCCCCGGACCGGGAGATCCAGCCGGACAACGGGCTCAACGGATGGAACATGAGCTGGGCCGACTGGCAGGCGGGCAGCGCCCTCTGACCCGTCCCGCGCTCCCGCACCACCAGCACCGCCAGCACCACCGGAACCCGGCCCTTCGGCCGGGTTCCGTCGTCGAGGGAACGTACCGAGTACGTTCTCCGTCCTTCCCGGTGACAGCGGAACGCCGCGGTGGCGCGCCGCCCCAGGGGGGACGGGTGTCGGGGACCAGCAGACCGGCCGCGGTGCCGCCCATCCGCCGCCCGTTCGGACAGCTCGCGGCGTTCTCGGTGGTGGGCCTGGTCAACACGGCCGGGTACTACGCCTGTTACCTGCTGTTGCTGCGGGCGCTGCCCTATCTGGCCGCGCACATCGTGGCGTTCACGGTGAGCATGGTCGGCGCGTTCTTCCTGCACGCCCGCTTCACGTACCGGACCCGGCCCACCCGGCGGAAGTTCCTGTTGTTCCCGCTGAGCAATCTGACCAACTTCCTCGTCACCACCTGCGGTGTCTACCTCCTCGTCGATGTGCTGGGCGTGACCAGCGGGTTCGCCCCGCTGCTGGCCGCCGTGGCGGCGGTGCCGGTCACGTTCCTCGCCTCCCGGGCGATCATGCTGAGCGACCGAACGGCCGGGTGAGCGCGGATCCCGCGCGCCTGTCCCGGCCCGCCGCCGTTTACCC
This sequence comes from Streptomyces litchfieldiae, assembly GCF_031845365.1. Lineage (NCBI taxonomy): Bacteria > Bacillati > Actinomycetota > Actinomycetes > Kitasatosporales > Streptomycetaceae > Streptomyces > Streptomyces litchfieldiae. The sequence continues at coordinate 46,434 of NZ_JAVREL010000003.1, forward strand.
TGACGGCCCCGCCCGGAACGGAAGTGAGGCCCATGACCGTGCTCCCCTTCGACGGCCACCGACCCGAACTCGCCCCCGGCGCCTGGGTGGCGCCGGGCGCCACCGTCATCGGCGCGGTGCGCCTCGCCGAGGACGCCAGCCTCTGGTACGGCGCGGTCGCGCGCGCCGACACCGACCGCATCGAGATCGGCCCCGGCAGCAATGTGCAGGACGGCTGCGTCCTGCACGCCGACCCCGGCTTCCCCGCCCTCATCGGCGCCGGCGTCTCCGTCGGACACCGCGCCGTCGTGCACGGCTGCACCGTGGCGGACGACGTCCTGGTCGGCATGGGCGCCGTGCTGCTCAACGGGTCGCACGTCGGCGCCGGTTCACTCGTCGCCGCCGGAACGGTCCTGCTGGAGGGCACCCGCGTGCCGCCGGGGTCGCTGGTCGCCGGGGTGCCAGGCAAGGTTCGCCGCGAGCTGACCGACGAGGAGGCCGCCAACATCCGCCGCAACGCCGCCCACTACCGTGAACTGGCCCGCCGCCACGCCCAGGGGGAGTGATCGAACCATGGATCTGACCGATTATCTCGCCGCGATACCGCCCGAGGACGCGGACCGCGCCACGCTCATAGCCCGCGTCCACGACCCCGAGGCGGGCGGCCCCTCGGTCGTCGCCCTGCGCGGCGCCGAGCTGGCCGACCTCACCCCGCACACGCCCACCGTCGCCGATCTGCTCGACCGCCCGGACGCGGCCGAGTTCGCGGCCACCGCCCCCGCCGCCCGGACCTGGCCGGCCGCCGAGGTGCTGGCCGCCACCCTCGCCGGGCGCCGCGACGTGCCGCACTACCTCGCGCCCTGCGACCTCCAGGTCCTCAAGGCGTGCGGCGTCACGTTCGTGCGCAGCATGATCGAGCGCGTCATCGAGGAACGCGCCGCCGGCGACCCGTCCCGCGCCGCCGAGGTCCGGCGGCGCGTGCGCGAGGTGATAGGCGGGCACATCGGCGACCTGGTGCCGGGCTCGCCGGAGGCCGCCCGCGCCAAGGAGGTGCTCATCGCCGAGGGCCTGTGGTCGCAGTACCTGGAGGTCGGCATCGGCCCCGACGCGGAGGTCTTCACCAAGGCGCCGGTCCTCTCCTCGGTCGGCGTCGGCGCCGAGATCGGTGTCTGGTCGCGCTCCACCTGGAACAACCCCGAGCCCGAACTCGTCCTCGCCGTCGACTCCCGCGGCCGGGCCGTGGGCGCGACCCTCGGCAACGACGTCAACCTCCGCGACGTCGAGGGCCGCTCCGCCCTGCTGCTCGGCAAGGCCAAGGACAACAACGCCTCCTGCGCCATCGGCCCGTTCCTGCGCCTGTTCGACGACGGCTTCACGATCGACGACGCCCGGGAGCTGGACATCACCCTCCGCATCACCGGCACCGACGGCTTCGAGCTGGAGAGCGTCAGCTCGCTGCGCGAGATCAGCCGCGACCCGCTCGACCTGGTCGCCCAGTCGATCGGCGCGCTGCACCAGTACCCGGACGGGCTGATGCTGTTCACCGGCACGATGTTCGCCCCGACCACCGACCGGGACGCCCCCGGCCAGGGCTTCACCCACCACCTCGGCGACGTCGTGCGGATCTCCACGCCCCGCCTGGGCACCCTGGTGAACGTGGTCGCGCACAGCGAACAGGCGCCGCCCTGGACGTTCGGCATCCGCGCCCTGATGGCCAACCTCGCGGGACGGGGCCTGCTGTGACCCGTCCCGCGAGGGCCGGCGGTCACCTCGGGCAGGACGAGCCGCTGTCCTCGAAGCACACCGAACCCACCGTGTAGGACCCGGACAGGTTCCCGCTGACGCCCGACAGCGTGCTGCCGATGCGGCGGCCGTAGTTGGCGTCCATGTAGTAGTGCACCCGCACGGCGGACCGGTTGTAGACCGACCACGTCGTCCGGCCGTCGTTCATGAAGTCGCAGCTCGTGCGCGGCGTGTCGTTGTAGTACTGGCAGCGCGACCCGCCGCCGTCCTTTTCGGAGAAGAAGCAGATGGCCCCGCTCGAACAGTCCGCGTACGCCGCGGCGGCGCCCGGCGCGGTGGCCAGTCCGGCGCCGAACAGCAGCGCGGCGAGGGAGGCGACGACCGAGACGGCTCCGCGGATGTGGTGACGAAGACTCATATCAACTGTCCTTTCAGAAGATTCCGGGTGTGCTGAACCGCTTTCCACAACGACGCCACCCCGGCCGAAGTTGCTCTGTCCGGTCGATCCGCAATCAGCGCAATCACGTCGTTGGCCCGTTATTTCTCGCTCGTCCCGGGAACCCATGCGTGGGATCCATCCCGATCGGGGGGCGAGACGCGCGAGGCTAAGGAGCGGCGGCATGCTGGTGCTGGTCGTCGCCCACCTCTGCGTCGCCGCGACGCTCCCGGCGCTGGCGCCGCGCCTCGGGCGGGCCGTCTGGGCGGTGGCCGCGCTGCCGCCGCTGGCCGCGGTCGGCTGGGCCCTGGCGCACACGGAGCGGGTGCTGGACGAGCGGCCGGTGACCGAGAGCCTGGCCTGGGCGCCGTCGCTGGGCCTGCGGCTGGAGTTCCGGCTCGACGCGCTGGCGCTGGTGATGGTCCTGGTGGTCAGCGGCATCGGCGCGCTGGTCCTGGCCTATGGCGCGCGCTACCACCACGGCCCGGGGGCCGGCCGGGAAGCGGCCTGGCTGCTGGCGTTCGCCGGGGTGATGCTCGGCCTGGTCCTCGCCGACCACCTGCTGCTTCTCTACACCTTCTGGGAACTGACCACGGTCGTGTCGTTCCTGCTCATCGCCGGCCGCCGCCCGGACACCGGCCGGCGGCGGGCCGCCGAGCAGGCGCTGCTGACCACGGTGGGCGGCGGCCTCGCGATGCTGCTGGGCCTGGTGCTGCTCGGCCGGGTCGCCGGCACCTACCGCATCTCCGAACTGCTGGCCGATCCGCCGCGCGGCGGGCTGGTCCCGGTCGCGCTGGTGCTGGTGCTGGTGGGCGCGTTCACCAAGTCCGCGCAGCCGCCGTTCCACTCCTGGCTGCCGGCCGCCATGGTCGCGCCCACGCCGGTCAGCGCGTATCTGCACGCGGCGGCCATGGTCAAGGCCGGCGTCTATCTGGTGGGGCGGTTCGCCCCCGGCTTCGCCGAGGTGGGCCCCTGGCGCCCGCTGGTGCTGACCGTCGCGCTGACCGGCATGGTCATGGGCGCCTGGCGGGCGCTGCGCGAGACGGACCTCAAGCGGCTGCTGGCCTACAGCACCGTCAGCGAACTGGGCCTGATCATCGCGCTGTTGGGCGCCGGGACGCGCACCGCCGCGCTGGCGGGCGAAACGATGCTGCTGGCCCACGCGCTGTTCAAGTCCTGCCTGTTCATGGTCACCGGCGTGGTGGAGCACCAGGCCGGCGCGCGCGATCTGCGCCGGCTCTCGCGGGTGGGCGCGCGCCTGCGGGGCACGTTCGCCGTGGCCGCACTCGCCGCCGGGTCGATGGCCGGGCTGCCGCCACTCATCGGCTTCGTCGGCGAGGAGGCGCGTTACGAGGCGTTCCTGAGCGGCGAGGTGGCCGGAACGCCTTGGACCACGGCCGCGCTGTTCCTCGGCTCGGTGCTCACGGTCACGCTCGCCGCGCGCTATCTGTGGGGCGCCTTCGCGGCCAAACCCGGCCTGCCGGACACCCCGGCCGAGCGGCCGCCGGCCGGCTTCCTCGCCCCCGCCGGGGCCACCGCCGTGCTCGGCGCCGCCGTCGGCCTGCTGCCGACCAGCGCCGACGCCCTGGCCGCGCCCTACGCCGACGCGTACCACGATCCGCCGGGCGCCAAGCCCTACCACCTGGCGCTGTGGCACGGCTTCACCGATGTCCTCCTGCTGTCCGCCATAACCGTGGCCGCCGGCCTCGCGCTGCACCTTTGCCACCGGCGGCTGGCCGCGCTGCGCGCGCGGCTGCCCCGGCTGCCCGAGGCGCAGCGCGGCTACCGGGCGACGATCCGCGGCCTGGGCGGGCTGGCCGTGCGCGTCACCCGTTTCACCCAGGTCGGCTCGCTGCCCGTCTACCTCACCGTGGTGCTGGTCACGGTGACGCTGGTGACCACGGGGGCCCTGCTGTCCGGCGCCTCCCCCACCGGGTCGGTCGACCTGTGGCGCTCGCTGGTCGAACTGCCCCCGGCGGCCATCGTGCTGGCCGCCGCCGTCACCGTCGCCGCGACCCGGCACCGGCTGGCCGCCGTGCTGCTGACCGGCGCGGTCGGCTACGGCGTGGCCGTGCTGTTCGTCGTGCGCGGCGCGCCCGACCTGGCGCTCACGCAGTTCCTCGTGGAGACCCTGACCCTGGTCATGATGGTGCTCGTGCTGCGCCGGATGCCGCCCCGGTTCACGCCGGAGCACCGCACCCGCGCGGGGTTCTGGCTGCGCGTCACCGTCGCCCTGGCGGTGGGAACGCTCGTCGGCGTGTTCGCGTTCATCGCCACCCGGGCGCGGCGGCCGGACTCGGAGACGCCGGACTTCTCCCGGCACCTGGCCGACACCGGCATCGAGAACCCGGTCAACGCGATCATCGTGGACTACCGCGCGCTGGACACGCTCGGGGAGATCTCGGTGCTGCTGGTCACCGCGATCGGCGTGGTCAGCCTCATCCGGGTGTGGAGCGGCGAGGACACCGAGCCGAGCCACGCCGCCCCCGTCGCCGGGCCGGGCGCGCCCCCGGACCGCGCGGCCCACCGCGTTCCGGACGCCGAACGGTCGCCCGCCGCGCACTGGGACGCGCCGCGCGAACACTGGCTGCCCGGCGCCCGGGAGCGGCCCGGCGCCGAACGGTCGGTGCTGCTGGAGATCCTGACCCGCGCGCTGTTCGGCTCGATCCTCGTCCTCTCCCTCTTCCTCCTGTTCCACGGCCACTACGGGCCCGGCGGCGGCTTCGCCGGCGGCCTGGTCGCCGGGCAGGCGTTCGTCCTGCGCTATCTCGTGGGCGGGCGCACCGACCTGGGCCTGGCCGCGCCGGTGGACCCGGGCGTGCTGGCGGGCGGCGGCCTGGCGGTGGCCGCGTGCGCGGGCCTGGTGCCGCTGGCGTTCGGCGCGGCGCCGCTGACCGCGACGAGCTGGCTGCACGTCAGCACCAGCCTGATCTTCGACATCGGCGTCTACCTGCTGGTCGTCGGCGTGATCCTCAAGCTGCTGCACGCCGCGGAGGGAGCCCGGTGAGAGCCCTCGACCTGACCATGGCGCTGGTGCTGGGCGGCCTGTTCGCCACCGGCGTCCTGCTGATGCTGCAACGGTCCCTCACCCGCGTGCTGCTCGGCTTCATCCTGCTGGGCCACGGCACGAACCTGCTCCTGCTGACCACCGGCGGCGCCGACCCGCTGCCGCAGGCCATGGCGCTGACCGCGATCGTCATCACCTTCGGCGTGACCACGTTCCTGCTCGCCCTCGCCTACCGGTCCTGGCGGCTGTCCGGGCACGACGAGGTTCGCGACGACGTCGAGGACCGGCGCATCGGCACCGTGCGGGAACGCGCCGACGACGAGCCGGCCCTCGGCGTGGAGGAGGACGCCGGATGAGGGTCCTGGTGTCGCTGCCCGTGCTGCTGCCGCTGCTGGCGGCGGGCTGCTCCCTGGTGCTGGCCCGGCACACCACCGCGCAACGGCTGCTGACCGTGGTGGTGCTGACGGCCGTGCTCGCCGACGCGGTCGCGCTGCTGGTGGCCGTGCACCGCGACGGGCCGGCCCGGGTCGCGGTCGGCGGCTGGCCGCCGCCGCTGGGCATCGCGCTGGCCGCCGACCTGCTGTCCGCGCTGCTGCTGACGGTCGGGGTGCTGGTGGCGCTCGCGGTGCTGCTGTTCGCCATCGGCCAGGGCACCTCGGAGCGTTCGGGCGAGACCGCCGTCCCGTTCCACCCCGCCTATCTGATGCTGGTCGGCGGGGTCGGGCTGGCGTTCCTGACCGGCGACCTGTTCAACCTGTTCGTCGCGTTCGAGGTCATGCTCGCCTCGTCCTACGTGCTGATCACGCTGAACGCGGGCGAGGCCCGGGTGCGCGCCGGGATGACCTACACGATGACCAGCCTGACGTCCTCGCTGCTGTTCCTCACCGCCGTCGCTCTGGTGTACGCGGCCACCGGCACGGTCGCCCTGGACGAGCTGGGGCGGCGGACCGCCGGGCTGGACGAGGGGGTCCGCGCGGCGCTGGGCGCGTTCCTGCTGTGCGTCTTCGCCATCAAGGCCGCCGTCGTGCCGCTGCACTTCTGGCTGCCGGACGGTTACCCCACCGCGCCCGCCCCCATCACCGCGGTCTTCGCGGCGCTGCTCACCAAGGTCGGCGTGTACGCGATGATCCGCACCCAGGCGGAGCTGTTCCCGCGCGAGGACACCTGGTGGCTGGTGGCCGGTGCCGCGATGCTGACCATGCTCGTCGGCATCCTGGGGGCCATCGCGCAGGACGACATCAACCGTCTGCTGTCGTTCACCCTGGTCAGCCACATCGGCTTCATGCTGTTCGGGCTGTCGCTCTTCGATGTCGCCGGGTTCACCGGGACGATCCTCTACATCGTCCACCACATCGTCGTGCAGGCCGGGCTGTTCCTGGTCACCGGCCTGGTGGTGGCCCGCACCGGGACCGCCAAGCTGCACCTGATGGAGCCGGCGGACGGCGGCCCGGAGCGCGGCACGCCGCCGGTGATCACCGCCCTGTTCCTGCTGCCCGCGCTCAGCATGGCCGGGATCCCGCCGTTCTCCGGCTTCATCGCCAAGTTCGCGCTGCTGCGGGCCGCCGCCGCGCACGGCGGCGTGGCCGCCTACGCCGTCGCCGCCACCGCGCTGCTGACCAGCCTGCTCACGCTCTACGCGCTGCTGCGCGTGTGGCGCGCGCTGTCCGCGCCCGCCCCCGGGCCGCCCGCCTCGCCCGTGCTCACCGTTGGCGCGACCGCGGGCATGGTGCTGGTCGGGCTGGCGCTGGCGGCCGGCGCCGGCCCGCTGGCCGAGCTGAGCGAACGCGCCGCCACCGATCTGCTCGCCCGCTGAGGAGGAGGACCCGTGCCCCGCCACCGTCTGGCCATGCTCCTGTGGCTCTGGCTGCTGTGGATCCTGCTGTGGGGATCGCTCAGCCTGCTCGTGCTGACCGGCGGCCTGCTGGTCGCGGCCGGCACGCTGCTGGCGTTCCGCATGCCCCCGATCCACCCCGGGGTGACCGTCCGCCCGCTGCGGCTGCTGGCGCTGGCCGCCCATCTGCTGGCCGATCTCGCCGGCTCCGCGGTGGACGTGGCGTGGGCCGCGGTGCGGCACGGCCGTCGGGTGCCGGCGGCGGTGGTTGAGGTGCGGCTGGCCGAGGACAGCGATCTGCTGATCGCGGCCACCGCCTACCTGACCACGATGAGCCCCGGCTCCCTGGTGCTGGAGATCGACCGGGACCGGCGGCTGCTGTACGTGCACGGGATACCGGTCGCCGGCCCCGGCGGCGCGGAGAACCTGCGCCGCGCGGTGCGCGTGGCCGAACGCGGCACCCTCGCCGCCTTTCCCCCGGTGCCGCCCGCGCCGCCCGCTTCCGCGAAGGAGACCACGACATGAACGAGGTGTACACGGTCACCGCCGTGCTGCTGTCCGCCGCCGCGCTGCTGACCGTGGTCCGCCTGGTGCGCGGCCCCAGCGTGCTGGACCGGATCGTGGCGCTGGACGTCCTGGTGACGCTCATCGTCACGGGCATCGCGGTCCGCGTCGCCGCCCACGACGTCGGGACGTCCGTTCCGCTGCTGCTCGTCCTCGCGCTGCTGGGCTTCATCGGCTCGATCACCGCCGCCCATCTCGTCGAGGAACGGGAGGACATGCGATGACCGTGCTCCGGGACACCGTCGCGGCCTGCGCGCTGCTGGCCGGCGCCGCATTCTGCCTGCTGGCCGCGATCGGCGTGCTGCGCTTCCCCGACCCGCTGTGCCGGCTGCACGCCGCCGCCAAGGCCCAGACGCTCGGCGTGCTGCTGGTGCTGCTGGGCACGGCCCTTCAGGTGCCGGTGCGGTACGCGGTGCCGCTGACGCTGGTCGCGGTGTTCCAACTGGCCACCGTCCCGGTGGTCGGCCAGGTCGTCGGCCGCACCGCCTACCGCACCGGCCAGGTGCACCGGCGGGCCCTGGTCCTGGACGAGCTGGCCGACCGCCTCGGCGGCGAACGCGCCGACCCGGGCCGTCCCGGAGGTGAACGAAAGTGAACGGCCCGGCCGGGCCCCGGCGTTGTTCGTTTTCCGGTCGGCCTGAAGGCTGGCTAAAGTTTCTCCATGGCACACGGCACGGTCCGCGAGTGGCACGACGAGGAGGGCTGGGGCGTTCTCGACTCGGCCGAGACCCCGGGCGGCTGCTTCGCGCATTTCAGCGACATCGACATGAAGGGCTTCCGCTCCCTCACCGCCGGTCAGCACGTCGAATTCGACTGGGAACGCCCCGGGTTCGCGCAGGACGGCTACGACTACCGCACGCTGAAGGTGGTGCCCCTCTAGGGCCTGTATCGAGTTCCCGGTCGGATCAGCCCGCGGCGTCAGACGCGGTGCATCGCAAGGCACCGGATCGCAGCTCGTACGGATGGGGGCACCTCCCAGCCGCCAGGCTGGGGGACGTACTCGCGCGATGCGACTGGGGGCACCTCCCGGACGAAGTCTGGGGGAGCAGCGAGGTGCCGTGTATGGCGTCGCGGGCCCGGCAAGATCGGCCGGACAGGGCCTGGGACCTGGACCGTTCAGCGGTCCCGGATCAGGCCGAGTTCCGCGAACACGCCCTGGCACCAGGCCATCGCCGAGTCGAACGTCGCCCACTGCGCGTCGGCCGGCGACAGGAACGGGAGCACATACGGGTCTCCGACACCGTCGGGGAGATCCTCCGGGTAACAGGTGTAGGGCTCGTGCGCGTAGTCGCGGTCCTTCATCATGCGGGCCAACGGCGTCGGCGCGCTGTCCCAGACGGCGAACCAGAGGCGGCGGAGCATCGCGGGGTGGGCCATGGCGAAGAGCAGCCGGCCCACATCGAGCGGTTCCGCCGCCGAAATCACTTTCGCCACCGCCGCGCACCGCTTCTTCCCGAGGTGCGCGCAGAACCCGGACCAGATCTCGACGCTGTGCCCCGCCGCGATGATGGCGGAGCACAGCGCGGTCAGGGCCATGCCCCGGTTGACGACCGAGGCGTGCGGGGTGGTGTGGATGTAGCCCGCCGGGACCAGGAAGGTCACCACCCGGCCCCGGGAGGAGAGCCGTTGCGGCACCGCGTCCACCATGCACTCGGGCTCGCCGGCCAGATAGGCGCCGATGTCCACCTCGCTGCCGGTGACGTCCCAGGCCGGCACCAGCGCCGTGGTCAGCACCTCGTCCCGGGCCAGGTCGCGCAGCGCCGCGACGCTCACGTCGGCCTCCGGCACGACCTGGGCCCAGCCGTCGGTGGCCAGTTGGAGCGCCTCCTCCCACCCCGCGCCGGCCCACGCGGCGCTCTTGTGGCGGCCGTCGCCGTCCGGGATGCTGTCCGGCGCCCGGGCCCGGTCGACGAACTCCCGCCAGGACCACAGCGGCGGCAGTCGGTGGGCGGTGGGCGGCGGGCCGCTCACGCGTCCAGCCCGAGGGCGGAGCGGTGCGCGTCGGACATGCCGCGGATCACCCGCCAGCGGATGGCCTGGTCCACGGTGGCGCCGGCCTCCAGGAGCTTGGCCGCGTCGATGCTGGCCCGCGGCGAGAACATCACCGGCAGCCGCTTCTCCGCCGCGGTCGCGCGCAGCCGCCGCACCTCGTCGAGGACGAACCGCGCGTCCTGCTGCCGGGACGGCGCGTGGGCCAGGGCGACGTGCCGCTCCAGGCGTTCGTCGACGGGGACGTCCACGATGACGAAACGGTCCAGCGTCGCCGCGTCCAGCGCCTGCCGGCCCACGTACTGCCGGTCGCCGCCCGTGCCATAGGTGTTGGCCGTGGCGACCAGCCGGAAGTCCGGGTGCGCGGTGACCATGCCGTCGGCGAAGGCGCAGACCCGCAGGGCCAGCGCCTGGTTCAGCTCGGCGAGCAGCCCGGGGTGGCCGCTGTCCAGCTCGTCGAGCAGCATCAGCCCGCCGTGCTCGAACGCCCGGCGGAACGGGGTGTCGTGGTAGTGGCCGTGCGCGTCGAAGTAGCCGAAGATCTTGCTCATCGGGGTGGTGGGGCCCAGCGACAGCGCCTGGAACTCCTGGCCGAACGCCTCGGCCGCCTGCCGCGCCATCATCGACTTGCCGGTCCCGGCCGGGCCGACGAGCAGCGCGTGGCAGCGCGCCGCGAGCACCAGCAGGACGTCCGGCAGCACCTCATGGGTGTGGCCCGACACGCGAACCGGCTCGGCGCCGGGCACGTTGCCCTGGATGACCGGCGGCACGGCCTCGGCGAAGACCTTCGCCGCCTCGTCGCGCGCCTGCTGGAGGAACGTCGACCTGGTCTCGGTCAGCGCGTCCCGGGCGCTGGAGGCCGCGACCTGTGTGGCGCAGGCCCGCGCGATCTCGCGCACGAGTTCGTCGTCGACGTGCCGGGTCGTCAGCCGCTCGGCCATCGCCCGGGCCGCCAGGGATTCCACGGTCGCACGGGCCGACCTGCTGAGCGCCGCGCTGGAGGATGCCTGGCGCACCACGTCCCGGGCCACCTCCCGGGCTATTCGCCGCACCTCGAGCCGCGTGCTCTCACGCATGCCGCGTTCCCCTCGTTGCCCATGCCGCCGACATAGTCCCCATGGTGGCCGGGGCACGCGGGGACCCCTCCCGTCAACCGGCGCCCCGGGCCGGGCGGGTGGCGAGCGCCCCGGTGTCCTCGACCGGTCCCGTCAGCGCGGCCAGTTCCTCCAGCGCGGCCTGGGACGGGCTGCCCTCGGGCGCCGTGTAGGTGACCAACTGGTGGTCCGGTGTGCCCGGCAGCAGCATCGCCAGGCAGTCCAGCACGAGCCGCCCCACCCGGGGATGGTGCAGCTCCTTGCGGCCGGGGCCCGGCCCCTTCACGTCGTGCCGCGCCCACCAGGTGCGGAACTCGGCGCTGTGCACGGCCAGTTCTCCGACGAGCGCCTTGTTGGCGGCGTCGTCCGGGGCGCGGCCGGTCGCGGTGCGGAGCTGGGCGATGCCGTGCCGGGCCATCCACTCCCAGTCGGCGTAGAGGGTGCGGGCCAGCGGGTCGCGGAAGGCGAACCAGAGCATATTTCGCCGTTCGGGCGGCAGTTGGGAGAAGTCCGTGATGAGGGCGGCGCCCATCCGGTTCCAGGCGAGCACGTCCAGGCGGCCGTTGAGCACATACGCCGGGACCGGGTCCAGCAGGTCGAGCAGCCGGCGCAGCGGCTGGTCCACATGCGGGTCGGCGGGGCGCCGGGGCGGCGCCGGGGTGGCGCGCGCCAGGTGGTAGAGGTGGTCGCGCTCGTCGTCGTTGAGGCGCAGGGCGCGGGCGAGGCCGTCCAGGACGGCGGCCGAGGGGTGGGTGTCGCGGCCCTGTTCCAGCCGCATGTAGTAGTCCGGGCTGATCCCGGCCAACTGCGCCACCTCCGCGCGGCGCAGCCCGGGCGAGCGGCGCCGGCCGCCGGCGGGCAGACCGACGGCCGCGGGCTGGATCCGGTCCCGGCGCGTCCGCAGGAACGCCGCGAGCTCTCGTGTCGCCATGCCCCCAGTGTGCCCGGCAGGGCCTGCCTTTCGGATCTCCGCGGGCTCGCGACGACAGCTACGGCCACTCGCTGCGTTGTCGCATCGCGCGAGTACGGCCAAGTACGAGCTGCGATACTCCGCCTTGCGATTGACCGCATCTGCCGCCGCTCGCTCATCCACGGAGATCCGAAAGACAGACCCCGGCCCCCGCCGGGTAGCCCTCCCGGGGCTGGCCCCGCCGCGGCTGGCCCCCGTGGGGTACTGGCTGGCGGGCGGCCGGCGTCGCACGATGGTGCCCGGGGGCATCCCCCACGCAGCCGGAGCAGACCCGACAAGGGGAGAGATATCGTGCGTTACCGCAAGCTCGGGAGTCACGGACCCGAGGTGTCGGCGCTGGGGTACGGGGCCATGACGCTGGCGCCCGGCCTCTACGACGAGGTCGCCGCGGAGGAGGCCGAGGCCGCGCTGACCGCCGCGGTAAACGCGGGCATCACGTTCATCGACACCGCGGACATCTATGGCGAGGACGGCTACAGCGAGCGGATGATCGGCCGGGTGCTGGGGGCCCGCCGCGCGGAGATCGTGCTCGCCACCAAGTTCGGCGGGAACGAGGGCCCGGACGGCCTGCTGGTGCCCGGCATGGGACGCCGGGAGTATGTGCGCGGCGCGCTGGAGGCCAGCCTCGGCCGGCTGGCCACCGACTACGTGGACCTGTACTACCTGCACCGGCTCGACCCGACGACGCCCATCGAGGAGACGGTCGGCGCCCTCGCCGAGCTGGTGGCGGAGGGGAAGATCCGGCACATCGGGCTGTCCGAGGTCTCGGCCACCACGCTGCGCCGGGCCCACGCGGTGCACCCCATTGCCGCGCTCCAGACCGAGTACTCGCTGCTGAGCCGGGGCCCGGAGGACGAGGTGCTGCCCGTCTGCCGGGAGCTGGGCGTCGCGTTCGTCGCCTACAGCCCGCTGGGGCGGGGACTCCTCGGCGGCTCACTGCGCGGCGTCGGTGACCTGGGACCGCGCGACTGGCGGCGCGCCACCCCGCGTTTCCAGCCGGGCAACCTGGACCGCAACGTCTCCCTGGCCGACGCGCTCGCCGTGCTGGCCGCGGATGTCGGCGTGACCCCCGCCCAGTTGGCGCTGGCCTGGGTGCTGCGCCAGGACACCTTCCCGATCCCCGGCACCCGCCGCGCGGCCAACGTCCGCGCGAACGCCGCGGCGGCCGAACTCACCCTGGACGACGAGGTGTTCCGGCGCCTGGAGGAGCTGATCCCGCGCGACGCCGTGGCCGGGGAGCAGGGCACCGACAGCTACCTGGCCAACATCGACACCGGCCGGTGATGATAGGGGGGCTCCGCGCCCCCGAACGGCGCCCGGCGGAAGGGGAATCGATGCTGCACGTCTTCGACATGGACGGCACGCTGCTGCACGGCACGACGGCGAACCTCGAAGTGGCCCGCCAGTTCGGCACCCTGGCCGAACTCGTCGAGCTGGAGGCGCGGTTCGTCGCCGGCGAGCTGAACACCCTCGGGTTCTCCACCGCGCTCCACGCGCTGTGGCGCGAGCTGACCCCCGCCGCCGTCGCCGCGGCCTTCGCCGCCGGGCCCTGGCTGGCGGGCATCCGGGAGGTCTGCGCGGACATCCGGCGGCGCGGGGAGCGGTCGGTCGTGATCACCATGTCCCCCGACTTCTTCGCGCGCCACCTGCTGCCGCTCGGCTTCGACGAGGTGGTGGCCTCCCGTTTCCCCGATCCGCCCTTCACCCGGCCGCTGGACCCCGCGCACATCCTGACCCCCGAGGACAAGGTCACCATCGTGGAACGGATCTGCGCCCGGTACGAACTGCCCCTGGCCGACAGCATCGCGTACGGCGACTCCATGTCCGACGCCCCGCTCTTCCGCCGCCTGCGCCGCACCGTCGCCGTCAACGCCGACCACCACCTCGCCGGCCTGGCCGCCCTCAGCTACCGTGGCGCCGACCTCACCGAGGCGTACGCCCTGGCCCGCACCCTCATACCGCTTCCGGAGCTTCCGGAGCTTCCGCAGCGAGACGGTCCGTCAGGCGACGCAGCGCGGCGTTGAACGCCTCGGGCCGCTCCAGACCCGGCAGGTGCCCGGCGCCCTCGATCACCACCAGCATCGAATCGGGCAGCAGCGCGTGCATCGCCTCCGCGTCGGCGACCGGCGTGTAGACGTCGTCGGCGCCGACCACGACCAGCGCGGGCACCGCCGCCGCGCGCAGCGTCGCGCGGTAGTCGGGCCGCTCGGCCCGGCCGCGCAGCGCCGCCGCCGCGCCCTCCGGCGCGGTGGACCGCATCATGTCCAGCACGTGCGCGGCCACCTCCGGCAGGCCGGTCACGTTGTACGGCGCGAGCATCTTGTCGATCACCTCGGCCGCGTACCCGGCCATGCCCTCGGCGAGCAGCCGGTCGGCCATGGCGAAGCGGAACGCCCTGCCCTCGGCGTCCTCCGCCACCGGCTGGGTGTCGGACAGCACCAGGCCCGTCACCCGCTCCGGGAAGAGCCGGTGGAACTCCATCACGATCTGCCCGCCCATGGACACCCCGCCGAGCACCGCCTCTTCCACGCCCAACAGGTCCAGCAGCGCGGCGACATCCCGCGCGAACACCTCGAACGGGGTGTGCCCGGGCACCACCTGACTCCCGCCGTACCCCCGCAGATCGGGCGCGATCACCCGCCACCCGGCGGCGGTCAGCGCGGCCGTCTGCGGCGCCCACATGCCGCGGTGGAACGGATGGCCGTGGACCAGCACGATCGCGGGCCCCGCCGCCGGACCCAGGTCGTCGTACTCGATCGTGATGCCGTTCACCGTCGCGCTGCCCATGGGCTCACCCTACGGTCCGGTCACCCAGGCGCCGGGCGGTCCGTTACGTATGACAATTGGCCCGCTCCGCGCCGTTGTTCCCCGGATGGTGGTGAAACGTAGGGCGAGCCTCCACTCGAACGTCACCGCCCGCCGCGATCGTGGCGGCCCGTCAGTACCACCGTGCACAGACGGGCAGGTTCTTCGATGGATCTCACCAGACGCCGCCTCCTCGGCAGCGCCGGGGCCGGAGCCGCCGCGCTCGGCCTCTTCGCCGCCGGATTCAGCAACGGCACCGCCTGGGCCAGCCCCCGCTTCCCCGGCGACCCCTTCCGTCTCGGCGTCGCCTCCGGCGACCCCACGCCCGACGGCATCGTCCTGTGGACGCGCCTGGCCCCCGACCCCCTCGCCCTCGACGGCCGCGGCGGCATGCCCGAGCGGCGCGTCGCCGTGCAGTGGCAGATCGCCAGCGACGAGCGGTTCAGCCGGGTGGCACGCCAGGGCACCACGCACGCCGTGCCCGAACTCGGCCACTCCGTCCACGTCGAGGCGGACGGCCTGGAGCCCGGCCGCGACTACTTCTACCGGTTCCGCGCCGGCGGCGACCTGAGCCCGGTCGGCCGCGCCCGCACCGCCCCCGACGCCCGCACCCGGCGCGGCGACGTGTCGTTCGCCTTCGCCTCCTGCCAGTGCTGGTACGAGGGCTTCTACACCGCGTACCGCCACATGGCCGCCGAGGACCTGGACTTCGTGGTGCACCTCGGCGACTACCTGTACGAGTACGGCGTCGGCGCCACCGCCGGCGTGCGCGGCATGGAACTCGACGCCTCCTTTCAGCGCGAGACCCTCACCCTGGCCGACTACCGCAACCGGCACGCGCTGACCAGGCTCGACGCCGACCTCCAGGCCGCCCACCAGGCGTTCCCCTGGATCCTCACCTGGGACGACCACGAGGTGGAGAACAACTGGGCCGGCGACATCGCCCAGCTCGACAACGACGGCCTCCCCGACGACACCGTCGACGGCTTCCGCGCCCGCAAGGCCGCCGCCTTCCAGGCGTACTACGAGCACCTGCCGCTGCGCCTGCCGCAGCGGCCGAACGGCGCGGACGTCCGCATGTACCGACGGCTGCCCTTCGGCGGCCTGCTCGACCTGCACGTCCTCGACACCCGCTCCTACCGCGACGACCAGGTCTGCGGCGACGGCACCAAGCCGGGCTGCGACACCGAACGCCGCGACCCCGCCCGCACCATGCTCGGCGCCGAGCAGGAACGCTGGCTGCTGGACGGCACCGCCCGCTCCGGCGCCCGGTGGAACGTCCTGGCCAACCAGACGCTCATCGCCCAGGTCGACCAGAACCCCGACCCCGCCGTCCTGTCCTCCGGCCTCGACATGTGGGACGGCTACACCGCCGCCCGCGACCGGCTGCTGACCGGCCTGCACGAGAGCGGCGCCGGCAACCCGGTGGTCCTGACCGGCGACATCCACCGCAGCGTCGTCGCCGACCTCAAGCTCGACTTCGACGACGAGAGCTCCCCGGTCGTCGCCACCGAGTTCGCCGGCACGTCCATCAGCTCCGGCAAGGACGGCGCGGCCATGGACCAGGTCGGCCGCAACTGGCTGACCACCGGCGTCAATCCGCACCTCCGCTGGCACAACTCGCAGCGCGGCTACACCGTTCTGCGCCTGACCGACCGCGACCTGCGCGCGGACTACCGCGTCGTGCCCTACGTCACCACCCCGGGCGCCCCCGTGGAGACCGCCGGCAGCTTTGTCGTCGAGGCCGGCCGCCCGGGCGC
Source organism: Streptomyces litchfieldiae (assembly GCF_031845365.1). Lineage (NCBI taxonomy): Bacteria > Bacillati > Actinomycetota > Actinomycetes > Kitasatosporales > Streptomycetaceae > Streptomyces > Streptomyces litchfieldiae. The sequence goes on from NZ_JAVREL010000003.1 coordinate 62,612, forward strand.
CCTGCCCGCCTGACCCGGCTCGTCCCACCGCCCGCGGGGTGTGCGCGGAACGCCGCGCGCCGCCCCGCGGGCAACCGCCGCGCCCGGCACAACCCCCTGGCAACTCGGCACCCCTGAGTCGTACGGTGGGGGAGTGACGACTGTGACCAGCGGAAAGCCCCGCCTCGGCGTGATGTTCGACCGGGACCAACGCCCCGAAGACCTGCGTGACTTCGCCATCGCGGCCGAGGAGCTGGGAGCGGACGACCTGTGGGTCGTGGAGGACCTGACCTGGGCGGGATCGATCGCCTCCGCGGCGCTCGCCCTCGCCGCCACCAGCCGGCTGCGGGTCGGCATCGGCATCGCCCCCGCGCCGCTGCGCAACCCCGCCCTCCTCGCCATGGAGCTGGCCACCCTGGGCCGCGTCTTCCCCGGCCGCCTCGTCGCGGGCATCGGCCACGGCGTCGCCGGCTGGATGGCGCAGGTCGGCGCCGCCACCACCACGCCGCTCGCGCTGCTGGAGGAGACGATCGGCACGGTCCGGACGCTCCTCGCCGGCGAGGAGGCGCATGTCTCCGGCCGCGCCGTGCGCGTCGAGGGCGTGCGCCTGGTCCACCCGCCGGCCACCCCGCCGCCCGTGGTCGCGGGCGTGGTGCGCCCCCGCTCGCTCGAACTGTCCGGCCGCGCCGCCGACGGCACGATCATCGCCGAGGGCCAGGGCCCCCGGCACATCGCCGCCGCGCTCGCCCACATCGCGCGCGGCAGGTCCTCCGCCGCGGTCTCCCAGCCGCACGAGCTGATCGTCTTCACGCACCTGAGCGTGCCGGACGACCCCGAGCGCGTCGGGCCCGTCCTCGCCGACCAGGCCGGCTGGCTGGGCATCCCGCCCGAGGAGGCGTTCGTGGCGGCCGGCGACCCGGCCACCGCCGCCCAGCGCGTTTCCGAGCTGTGGCACGCCGGGGCGACCACGGTCGTTCTGCGCCCGATCGGCCCCGACCCGCTCGGCCAGTTCCGCGCCGCCGCCACGGCCGTGGCCGCCGGCTTCCCGGACTGAGGGTCGGCCGATTTCGCGGGGGGCGGAACGCCGCGCCGGGTCAGTCCGGCCGGACGCTCCTACGCTGAGGGGGTGAGCAGCCACGCGTCGAACCCCGCCCGCGTCGTCCCCCTGCGCCCGGCTCCGGTGAAGGAGCCGCTGTGGCGGCACGTCATCGGTGACGTGCTGCGCGGCGAGCGCCTCGCCCAGGAGCGCACCCTGAAGGACGTGGCCGCCGCCGCGCGCATCTCGATGCCCTATCTCTCCGAGCTGGAGCGCGGCCGCAAGGAGGCGTCGTCCGAGGTCCTCGCGGCCGCCGCCCAGGCCCTTGGGCTCCGGCTGGCCGATCTCCTCGCCCGGGCCCAGGGCGAGTTGGCCCGTTACGCGGAGCCGAGGCCCCGGCCCAGGCCCGAACGAGCGGCGCCGCGCGCCGCCGCCGACGAGCGCGACGGGACGGCGACGTCCGTCGCGGAGCTGAGCGCCCGGCCCCCCGCCCGGGCGCGCACCACCCCGGGCCGGGGCGATGTCCGGCTCGCGGCCTGACGCGGTCAGGCCACGGGGGGCCGCCGGCTGAGCACGTGGTCGGCGAGGCCGTACGCCACGGCCTCCTGCGCGGTGAAGACCTTGTCCCGGTCCATGTCCGCGCGGAGGGTCGCGACATCGTGGCCCGTGTGCCGGGACAGGACCTCCTCGACCTGGGAGCGGATCCGGATCATCTCCTTGGCCTGGAGGCTGAGATCCGAGACCGTGCCCTGCCGCCCGGCGCTCGCCGGCTGCCCCAGCAGCACCCGGGCGTGTTCGAGAACGACCCGCCGCCCGGGGGCGCCGCCGGCCAGCAGCACCGCGGCGGTGGAGGCGGCCTGCCCGACGCAGAACGTCGAGATCGGCGCGCCGATGAACGACATGGTGTCGTAGATGGCCATGAGCGAAGTGAACGAGCCGCCCGGGGAGTTGATGTAGATGGCGATCTCCTGGTCCGGGTTGGACGCCTCCAGGTGGAGGAGCTGCGCGATGACGACGTTGGCGACGCCGTCGTCGATCTCGGTGCCGAGGAAGATCAGGCGCTCGGACAGCAGCCGGCTGAAGACGTCGTAGGCGCGTTCGCCCTGCGGGGTGCGTTCGACGACGGTCGGGATCGTGTACTGGCCCATGTCAGAACCCCGTCCGTCGCCGCGAACCGGCCGGCCGGATGTCGTCGAGCGACACCACGACGTGATCGATGATGCCGTACTCCTTTGCCTGTTCGGCGGTGAAGAACCGGTCGCGGTCGCTGTCGCGGGAGATCGTCTCCACGGTCTGCCCGGTGTGCTCGGCGAGGATCCCCTCGACCGACTTCTTGATGTACTCCAGGTTCTCCGCCTGGATCTCGATGTCCGAGACGGTGCCGCCGATGCCGGCCGACGGCTGGTGCATCATGATCCGCGCGTTCGGCAGCGCGTAGCGCTTCCCGGCGGTGCCGACGGTGAGCAGGATCTGCCCCATGCTGGCGGCGAACCCCATGACCAGCGTGGAGACGTCGTTGGGGATGAGCCGCATGGTGTCGTAGATGGCCAGCCCGGCCGCCACCGAGCCGCCCGGTGAGTTGATGTAGAGACTGATGTCGGCGCGCGGATCCTCCGCCGACAGAAGGAGCATCTGCGCACAGACCCGGTTCGCGGACACCTCGTCGACCTGCGTCCCGAGGAAGACGATGCGCTGCGTAAGCAGTTGCTCGGACAGATGGTCGTCAAAACGGGTCGGAGCCGTGTCGCCCTCGGCGGCTCGCGGATACGAAGCCGGGTCACGACCGGCGATGAGTGCTGCCATCGGTCCTCCTGGTGGGTCACACGGCTGCTCGCCGCGGTCTCCACTGTCGGCCCAATGGCGTTGCCCGGTAAGGAATCTCGGCCCGTGGCAGATTAGCCGAGAGCAGAGCGCCCAGGACCAGGGGAGGACCATGACGGCGAGAAGTGGAGCGCGCTGCCCTGCGACGTGCTCTCCCACCCACGACCCCGACCGCCGCTACACCGTGCAGGTGCGTGCGCGCTGCCCTGCGACGTTCTCTCCCACCCAATGGGCAACGGCGCCGCCATCAAGGACTTCTTGGCTTCTCACCCCGTCGACGAGCACTTCGCGAACGATGCGGCCGTGGCCCCGACGACCGTGACCGATGAGACGAGTGCGGCGTGGCACGACGACTGACCATCATCCAGGTTGGAGCCTCGCCGGACTGCGACTGGTCGCGGAATCCCGGGCCGGACCACCCGCTGCCAGCCAGGTTTCCGGGGTGGTCCGGTCGTCGGTTGATGTGGGGCGGTCGGCGCTACCGCCGGCGTGCCAGGCGAGGGTTGATACGGCGGGCGGCCCACAGCACGGTCGTGCTGGACATGGTGAGGCTCTCGCCGCTGGCGAAGTGCAGACGTTTGCCGCCCCGGGCGAGGCTCATCATGTCGAGGACCAATAGTGCCTGGCCGCCCACCATGATCTGATCTCCGCGCCGGACCGTGGAGGCGTCGACCTCTATGGAGACCAGGACGCCGACCGGAGGTCGGGCCGCCCGCCCGAGGAGAGGACCCATGCCCGGCGCATGGGAAACGTAGCCCGTCATGCGCCCGCCAACCGCTTCAGGTGTTCGTCGATCCGCCTGTTCAGGTCGGCAAGCTCGGCGCCGAGGTCTTCTTCACGGCCGCCGCCGTCGGGCGTACGGGGCCGTGCCTCACCAACTTCCGCGGACCCCATCTCTGGCCCACTCTGGTCGCGTTCGGTGTTCGGCACCGTCGAGCCGGTCTCGCTCACGACGTCGCCTCCGCTCGGCGACAGGCACCGGAGGGCGGGAAACAGCAGTAGTAGCAATGGTCGAAGACCCGAGCGATACGGTTCGGCATGTCAGCGCTCCTTCAGCAGCGTTGGCCGCGCCCCCGGACCGGTCCCACGGTCGCGGGGGTACTTGAGGCGCACAAGCGTCGCTGCTCCCGGGGGCGTTCGTGTAGACCAGCGCGATTACTCACCATGGGTAAGATCGCGCAGAGTAAAGTCGCAGTGACCGGCCGACTCCGCGCGGAGCATGCCTTCCAAGTACGAACCGCCACACGAGCTTCCCGACCGACTGCTGCGCGACGCCGAGATGATCGAGGCATGCCGACGGCGCGACTTCGCGCGCATCTTCGACCTGGTCAGAGCCAAGGCCGGGATCTTCCCGTCTCTGATCGCCCGGCGTTGTGACATGACACCGAGCCGTGTCGGTGAAGTACTCAAAGACCAGCGCGCCATTCGGGACATCGCGGTGATCGAGCGGGTGGCGGACGGCTTACGCATCCCGGGCCGCATGCTGGGCCTCGCCGCCCGCGACTGGGAACAGGACGAGCAGACACCCCCTGTCTCACAGGTCGGGTTACCCGTTGATCTCATGGCTGGCGCGTGGTCACCCGTTGCGGAGGACGACCCGACCGACCCGGCGTTCGTCGTGAGCATGGTCGAGAGCCAGCTACCCCAGCACTACACTGGCGCCAACTTCTTCGGTGCGCGCCAGACCATCCCGTCCGTGCTGCATCAGGCCCGCAGCATCATGCGCACGCTGGACACGGTGGCTGGCCACACTCGTCAGGACCTGCTCGGCACCGGCAGTCGTGTGGCCGAGTTCCTGGGGTGGCTCTTCCAGGACCTGGGCGACTTCCGAATGGCCGTCTACTGGTCGGACCGGTCCATGGAGTGGGCGCAGGAAGCGGCAGACGATCACATGCAGTCGTACGTGCTCTTCCGCAAGGCCAACCAGGCCACGGCCCAGGCCAACCCGCAAAGGGCCGTTGGGCTCGCCCGCGCCGCGCAGCGCATCCCTGGGATGACGCCTCAGATCACGGCTCTCGCCGCCCAACAGGAGGCCCAAGGACATGCGTTGATGGGCAACACCAAGGCGGCACTCGCCAAGTTCGACGAGGCCCACGCGCTGGCATCGCTACCGAACGCGACCGACCCGGGCAGTACGCTCGACACCTCGTACTGCACGCCGACCTACGTCGAGATTCAACGGGCGAACTGCTGGATGGATCTTGGCGATCCCCTGCGCGCCGCGCGGCTCTTCGAAGCCGAGCTCGCCGCCGTTCCCCAGGTGTTCCGCAACGACCGTGGCGTCTATCTCCACTCGAAGCCGCGGGCGTCCCCGGACTGCTCATCGTCAACGGCCACGGCGGCAACTACGTGCTCTCCAACGTCGTCCAGGAGCTCAACGTCGCAGGCCCCCATATCGCCCTCTTCCCGGCCTCGGAGGACAGGCGCCGCGCCCGCGCCGACGCCGAGTTGGTCAGCAGGGCCGACGAGGACATGCACGGCGGGGAGTTCGAGGTATCCCTCCTGCTGCACGGCGCACCTGAAGCCGTCGGCGACGGCATCGCCGACGAGGACCACTCGGCCCCCGACCGCCTCCACCTGCTCACCCTCGGCATGGCTGGCTACACGACCAACGGGATCATCGGTCAGCCATCCCTGGCCACGGCCGCCAAGGGCAAGGCACTGCTCGACAGCTTCTCCCACTCGGCGCGCGCCCACCTCGCGCTGATCAGCGAGCCACGCGAGCCTCACGCATCCATCCAGTCGTAGCGATCACGGTCGAGACCCAGTTACACCCTGGCCACTTCGCGGTCAGCCCGGTTCGTCGGTCGTGTCCGATTGACTGCCGCCTCTCGATGTGGTCGGCAGCCGATGATCCAGTTCGATACCACCACGGCGGGCTGTCCACCCGCCAAGAGTGCAGAGCCGGTTGGAATGGATGTGGGTGGGTGCGGTGTCTACGCCGACTGAACCGCGGCAGGATCGTAGAAGCGCCCTCGATCCCGTGGCGGGAGGTCGGGATGCCACTTCCACCACGGCCGACCGTGCCGACGGCAAATATCACGGTGTAGGCGCAACCTCGTTATCCAACGCATTGGCTTCCGTGAGGCGTACTGAACGTAAAGCGGCGTGGCCATGATCAGGCGCGATGTCCAGTCCCCATTCGGCACGTTGAGGTCCACACGGGCCAGTCCCTGTACTCGCGCGCGCAGGTAGGGGGCATGATGTTTCTGGGCTATACGAAACACGTCCCTCGCTATTTGCGCGGGACGGTTGATACGAGGCACCGCCAATGCCCGTTGTGTGAGTTCGTCCGGGATTCCGGTTATGCCCATGCCGTCAGACTCATTGATCTTGTGAATGAGGCTGTGTAGCCAGTTTGACCCCGAGCCCATGCGTCCGACTGTCGCAGTCTTTTGCAGTAGGTGCTCAGTCGAACCGCATAGCATGAGATCGACGGTGGCCGCGCCGCCCGTCCGATCGCCCGGTAGGGATCCACAGAACAGGAGTACATCATCCAGGTCAGGCAGGTCGCTGTCTTGGTGTGACGTGCCCCAGCCCATCTCCAGGTCGAAATAGATCCATTCTCCAGTTGTCAAGTGGGGTGCGAAGAAGTATGACGCTTCCCGTTCCACGTGCTGTTGTACCTTCCGAAGCCTTCGGAGCTCTGCTTCGGTAGGGGTGAGAGCTTTCCCTGGACCGAGCCCCACTGTTGCTACTTGAAGATCTACTTCCACATTCCAGGCGGGCGTCGAGACAGGAGCCTTCTCTGGGAAAAAGGCGTTGAGGCGCCGACGCGAGAAGTAGATCATTTCGTTGAAGCGCACGTTATCCCCCTGGGGCTGAGTTGTGGCGAATCCAGCGCACGGGGCAGTGGGTGCCGCATCCAGGTGGTCCACCGGCCAGCCGCTGCCGCTTCAGGCATACCGCCCTCCTCGCTTCGGGCCGAAGAGAAAGAGCTCAGTCTCAGTTTTTCATGGGGGCGATGCCCGTCTGGCGGCGCCTCCGCTCCTGCCCCCGGCCTCACGCCTTCGCGACGCCCACCGGGCAGGACAGGCCCGTGCCGCCCAGGCCGCAGTAGCCGGCCGGGTTCTTGTCCAGGTACTGCTGGTGGTAGCCCTCGGCCGGGTAGAACGGGCGGGGCGCGGCGGGGACGATTTCCGTGGTGATCTCGCCGTAGCCGGAGTCCGACAGCACCTTCTGGTAGGCCGCCCGGGACTCCTCGGCCGCCTCCTGCTGGGCGGCGGAGTGGGTGTGGATCGCGGAGCGGTACTGGGTGCCGACGTCGTTGCCCTGGCGGAAGCCCTGTGTGGGGTCGTGGGACTCCCAGAAGATTTTCAGCAGGTCGGCGTAGGAGACGCGGGCGGGGTCGAACACGACGCGCACCGCCTCGGTGTGGCCGGTCATGCCGGAGCACACCTCCTCATATGTCGGGTTCGCCGTGACGCCGCCCTGGTAGCCGACGAGGGTCGTCCATACGCCGGGGGTCTGCCAGAAACGGCGCTCGGCGCCCCAGAAGCAGCCCAGGGCGAAGTCGGCCACCTCGTAGCCCTCGGGGTAGGGGCCGAGGAGGGAGGTGCCGAGCACGGTGTGCGTCTCGGGCACGGAGAACGGCAGCTCGTCGCGGCCCGGCAGAGCCTCCTCGGTGGTGGGCAGTCGGGTCTTGAACGCGTGGAGCATGGTTGGGGTCTCCCTAGATCATTACTGTCCGGCGATGGCCATGGCTCGGTAGGCGGCGTACTCGCGGGCCGGGTTCTCGCCGTCCACCCAGGGGATCGCACCCACATAACCGTCGATGGCCCGTACCTGTTCCGCCGCCTCCGGGTACCGCTCCGCCCGGACCAGGAAACACAGCAGCAGATGGCGCACGTGGGGCTCCACCGGGTGACCGGAACGGGCGGTGTTGACCGCGAACTGCGCGGCCTCGATCGCGTCCGCGATCACCGCGCCCTGGTACATGCTGGGGGAGAGCTGCACGTCGGGCAGGTGGTCGTAGACGGCGAACAGCGGCAGCGCCGCGAGCAGGCTGCCCTCCGGGGCGCCGGCCGCCGCCGTGGTGGCGAAGGCGTCGGCGTCCGCGCGGGAGCCGTGCCACTTCTCCGACAGGTACGGCAGCGCCGCGAGGTGCGCCCCCATGTGCTGCTTGTCACGCTGGGTGATCTTCTCCCACAGCGCGTCGAAGTCCGGCCTGCGATAGCTCAGGCCCCGGGCGATGAACAGCTCGGTGATGTACGGGATCGGGTCCTCGGGCGCCAGCCGGGCGGCCTCGCCGCACACCGTCCGCGCCTCCTCCAGGATGATCCGGTGGTCCGCCGAGCCCGGGTCCGCCATGGCCTGCCACACCAGGAACTGTGCGTAGACCTGAGCGCCGCCCGGGTCGGCCGGCTCCTCGGCGCGCCAGCGGCGCAGCCAGCCGGCGTCGTGTCCGCCGGGGGGCTCGCCCCCCGCCCGCCACCGGGACAGCTCCATCGCCGCCGCGCCGGCCAGCGACTGCACCCGCTGCCAGCGCTGCTCGCTGTCGTCGGTGAGCGCCAGAAGCCGGCCCGCCGGGCGCCAGTCCTGGGTGCGCTGCGCCTCCTCCAGCGCCGTGACCAGCTCCGCGTCGGGGCCGGGCAGCCGCACGTCCAGCTCGTCCACGGGCACGAGCCCGGTGGCGGCGGCCCGGTCGCCGTCCTTGCCGAGCTGGACGCCGTCCCGGGGCAGGCCGCCGGGCCGGGTCCGCGACTCCGCGTTCGCCGCGGCCCGTTCGAACTCCTGCCGCTCCCGGCGGCGCCGCAGCATCGGCAGCACGACCACGCCGAAGACGGCGATCAGGGCGAAGAGCAACATCAGGGCTTCCATGGCGGCGCGGCTCCCCCTCGTTCGATGTGTGTGAATACCTTATGTCGCTTGCGGTGGCATGGCCGATGCGGCGATGACTCCACCGTACGGCGCACTACCGTGGAGCCATGAGCGAGCAGCACAGCGGGCGGCATTTCGAGACGACCGCCATCCACGCCGGGCAGGAGCCCGACGCGGTCACCGGCGCGGTGGTCCCTCCCATCCATCAGGTGTCCACCTTCAAACAGGACGGCGTCGGGGGACTGCGCGGCGGCTATGAGTACAGCCGGTCCGCGAACCCGACCCGGACCGCGCTGGAGGAGAATCTGGCCGCCCTGGAGGGCGGGCGGCGGGCGCTGGCCTTCGCGTCCGGGCTCGCCGCGGAGGACTGCCTGCTGCGCACCGTCCTGCGACCCGGCGACCACCTGGTGATCCCGGACGACGCGTACGGCGGCACGTTCCGTTTGGTCGCCAAGGTCGTCGAGCGCTGGGGCGTCTCCTGGTCGGTGGCGAACACCGGGGACCCGGCGTCGGTGCGGGAGGCGCTGCGCCCGGAGACGAAGCTGGTGTGGGTGGAGACCCCCTCCAACCCGCTGCTCGGCATCACCGACATCGCTGTGATCGCCGACCTGGCCCGGTCGGCCGGGGCGCGCCTGGTGGTGGACAACACCTTCGCCAGCCCCTATCTCCAGCAGCCGCTGGCCCTCGGTGCCGACGTGGTGGTGCACTCCACCACCAAGTACCTGGGCGGGCACTCGGACGTGGTGGGCGGCGCGCTGGTCACCTCGGACGTGGCGCTCGCGGAGGAGCTGGCCTTCCACCAGAACGCGATGGGCGCGATCGCCGGCCCGTTCGACTCCTGGCTGGTGCTGCGCGGCATCAAGACCCTCGCGGTGCGGATGGACCGGCACAGTCTCAACGCGGCCCGCGTGGTGGAGGCGCTGACCGCCCACCCGAAGGTCGTCCAGGTCTACTACCCGGGGCTGGAGTCGCACCCGGGCCACGAGACGGCCGCCAAGCAGATGCGCGACTTCGGCGGGATGGTGTCGTTCCGGGTGGCCGGCGGCGAGCGGGCCGCGGTAGAGGTGTGCGACCGGGCGCGGCTGTTCACGCTGGGCGAGTCGCTGGGCGGCGTCGAGTCGCTGATCGAGCACCCGTACCGGATGACGCACGCGTCGGCGGCCGGTTCCGCGCTGGAGGTGCCCGCCGACCTGGTGCGCCTGTCGGTCGGGATCGAGGCGGCGGACGACCTGCTGGCCGACCTCAGTCAGGCTCTCGGCTGAGCTCGGTTCCCGCGTGGACGCGGCTGATCGCCGCGTTGAAACGAGTGAGGAGCGCGCAGAAGCCGGCGCGCTCCTCCTCCGTCCAGTCCTCGGTGAGCATCGAGACGAGGGCCCGGCGTGAGGAACGCACCTCCGCCAGCCGGTCGTTGCCCAGCGGCGAGAGCCGGAGCACGACGGCGCGGCCGTCCGCCGGGTCCGCGGTGCGGCTGACCAGGCCGGAGTCGACGAGCGGGGCGACCTGCCGGGTCACGGTGGAGGAGTCGATGCCCATGCCCGCGGCGAGGGCCTTCACCCCCGTAGGTCCCTCCTGGTCGAGCCTGCTGAGCAGCAAGTAGGCGGCGCGGTCCATGGAGTTGCGGGCGGGGCCGAGCCCGCCGAGGCGGGTCTGCTCCGCCCGGCGCGCGAAGACGGCCAGCTCGTGCTGGAGCGCGTCGAGCACCGGGAGGTCGGAGGGCGGGGCGGGGGTGGGTTCAGGCGTCATGTCCGGGGGTGGGTCGGGAACAGGCGGAAGTGCGGGGGGTGGCGCGCTGGTTGCGCCACAGGGTACGCCGCCCGGCCGGTGGCCGGACGCACGATGGGGGAATCCGGCGCCCCGATCGCCGGGCGCCGCCCGCTCCCGCCCGCGCCGCCGGCGGACCCGCCTGCCAGACTGACCGTATGCCCGCTCCCACCCGGCCCGGCCTGGGCGATGTGCTCGCCGCGCAGAAGACGCTCGCTGGCATCACCCGCGTGACGGCGATCGAGGGCAGCCGGTATCTGAGCCGGCTCATCGGTGCCCCCGTGTACCTCAAGTGCGAGAACCTGCAACGGACCGGATCGTTCAAGCTGCGCGGCGCGTACACCCGCATCGCCGGGCTGTCGGAGGAGGAACGCGCCCGGGGCGTGGTGGCGGCCAGCGCGGGCAACCACGCGCAGGGCGTCGCGCTGGCCGCCTCGCTGCTGGGGGTGCGCTCGACCGTGTTCATGCCGGCCGGTGCGCCGCTGCCGAAGATCGCGGCGACCCGGGAGTACGGCGCCGAGGTGCGGCAGCACGGCCAGGTGGTGGACGAGACGCTGGCCGCCGCGCAGGAGTTCGCGGAGACCACCGGGGCCATCCTCATCCACCCCTTCGACCATCCCGACGTGGTGGCGGGGCAGGGCACGGTCGGGCTGGAGATCGTGGAGCAGTGCCCGGACGTGGGGACCGTCGTGGTCGGCATCGGCGGCGGCGGGCTGGCGGCCGGGGTGGCGCTCGCGGTGAAGGCGCTGCGGCCGGACGTGCGGATCGTGGGGGTGCAGGCGGAGGGCTCGGCCGCGTATCCGCCGTCGCTGGCGGCCGGGCGGCCGATCGCGCTGCCGGAGGTGTCCACCATGGCCGACGGCATGAAGGTGGGCCGGCCGGGAGACGTGCCGTTCCACATCATCGCCGAGCTGGTGGACGAGGTCACCACGGTGTCGGAGGACGCGCTGTCCGCGGCGCTGCTGCTGTGCCTGGAGCGCGCGAAGCTGGTCGTCGAGCCGGCCGGGGCCAGCCCGGTGGCCGCGCTGCTGAGCGATCCGGAGGGGTTCACCGGGCCGGTGGTGGCGGTGCTCTCCGGGGGGAACGTCGACCCGGTGGTGCTGGAGCGCAGCCTGCGGCACGGGATGGCGGCGGCCGGGCGTTACCTGTCGCTGCGGCTGCGCGTCCCGGACCGGCCGGGCGCCCTGGCGGCGCTCCTCGGGGAATTGTCAGTGGCCGACGCTAACGTGCTCGCGGTGAATCACGTCCGGACCGATCCGCGGCTCGGCGTGAGCGAGGCGGAGGTGGAGCTCCAGCTCGAGACCCAGGGTCCCCGGCACTGCACGGAGGTTTCCGAGGCACTGCGCGCGGCGGGATACCGGATTCTCGGCTGACGGCACGCGTCTTCGCCCGTGGTCACCGCGCCGCCGGAAGAAAATCGCTATCGCGATACATCGCGATAGTCTAGGCTGGCGGCGCCGCCCCTCGCGGGCCAATCCGGAAACTGCCGACCCCACACTTGGAGACCACATGCCAGGCGCCATCTACGCCGAAGGTCTGGTGAAGACCTTCGGAGATGTCAGGGCACTGGACGGCGTCGACATCGACGTGCCGGAGGGCACGGTGCTCGGCCTGCTCGGGCCGAACGGCGCGGGCAAGACGACGACCGTGCGCGTGCTCACCACCCTCATCCAGCCCGACAGCGGCCGTGCGGAGGTGGCCGGGCTCGACGTCGTCAAGCACCCCAACGAGGTGCGCCGTTCCATCGGCCTGTCCGGTCAGTTCGCCGCCGTCGACGAGTACCTGACCGGCCGGGAGAACCTGCAGATGGTCGGCCAGCTCTACCAGCTCTCCGCGCGGGACGCCAAGAAGCGGGCCGCCGAGCTGCTGGAGCGGTTCAACCTCGCCGAGGCCGCCGACCGCACCGCCAAGACGTACTCCGGGGGCATGCGCCGTCGTCTCGACCTCGCCGCCGCGCTCGTCGTCAGCCCGCCCGTGATGTTCATGGACGAGCCGACCACCGGCCTCGACCCGAGGAACCGGCAGCAGCTCTGGGAGGTCATCCAGGAGCTGGTCGCCGGGGGCACCACGCTGCTGCTGACCACGCAGTACCTGGAGGAGGCCGACCACCTCGCCGACACCATCGCCGTCGTCGACCACGGCAAGGTCATCGCGCGGGGCACCTCCGACCAGCTCAAGGACCAGACCGGCGGCGACGTCGTCGAGGTCGTGGTCCACGAGCGCGAGCACATCGGGATCGCCGAGGAGGTGCTGCGGCGGCTGGGCGACGGCGACACCTCGCTCGTCGAGCACACCCGCAAGCTGAGCGTCCCGGCCGCGGGCGGCGCCAAGCTGCTCGCCGAGGTCATCCGCGAGCTGGACAGCCGGGGCGTCGAGATCGACGACATCGGCCTGCGCCGGCCCACCCTGGACGACGTCTTCATCTCGCTGACCGGCCACGCGGCCGAGACCGACACCGCGACCGCCGCGGAGAAGAACGAGGAGCAGAGTTGAGCAGCATCGTGGAAGGGGCCGCTCCCCGCCCGGCCGTCCCCACCGGCACCGAACGGATCGGCTTCCAGCAGAGCATGCGGGACTCCCTGGTCGTCGCCCGGCGGAACCTGCTGCGGATGATGCGCATCCCCGAGGTCGTCGTGTTCGGCCTGATCCAGCCCATCATGTTCGTGGTGCTGTTCGCCTACGTCTTCGGCGGCTCCATCAACATCCCGGGGGCCGGCCTCGACGCGGACGCCTACCGGGAGTTCCTGATGGGCGGCATCTTCGCCCAGACGGTCACCTTCGCCACCGCGGGCGCCGGCGCCGGCATCGCGGAGGACATGCAGAAGGGCATCATCGACCGGTTCCGGTCGCTGCCGATGGCCCGCGGCGCGGTTCTCACCGGGCGCACGTTCGCCGACCTGGCGCAGACCGCGGTGACCCTGCTGGTCCTCGCGATCGTCGCCTTCCTGGTCGGCTGGCGGGTCCACGACGGCGTGCTGAACGCGCTGGCCGCCTTCGCGCTGCTGCTCCTGTTCGGGTACGCCTTCACCTGGATCGGCGCGCTCATCGGCCTGTCGGTGCGCTCGCCCGAGGCCGCCACCTCCGGCGGTCTGGTCTGGCTGTTCCCGCTGACGTTCATCTCCAATGCGTTCGTCCCCACGGAGAACATGCCCGGCTGGCTCCAGCCCGTCGCCGAGTGGAACCCGTTCAGTGCCACCGTGCTCGCCGTCCGCGAGCTCTTCGGGAACATGCCGGCGGACTACCAGGCGCCCGACTCCTGGCCCATGCAGAACCCCGAGCTGGCGTCCGCCATCTTCTCGCTGATCGTGATCGCGATATTCCGTACGCTCGCGGTGCGCAAGTACAAGCGGGCGACCGGCTGACCGCCCGGCTCGACGGCACTCGCCGGACAGCCCCCGGCCCCCGGTCACCACGGCCGGGGGCCTTGTGCTTTCCGCGTTCGCTCCCGAGGATGCGCCCAGAGTGCAACGACTTGGCCGAATCCAGCGTGATAGATGGCGGGTTGGCATGGGTGCGAGGGACTGAACTCTCGGGAGAGGGGGACCGATGCGGGCGCAGACCGGCATGAACGAGCGGCACCGGGCGGAGGTCGACCGGCTGCTGGCGCGGGCGGTGGACGAGGAGGTACGGCGTTCCGAGGGCCGCATCGACGGCGAGCAGTTGCTGATGCGGGCCCGCGGCGAGCTGGCGGAGATCGTCCGCCCCGCCGAGGAGGAGTACGCCGCCTACGCGCAGGCCGAGGCGGACAGCGCGCCCGGCCGGCTGGGCGACCGGTTCGCCCCGCGCGCGCTCGCGGGCCTGGCCGGCGCGGCGGGCGCCGCCGCCCTCGCCACGCTCCTCCTCGTCGGCAGCATCGACGAGTCCACGGCCACCGCGTTCACCGACGCGGTCATCGTCGCCGCCGCGGCCCTGCTCGGCTTCACGGTCCAGGCCGTCGTCGCCCACCTGTGGTCGGCCGAACGGACCGCCGGGCGCCGCCATCAGCCGGGCGGCGTCGAGCAGTTGCGGCTGGCCTGGCGCTCCGCCGTCGAGGTGCGCGGCATCCGCCCCTATCTGGAGCAGCGGCGCGTCGTCGCGCCGCGCCGCGACCCGCTCCGGGACGGCGAGAGCCGCCGCCCCCAGACGCGCCCCCCGGCCCGCGCCCGCGACCGCAGCGGCGTGGCCCGCACCCGCTCGGTGCTGGCGCGCTCCTTCGACCGGCTGCCCGACCCGGGCCATCCGTTCATCGGCCGGCGCAGCCAGCTCACGCAGATCACCCAGTGGGTCAACCGCGACCGGGCCCGCACCGACACCCGCCCCACCGTCGTCGTGCTGCACGGCCCGTCCGGCTCGGGCCGCACGATGCTCGCCCGCTGGGCCGCGCACGAGCTGCGCGAGCTGTTCCGGGGCGCCTGCCTGGTGGACCTGCGCGGCCAGAGCGAGATACCGCTGGGCACGCGCGACGCCCTGCTCCACCTGATGAACCGCCTGGGCGCCCCCCGCGAACAGCTCCTCTTCCGCGAGGGCATCGGACAGGGCGCCGACGCGGGCCAGCTCCGGCGGCTCGCCGAGCGGTACCACCAGCACCTGGCCGAGCTGCCCGTCGTCATCATCCTCGACGACGCCACCGACGCCGAGCAGGTGGCCACCCTCATCCCGGCCCGTTCCTCCTCCCTGGTGCTGGTCACGGCGGCCGAGCCGATGGCCCTCGACCCCGAACTGCCCGCGTCCGTCCATCACATGGAGCTCGGCGCCCTGGATCAGGCCGCCGCCGAGGAGCTGCTGCGCGCCTCCGTCACCGACGGCGCCACCATCGCCCCCGGCCCCTACGACGAGGTCGCCTGGCGCCGCGTCACCGAGCTGTGCGACGGCCGCCCGCTGCTGCTGCGCATGGTGGGCTCCGCGCTGGACGAGCGCTCCCCGGCCCAGCTCGCCGACGACCTCGCCGCCTATGGCCCCCCGGGCGGCGGCCTGGACCCGGCCGAGCGCGCCATGCGCATGCGCTACGCCGACCAGCCCGAGATGGCCCGCCGGCTGCTGCGCCGCCTCGCCCTGGCCGGCCGCGCCAGCCTGGGCGCCCGGGCCGCCGCCGCCCTGCTGGACGTCGGCCAGCAGGAGGCCGCCCGGCAGTTGGAGGAGCTGACCCGCGCGGGCCTGCTGCGGCACGTCCGCGGCAGCCGGTACCGGCTGCACGACCTGGTGCGCCGCTTCGCCCGCGCCCGGCTGCACGACGAGGAGAGCGACGAGGAGCGCTCGGCCGCGCAGGAGCGGCTCATCCGCAGCTACGCCGAGCTCGCCGACACCGTCATCCGGCTGGTCGACGGCAAGACCTCGACCCGCGCGGACCTGCTGCCCGCCGCGGCCGGCGGCCACGGCTTCACCTCGCTGGACGCCGCGCTGCGCTGGCTGGACGACGAGACCAGCTTCATCACCTCCACGCTGCGCCACGCCGACGAGCGCGTGGACCGGCAGGCCGTTCAGCACCTGCTGGGCGCCCTGTGCGACTACTGCCTGCTGCGCGGCGACCTCTACCGGCTCGGCGAGCTGAACGAGCTGACCCAGGCGGTCAACCAGGGCCTTCTCACCCGCTCCGTCCAGTGGCGGACCGGCGTCGCCGCGCGGCAGCTCGGCGAGCTGGACAAGGCGCGTTCGACCCTGACCTCCGTCGTTTCCCTCTACCAGAGCGCCGACAACGGGCCGGGCACCGCCCGCGCGCTGCGCGACCTCGGCATCACCCTCCAGCACCAGGGGCAACTGCGGGAGGCCGGCGACAAGTTGCGCGAGGCCCTGGACCTCCAGCAGGGCGCCGCGCTGGACGGCGACCGCGCCTGGACCCTGCACGCGCTGGCCGCCGTCGAGCGGGAGTGCGGCCGGATCGGCGCCGCCCGCGGCATGCTCGGCGAGGCGCTGCGGCTGCACCAGGGCAGCGGCAGCGTGCACGGCGAGGCGTGGACCCGGTTCCAGTTGGGCCAGACCCTGCTGTGCGCGGGCGACGTGCCCGCGGCCGAGCGCGAACTGCGGCTCGCCCTCGACCTGTACGAGCGTTCCCGCGATGTGCGCGGCGTGGCCTGGGCGATGACCGAGCTGGGCCTGGCCCGGGTGCACGCGGGCGACCCGGCCGCCGCCCAGGAGGAGCTGACCACCGCGCTGGCCCGGCACCGCGAGACCGAGGACGCCCGCGGCGAGGCGTGGACGCTCTACGACCTGGGCCAGGCGCTGGAGGAGTCGGGCGACACCGCGGGCGCGGTGCGCACGATGGAGCGCGCCCGCACCATGTTCAGCCGGATGCGGGACGTCTTCGGCCTGGCCAGCGCCCGCCACCACTCCGCGCGCCTCACCCGCGACATGCGCGCCGAGTCCACGGGTTCCCTGCGCAACAGCGGTTTCGCCCGGCAACTGCTGACCGACGCGCGCCGCGACTACCAGCGCGCCGGCGTGCGCCGGGGCGAGGCGTGGTCGTGCGTGGAGCTGGCGGTGATCGAGGCGGGGAACGAGCGGCTGGGCCAGGCGCTGGAGCTGGCCGACGAGGCGCTGCGCCTGTTCACCGAGGGGTATGGGGAGGGGCCGGACGCCCGCGGCGCCGACTGGGCCCAGTTGCTGCGCTGCACCCTGCTGCCGCTGGCCTCGCCCGGCGGCTCGGAGGTCGGGCAGGCGGTCGCCCAGGAGGAGCTGGCGCAACTGCTGCGCTCCGAGCACCCGTTGCGCGACCCGCGTGTGACGGACGTCGCGCACACCTATGCCCTGGTGCTGGAGCGCGGCCAGGGCCCGGAGGACGGCTGGCCCGCCTGGCGGCTGGGCATGGTGCCCCGGCGCGGCGCCCGGGACGTGATCGGGGTGGCGGCACCCACGCCGTGACGGCGCCGGCGCCGCCGGCCGTCAGGAGCGCTGGGGCTGCCGCCCGGCGTCGGCCTGGCCGGCGCGCTCCGCGCTCCGCTCCTCCGTTTCCGTGACGGCGATGCGTCCGAGGTGTTTGCTCATGGACTTCAGCAGGATCCAGACGCCCACGCCCAGGACCGCGAACACGATGAAGCCCAGCACTCCGGGCGTCACCGTGTACTCGTTGAGCTCCTCGGCGAGGGGTAGCAGGTCACTCATGCGTTCAATTCTCCCGGATGCCGGCGAAGAGGTCCGACTCGGGTAGGGAGGTGTCGACGCGGGAGCGGGCGAGCTCGTAGTCCTCCGTCGGCCAGACCTCCTGCTGGATCTCCATCGGCACCTTGAACCAGCCGCCGTCCGGGTCGATCTGGGTGGCGTGCGCGATCAGCGCCTTGTCCCGGACGGGGAAGAACTCCGCACAGGGCACGCGGGTCGTGAGCTGCCGCTCCGGCCAGTCGGCGGCGTCCCAGCGCTCCAGCCACTCCCCGTAGGGCGAGTCCAGCCCGCGGGCGAGCATCGCCTCGTGCAGTGCCACGGTGCGGGGCCTGTTGAAGCCCTGGTTGTAGTACAGCTTCAGCGGCTCCCACGGCTCGCCCGTCCCCGGGAAGCGCTCCGGGTCCCCGGCGGCCTCGAAGGCCGCCATCGAGACCTTGTGGGTCATGATGTGGTCCGGGTGCGGATAGCCGCCGTTCTCGTCGTAGGTGGTGATCACATGCGGCCGGAACGACCGGATGAGCCGCACCAGCGGCTCCGTCGCCACCTCCAGTTCCTGGAGCGCGAAACACCCCTCGGGCAGCGGCGGCAGCGGGTCGCCCTCCGGCAGCCCCGAGTCGACGAAGCCCAGCCACTCCTGGCGCACGCCCAGGATCTCCCGGGCCTCGGCCATCTCCTTGGCCCGCACCTCGTGGATGTGCTCCTCCAGGTAGGGGTCGCCCTGGAGCTTGGGGTTGAGGATGGAGCCGCGCTCGCCGCCCGTGCAGGTGGCCACCAGCACGTCCACGCCCTCGGACACGTATTTGGCCATGGTGGCGGCGCCCTTGCTGGACTCGTCGTCCGGATGGGCATGCACGGCCATGAGTCGCAGTCGCTCGGTCAAGGCTCGGTCCTCGTCCTTAAGTCGGTGGTCGGTCTCCGGCAGACGCCTTCTATAGTGACTGATGGAGCGGCCCCGTTATTCCGTATTTCGGCCGGTCGCCGATCACCGCAACGACCCACCGCAACGACCACCGTTCACCGCGAGGACCGACCGTCATGGCTGATGTGCGAGCAGGGCTTCCCGAGGGCCGCTACGGCCGCTCCGGCGCCGCCGACGCCCGCACCGACCGGCGGCTGCGGATCACCGGCCTGGTGCTGGGCGTCGCGCTGCTCGGCTTCGTCGGCTGGGCCGGGGTGTCCTACATCGGCGAGCAGAAGGTCACCGGCGAGCTGACCGGCTTCGAGGTCGTCTCGGACGGCGAAATCGAGATCAATCTCGCGGTCCGCAAGCCCTCGGGCACCGACGGTGTGTGCACCGTGCGTGCCCAGGCGGAGGACGGACTGGAGGTGGGGCGCGGCGACTTCCGGTTCGACGAGGACGCCGGGAGCGTGCACCGCTCGGTGACGCTGCGCACCACTGGGCGCGCGACATCCGCCGAGCTTATGGGCTGTTCGGAGGCGGATCGCCCCGCCGACTAGGCGTCCCGAGGGTTTGCGCGCGGCAGCGGAGGGTAATCCTTCCGCACATCGACCGGCATTGTTAGAGTCGATATTTCGATCGATGCATCGCCCGCCCAGGAGCGCAGACGTCCGGGTCGGGCCTTCGTTTTTTGTTCCCTGTAGTTTCCCTATCCCCGAGGAGCACCTGTGACGCAGACCAGCGACACTGTCACCTGGCTGACCCAGGAGGCGTATGACCAGCTCAAGGCGGAGCTGGATCACCTGACGGGTCCGGCCCGCGTCGAGATCGCGAAGAAGATCGAGCAGGCCCGTGAAGAGGGCGACCTCAAGGAGAACGCGGGGTACCACGCGGCCAAGGAGGAGCAGGGGAAGATGGAGGCGCGGGTGCGCCAGCTCAACCAGCTCCTGGAGAACGCCAAGGTCGCCGAGGCCCCCGCCGACGACGGCGTGG
Source organism: Streptomyces litchfieldiae (assembly GCF_031845365.1). Lineage (NCBI taxonomy): Bacteria > Bacillati > Actinomycetota > Actinomycetes > Kitasatosporales > Streptomycetaceae > Streptomyces > Streptomyces litchfieldiae. The sequence continues at coordinate 81,991 of NZ_JAVREL010000003.1, forward strand.
TGGAGCCCGGCATGGTCGTGACGATCGCCTTCGACGGCGACGAGGACGACACGATGACGTTCCTGCTCGCCTCCCGCGAGTTCGCCACCTCGGACATCGAGACCTACTCGCCGCAGTCGCCGCTGGGCAGCGGTGTGAACGGCAAGAAGGTCGGCGACGACGCCGAGTACCAGCTCCCCAACGGCAGCACCGCCCGCGTCAAGGTCCTGGAGGCCAAGCCCTACCAGGCGGCCTGATCCCGCCACGCGGTGCAGGATGGACGCATGGCCAATCGACTCGCCGCCGAGACCTCGCCCTATCTGCTTCAGCACGCGGACAACCCCGTCGAGTGGTGGCCGTGGTGTGCGGAGGCGTTCGAGGAAGCACGGCGGCGAGACGTTCCCGTCCTGCTCAGCGTGGGATACGCGAGCTGTCACTGGTGCCATGTCATGGCCCGGGAGAGCTTCGAGGACGCCTCCGTCGCCGCCTATCTGAACGCGCACTTCGTCTCGGTCAAGGTGGACCGGGAGGAGCGCCCGGACGTGGACTCGGTGTACATGGACGCCGTGCAGGCCGCGACGGGGCAGGGGGGCTGGCCGATGACCGTGTTCATGACCGCGGACGGCGAGCCGTTCTTCTTCGGCACCTACTTCCCTCCGCGTCCGCACGCCGACATCCCGTCGTTCACGCAGCTCCTCCAGGGCGTGCACACGGCGTGGACCGACCGGCGGGGGGAGATCTCCCAGGTCGCCGGGCGGATCACCCGGGAGCTGGCCGAGCGGCGGCTGACCTATACGGCGCCCGCCCCGCCCGGTGCGGAGGATCTGGCGGCGGCGGTCGGCGGACTCGCGGGCGAGTTCGACGCGGCGAACGGCGGCTTCGGCGGGGCGCCGAAGTTCCCGCCGTCGATGGCGCTGGAGTTCCTGTTGCGCCACCACGCCCGCACCGGCGCGGCCGAGGCGCTGCGCATGGCCGAGCGGACCTGTGAGGCCATGGCGCGCGGCGGGATCTACGACCAGCTCGGCGGCGGCTTCGCGCGGTACGCGGTGGACGCCACCTGGACGGTGCCGCACTTCGAGAAGATGCTCTACGACAACGCGCTGCTCGCCCGCGTCTACACCCATCTGTGGCGGGCCACCGGCTCGGACCTGGCCCGCCGGGTCGCGCTGGAGACGGCCGACTTCATGGTGCGCGAGCTGCGCACGGCCGAGGGGGGACTGGCCTCGGCGCTGGACGCGGACAGCGAGGCGCCGGAGGGCGGCGGCCACGCGGAGGGCGCGTTCTACGTGTGGTCCCCGGAGCAGCTCACCGCGGCGCTGGGCCCGGCGGACGCGGCGCTGGCCGCCGAGGTGTTCGGCATCGGCGAGGCGGGGACGCTGCGGCTGCCGGGCGAACCGGCGCCCGAGGGCCTGCGCGCCCGGCTGCTGGCGGCCCGGGAGGGCCGGCCGCGCCCGGAGCGCGACGAGAAGGTCATCGCCGCGTGGAACGGGCTGGCCATCGCCGCGCTCGCGGAGACCGGCGCCTGTTTCGGCCGGCCGGACCTGGTCGACGCTGCGGTGGCCGCGGCCGAGCTGCTGGTCGCCGTGCACCTGACCCCGGACGGCCGGCTGGCGCGCACCTCCCGGGACGGGCGGGCCGGGCCGAGCGCGGGCGTGCTCGACGACTATGGCGACGTCGCCGAGGGCTTCCTCGCGCTGTACGCGGTGACCGGGACGCGCGCCTGGCTGGACCGGGCCGGGGCGCTGCTGGAGACGGTGCTGGCGCGTTTCACGGGCGAGGACGGCGAGCTGTTCGACACGGCGGACGACGCGGAGCGGCTGATCCGCCGCCCGCAGGACCCCACGGACGGGGCCACCCCGGCGGGCTGGACGGCGGCGGCGGGCGCGCTGCTGTCGTACGCCGCGTACACCGGCAGCGACCGGCACCGCGGCGCGGCGGAACGGGCGCTGGGCATCGTGACGTCCCTGGGCCCCCGGGCGCCGCGCTTCATCGGCTGGGGCCTGGCGGTGGCCGAGGCCGCCCTGGACGGCCCCCGCGAGGTGGCCGTGGTCGGCCCGCCGGACGACGCGGCGACGCGCGCCCTGCACGACACGGCGCTGCGCGCGACCGCCCCCGGTGCGGTGGTCGCCCACGGCGTCCCCGGCGCGCCCGACCTGCCGCCCCTGCTGGCCGACCGCCCGCTGCGCGACGGCCGCCCCACGGCGTACGTCTGCCGCGGCTTCGTCTGCTCGGCGCCCACGACCGACCCGGAGACGCTGGCGGACCAGCTCAGGTGACGGACAGACCCTAGTCCGCCAGGTCGTGTTCGAGAACGTCCATCGCGCGGTCCAGCAGCGACATCAGGTCGTCGCGCAGGCCCCGGGCGACCCAGTGCATCAGGACCTCGCGCAGGGCGCCGAGCGTCGCGCCGATGAAGACCCGCAGCTCCAGTTCGTCGGGGGAACGGCCGGTGCGGGCGGCCAGGACCTCGGCCAGCAGGTCCCCGGTGGCGGCCATGCTCTCGTCCAGGCGGGCGCGGACCGCGGGCACCGAGCGGACCAGGCGCATGCGCTGCTCGACCTCGGCCACCCACTCGGGGCTCGCGTAGACCGTGCGGACCGTCTCGCGCAGCGCCTCGCGCAGGGCTGTCAGCGGCGGCTCGCCGGCGGGCCGGGCCCGGAGCGCGGCCTCCAGGACGGGGTCGTCCTCGTCGGTGAGGACGATGTCCTCCTTGGTGGGGAAGTAGCGGAACACCGTGCTGGTGGAGACCTCCGCGGCCTCGGCGATCTGGTCGACGCGGGTGGCGTCGTAGCCCTGCTCGCCGAAGAGCCGGTACGCGGCGCGCCGGATCGCCCGGCGGGTGCGTTGCTTCTTCAGCTCGCGCAGGCCGGTCCTGGCCGTCGGCTCGGCGGGCGGGCGGCTCATGCGCGGGCCTCGCCCTCGGCGGGGGCCGCGACCGGTTCCCCGGCCCGCCGCGGGGCCAGCACCAGGCCCGCCACGAGCGCGGCGGCGAGCGCGGCGATGGCGCACAGGTACAGCGTCACGCTCATGCCGTGCACGAACGCCGCGTCGGCCGACTCCGCCAGCGCGGTCAGGCCCCGGCGGTCGGCCACGGCGTGGGCGGCGACGACCGATTCGCGGGCGGTCGCGGCGGCGGCGGCCGGCAGGCCGTCGGTCGTCAGCCGGTCGCGGTAGACCTGCGCGAGCAGGCTGCCGAGCAGTGCGACGCCGAGCGCGCCGCCGACCTGCCGCGTGGCCATCAGCAGCCCGGAGCCGACGCCGGCCCGCTCCCGGGGCAGCGCGCCGAGCGCCGCGTCCATCGCGGGAACCAGGGACAGCCCGGCGCCGAGCCCGGTCACCGTCATCCAGGCGGCGGTCAGGGCGAAGCCGGAGTCGGGTTCCGTGGTGCTGCCCAGGACGCCGGAGAAGCACAGCAGCACCAGCCCGGTGGCCACCACACCGCGCCGCCCGAACTGTCCGACCAGCGGCGGGCAGCCGCGCGCGGCCACCAGCAGCCCGGCCAGCAGGGGCATCACCCGGATCCCGGTGCCGAACGCGTCGTGGCCGCGCACCGCCTGGAGGTACTGGGGGAGCACGAACAGCAGCCCGGCGAGGATGAAGCTGATCAGGGCGCCGACCAGCGCGTTGCCGCCGAAGCCGGGCAGGCGCAGCAAGCCGACGTCCAGCATGGGGCGCGCGCGCCGGCGCTCATGGGCGACGAGCAGCGCGAGCAACGGGACCGAGCCGCCGAGCGTGCCGAGGACCACCGGATCGTCCCAGCCGCGCCCGGGCCCCTCGATCAGGCCGAACACCAGCGCGCCGAGGCCACCCGCGCTCAGCGCGGTGGCGACCGGGTCGACGCGCGGCGCGGCCGGGTCCCGGCTCTCCGGCAGCAGCAGGAGGCAGGCGGCGATGCCGGCGGCGATCAGCGGAACGCTGAGCAGGAAGGTCGAGCCCCACCAGTAGCGGTCGAGCAGCCAGCCGCCGACGAGCGGGCCGAGCGGCATGCCCACGGCCAGCCCGGAGGTGACCGTGGCGATGGCCCGGCCGCGCTCCGCCGGGCCGAAGAGCGAGGGCAGGACCGCCACCGCGAGCGGGCTGACCAGGGCGGCGCCCAGCCCCATCACGCCGCGGGCGGCGATCAGCGCCCCCGGGGTGTCCGCGAACGCGCCGAGGAACGAGCCGGCCAGCGTGATCACCAGCCCGGTGACCAGCATCCGGCGCCGCCCGAACCGGTCGCCGAGCAGGCCCGCGGGCAGCAGGGCCGCGGCGAAGACGACGAGGAACGCGTTGACGAACCACTGCTGCTCGCCGGTGCCGGCGTGCAGTTCGGCGGCCAGGGTCGGCAGGGCCACGTTGAGGACGGTCATGTCGTACCCGAGCACGAGCACCGCGACGACCAGAGCGCCCAGCGCCCACCAGCGGCGCGGGTCGCCCTGCGGGGAGTCGGCCAAGGGGCACCTCCGGGGACACCGTGAATTGATAGTGACTCCCAAAAGTCAGTGAATGTCAAGGTGTTGAAAGAGGCGTGCGCTCATCTGAGCTGCACTGGACACGGAAGAGGCGAGGGGGCACTATCAGATGAGCGCTCCGCTCTTCGGATGAGCGCGTACAGCTCGACCACCCTCAACCCTCTGGAGCGAACGTGACGCTGACATCAGCCGCTCCCGTCGCCGCCCACGCCCCGACCCGGCACCACAAGCTCATCACCTGGGTCGAAGAGATCGCCGCACTCGCCGAGCCCGACCGGGTCGTCTGGTGCGACGGCTCCCAGGAGGAGTACGACCGCCTCTGCGCGGATCTCGTCGCCAAGGGCACGTTCATCAGGCTCAACCCCGAGAAGCGGCCCGGCTCGTACTACGCCGCCTCCGACCCGACCGATGTCGCCCGGGTCGAGGACCGCACCTTCATCTGCTCGGAACGGCAGGAGGACGCCGGTCCCACCAACAACTGGATGGCCCCCGCCGACATGCGGGAGATCTTCACCGGTACGAAAGGTCTGTTCCGCGGTGCGATGCGCGGCCGGACCATGTACGTGGTGCCGTTCTGCATGGGGCCCATCGGCTCCCCGCTCTCCGCGCTCGGCGTGGAGATCACCGACTCCGCGTATGTCGCCGTCGCCATGCGCACCATGACCCGGATGGGCAGCGCCGTGCTGAAGGAGCTGGGCGAGGACGGGCAGTTCGTCAGGGCCGTCCACTCCGTCGGCGCCCCGCTCGCCGAGGGACAGGCGGACGTGCCGTGGCCGTGCGCCCCGGTCAAGTACATCTCGCACTTCCCCGAGACCCGCGAGATCTGGTCCTTCGGCTCCGGTTACGGCGGCAACGCGCTGCTGGGCAAGAAGTGCTACGCGCTGCGCATCGCCTCGGTGATGGCCCGCGACGAGGGCTGGCTGGCCGAGCACATGCTGATCCTCAAGCTCACGCCGCCCGGCGGCGCCGAGCCCCGGTACGTGGCCGCCGCGTTCCCCTCCGCCTGCGGCAAGACCAACCTGGCCATGCTCCGGCCCACCCTGCCCGGCTGGCGGGTGGAGACCGTCGGCGACGACATCGCCTGGATGCGCTTCGGCGAGGACGGGCGGCTGCGCGCCATCAACCCGGAGGCGGGCTTCTTCGGGGTCGCCCCCGGCACCGGCGAGAGCACCAACGCCAACGCCATGCGCACCCTGTGGGGGAACTCGGTCTTCACCAACGTCGCCCTCACCGACGACGGCGACGTCTGGTGGGAGGGCATGACCGCGGAGCCGCCCGCGCACCTCACCGACTGGCGCGGCGAGGACTGGACCCCCGCGAGCGGGCGGCCGGCCGCCCACCCCAACGCCCGGTTCACCGTGCCCGCCGCGCAGTGCCCGACGATCGCCCCCGAGTGGGAGGACCCGGCCGGGGTGCCCATCTCGGCGATCCTCTTCGGCGGGCGGCGCGCCACCGCCGTTCCGCTGGTCACCGAGTCGTTCTCCTGGCGGCACGGCGTCTTCCTCGGCGCGAACGTCGCCTCCGAGAAGACCGCCGCGGCCGAGGGAACGGTCGGCGAGCTGCGCCGGGACCCGTTCGCCATGCTGCCGTTCTGCGGCTACCACATGGGCGACTACTTCGCGCACTGGCTGGCCATGGGCGAGCGCGCGCCGGACCCGGAGCGGCTGCCGAAGATCTACTACGTCAACTGGTTCAAGAAGGACGGCGACGGCCGCTTCGTCTGGCCCGGCTTCGGCGAGAACATCCGGGTGCTGAAGTGGATCGTCGAGCGCCTCGACGGGCGGGCCGAGGGCGTCGAGACCGCCATCGGCGTGCTGCCCGCGGCCGGTGAGCTGGACACCGACGGGCTCGAACTCACTCCGGAGCAGCTCTCGTTCCTGCTGGAGGTCGACCCCGAGGTCTGGCGCCAGGAGGCCGCGCTGATCCCCGACCACCTGCGCACGTTCGGCGCGCGCGCCCCCGAGGGGCTGTGGGAGGAGTACCGGGAGCTGTGTGAGCGGCTGGACCGCCTCCGCTGACGGGCCGACGGCTGACGGCGCGGGGCCCCGCACGACGGCGTGCGGGGCCCGGCCTCAGTACGGTCAGTACTGGTTGTAGCCGTCGAGGAAGGAGCCGATCCGCTCGATGGCGCTTGCCAGTTCGCTGGCCTGCGGCAGCGTGACGATGCGGAAGTGGTCCGGCTCCGGCCAGTTGAACCCGGTGCCGTGCACGATCATGATCTTCTCGGCGCGCAGCAGGTCGAGGACCATCTGCCGGTCGTCCTTGATCTTGTAGACCTTGGGGTCGAGCCGGGGGAACGCGTAGAGCGCGCCCTTCGGTTTCACACAGGTCACCCCGGGGATGCGGGTCAGCATCTCGTAGGTGGTGTCCCGCTGTTCGAGGATGCGGCCGCCGGGCAGCACAAGCTGCTCGATCGACTGGCGGCCGAAGAGGGCCGCGGCCACGGCGTGCTGGGCCGGCATGTTGGCGCACAGCCGCATATTGGCCAGGATGGTCAGGCCCTCGACATAGCTGGTCGCGTGGTCCTTGGGCCCGCACACGGCCAGCCAGCCGCAGCGGAAGCCGGCCACGCGGTAGTTCTTCGACAGGCCGTTGAACGTGAGCGTCAGCAGGTCGGGCGCGATCGCGGCGGTCGACGTGTGCACGGCGTCGTCGTACAGGATCCGGTCATAGATCTCGTCGGAACACACCACCAGCCGGTGCCGCCGGGCGATCTCCGTGAGCTCCCGCAGCATCTCCGTGCTGTATACGGCGCCGGTCGGATTGTTCGGGTTGATGATGACCAGGGCCTTGGTCCGGTCGGTGATCTTCCGCTCGATGTCCGCCAGATCCGGCATCCACTCGGATTGCTCATCGCAGCGGTAGTGCACGGCGGTGCCGCCGGCCAGCGCGACCGAGGCCGTCCACAGCGGATAGTCGGGCGCGGGGACCAGCACCTCGTCGCCGTCGTCGAGCAGCGCCTGCATGGACATCTGGATCAGCTCGGAGACGCCGTTGCCCAGGTAGACGTCCTCGACGGACAGATGGATGCCCTTGGTCTGGTAGTGCTGCATCACCGCGCGGCGCGCGGACAGCAGGCCCTTGGCGTCCCCGTAACCGTGGGCGGTGCCCACGTTCCGCAGGATGTCCTCCAGGATCTCCGGGGGGCAGTCGAAGCCGAACGCCGCCGGGTTCCCCGTGTTGAGCTTCAGGATGCGGTGGCCCGCCGCCTCGAGCCGCTGCGCCTCTTCGAGCACCGGGCCACGGATCTCGTAGCAGACATTCGCGAGCTTGGTCGACTGGATCACCTGCATGCCCGCAACCTTACGGCCGTGTAACGCGGCGCGCTCTGTGTTTTCGCCCACGCGGGTGACGCCCGGGCCGGAGGCGGCGTTACCATCCGATCGCACTCCGTTGACCTTCTCCGTACCGGGTGCTAGGTAGGGTCGGGGACTGCTCGCGCACGCATTCACTCGGTCACCCGGAGTCGCCATGACCACGTCGCTCGACACGCTCGCCGACGAGATCGTCGATCACCGCTTCAAGGGGCTGCCGCCGGACGCGGCGGGCCGCACCGTGGGCGAGCTGACGGCCGAGCGGCGCGACCTGTACAGCGGCGGGTTCATAACGCCGGTGCTGACGCTCTCCGCGGAGGCCGTCGAGCACAACATCTGCTGCATGGAACGATTCGCCAGCCGCCACGGCCTGGCCCTGGCCCCGCACGGCAAGACGACGATGTCGCCGCGGCTCTTCCAGCGCCAGCTCGACCACGGCGCCTGGGGGATCACGGTCGCGGTGCCCCACCAGGCGCGCGTGGCGCGGGCGTTCGGGGTGCGGCGGATCTTCCTCGCCAACGAGGTGGTGGACGCGGCGGCCCTGGCGTGGCTGGCCCGGGAGCTGACCGCCGACCCGGCGTTCCGCTGTGTGGTCTACGTGGACTCGGCGCGCGGCGTCGAGCTGATGGACGCGGCGCTGACCGCGGCCGGCGCCGGGCGCCCGCTGGAGGTGGTCGTCGAGCTGGGCGCGCCGGGCGCACGCTCCGGCGTGCGGGACGCGGGGGAGGCGGCGACGGTAGCCGACGCCGTGGCCGCCACCGCCACGCTGCGGCTGACCGGCGTCGCGGGCTACGAGGGCGAGCTGCCCGACGCGGACGCCGACACGGTGCGGGAGTGGATGGACGCGCTGTGCGGGCTGGCCGTCGAGTTCGACAAGGCGGGCCGGTTCGCGGCGGCGGAGGAGATCGTCGTCAGCGCGGGCGGCAGCGCGTGGTTCGACGTGGTGGCCGCCGCGTTCGGCGAGCTGCCCGACCTGTCCCGCCCCACCTGCCGGCTGCTGCGCTCCGGCGCCTACATCAGCCATGACGACGGCCGGTACCGGGAGGTCACCCCGTTCAACCGGGTGCCCCAGGAGGGCTCGCTGCTGCCGGCCTTCCGGCTGTGGGCCCAGGTCGTCTCTCGGCCCGAGCCCACGCTCGCCCTCATCAACGCCGGGAAGCGGGACATCGCCTACGACCTGGGCCTGCCGGAGGTGCAGGCGGTGCGCACGCCGGAGGGCCGGGTGAGCGGCGGCGCCGGGCTGGCCGTCAGCAGGCTCGCCGACCAGCACGCGTTCCTCACCGGCGAGAGCGTGCCGCAGGTGGGCGACTGGGTCGCGCTGGGGATGTCGCACCCCTGCACGATCTTCGAGAAGTGGCCGCTGATCCCCCTGGTCGCGGGGGACGGCACGGTCACCGACTACATCCGCACGTTCTTCTAGGCAGCGGCCGGGATCCGCGCTGTTTTCCCCGCCCGGGGAGTGGATAAGCTGCCCAACTGGCAGACTCACCTCTAATCGAGACGGGTGTTCAGCCCGGGGGGAGCGGCATGCCGATTGCCATCGCGGTGACCAGCGCCGACCTCGTGCTGCCCCCCACCGACCAGCACACGCCCAGCGCCCATGTGCTGACCGCGCCGGAGCGCCAGGACTTCCCCACCGCGCTCGCCGAGATCAGCGAGCTGCTCACCCGGCACGGGTACGCCATCGTGCTCTACCCGACCACCACCCCGCGCCCTTACGTCCAGCGCCTCCACGCCGTCCGGGCCATGCTTGAGTCCGACCGCATAGCCCTGCTGCCCAGCGCCCTGCCGCCGCTGGGCACCGCCGTGCTGGTCCGCCAGCTCCGCCAGCTCTCCGCCTGCGACTTCAGCCCCGGCGTACTGGGCGCCTCCGCGCGCCTGCTGGCCCACTACATCTACGCCGGCGCGCTGCTCGCCTCGGGCGCGCGCCTGCACCGCGTGCCGGTCAGCCTCCCCGCCGGCAACGGCACCCGCCACCCCGGCGGCCAGTGCGCCGTGCTGGCCGGGCCCACCCCTCAGCTCGTCCGCGCCGACGGCGATGTGGCGCTCGCCGGGCCGCAGTTCTCCACCGCGCTCACCTACGCGCCCGGCACCCTGGGCAGCGAGTGGGTCACCGGCCGGCTCGCCCGCCAGTGGCAGGTGCAGGGGCTGCACCCCGTGCCGATGCCCGCCGAGTCCACCACCTGGTGGGCCACCGCGAAGCTGGTGGAGTTCGCCGCCGCCATACCGGATGTCTCCCTGCTCTACCAGATGGTGAGTCAGATGCGGCAGGAGGCGTGCCACTGGTGCGGCCTCACGCTGATCGGCGACCGCTGCGCCTTCTGCTCCGCGCCCGTGGTGCCGCTGGAGCGCAGGCCGCGCGCCATAGGGACAGCGCGGCGCCGGGCGCTCGCCCCCGGCGCGGGATGACCGCACACACGACGGAGAGGGTAGACACGCTTCATGAACGCTCGCCAGCGACGCGGCATCCTCCTGCTGCTCGTTTCGGTCCTGCTCGCCGTCGGGGCGTTCGCCGGGGTGCTCGCGGTGATCAACGACGTGGAGTCCAAGGTCGGTCCCGAGCGGACGGCGTACGAACTGGCCGAGGACATCGAGCCGTACCAGGAGGTGACGGCCGACCAGTTGCGCGAGGTCAGCATCCCCGAGCGGTACATACCGGACTCGGCCGTGACCGACCTGGCGCAGATCGAGGACCAGGTCGCCGTCGGCCCGCTCACCGAAGGCTCCCTGCTCCAGGACGACATGCTCTCCGACCGGCCCGAACTCGACCCCGGCCAGCAGGAGATCGCCGTCATGATCGACGCGTCCACCGGGGTGGCCGGCAAGATCTATCCCGGCGCCTCGATCAACATGTACGCCGCCTTCCGGGTCCGGGAGGGCGAGGGCGACCAGGCGCAGGAGACCGAGGTCGTCCAGCTCATGGTGAACAACGCCGAGGTCATCGAGGTCGGCGACCTGACCGAGGTGGAGGACGAGGACAGCAACGCCACCGAGGCGGTGCCCATCACCTTCGCCCTGGACAACACGGACGCGCAGCGTGTCACCTTCGCCGAGGCGTTCGCCGAGCAGGTCCGGCTCGCCCTCGTGGCGCCCGGGGACGAGGAGGAGATTCCGGCCGACGAGCGCACGTACACCATCATTGGTGACATCGTCGGCGCTCCGCACACCGGAATCGACGAGCTCTCCCCGTAGAAGTCAGGTGGACCGATGACGACGCGCATTCTGCCCGCGGTGGGTGACCCGGACACCGCCCGCTCCCTGATCACGCTGCTCAGCCAGTTGCCCGACAGCGAGCCGATGCGTGCCGTCCCGGACTCCACCGCGCTGCTGGACACGTTGGCCTCGCTCACCCACGAGTCGGTCGCCGAGCTGCCCGAGGTCGTGGTGATCCACGAGCGGATGGGCCCGCTGCCGGCGCTGGAGCTGATCCGCGAAGTGGCCCTGCGGTTCCCGGCGGTGGGCGTGGTGCTCGTCTCCGCCGACCCCACCGCCGGGCTGTACTCGGCCGCCATGGACGCCGGCGCGCGCGGCCTGGCCGGGCTGCCGCTGTCCTACGAGGAGTTGGGCGCCCGCGTCGCCGCCGCCGCCCAGTGGGCGGCCGGCATGCGCCGCCACCTGGGCGCCGGCAGCGAGGTCGTGGCCGGGCCGGGCGGCCGGATCGTCAGCGTCGCCGGCGCCAAGGGCGGCGTCGGCGCCACCCTGCTCGCCACTCAACTGGCCCTGGCCGCCCAGACGTCGGGGCCGTTCGAGCGGGGCGTCATCCTGGTCGACCTCGATCTGCTGTGCGGTGACGTCGGCTCCTACTTCGACGTCCAGTTCCGCCGTTCCGTCGCCGATCTCGCGGGCATCGCCGACATCTCCCCGCAGGTCCTCGCCGAGGCCGTCTTCACCCATGAGACCGGCCTGTCGATGCTGATCGCGCCCGCCGAGGGGGAGCGCGGCGAGGACGTGAGCGACGCCACCGCGCGGCAGTTGCTGACGGCGGTCAGGTCGCGTCACGACGTGGTCGTCGTGGACTGCGGCTCCCATATGAACAGCGCGAACGCCGCGGCTGTGGAGATGGCCGACGCCGCCCTCCTCGTCACCACCCCCGATGTGATCTCGGTCCGCGCGGTGAACCGCATGGTCCGCATGTGGGACCGGCTGCGCATCCGCAAGGCGGCCGACACCCTCACCGTGGTCAACCGCCTCGGCCGCGGCAGCGCCATCCAGCCGCAGCTCATCTCCCGTATCACCGGCACTCAGGTGGCGCGCAGCGTGATCCCGGCCGGGTTCCGGGAGTTGCAGGAGGCGCAGGACGCCGGCCGCATCCAGGACCTGGACGGCCGGGGCCAGGTGCGGCGCGCGATGTGGTCGCTGGCCGCCGAGCTCGGCCTGGCCGGCGCGGAGCAGGCCGCCACCGGGGGCAGACGGCGGGGCAGGCGGTCATGAGGGTCCGGCCGGGGGAGCGCGAGCGGGACCGGGGCGCGGTGTTCGTGGAGTTCGCCGGGCTGTTCCCGCTCATTCTCGTGATGATGGCGGCCATCTGGCAGTGCATTCTGATCGGTTACGCCTTCTCCCTGGCCGGAAACGCGGCGGACGAGGGCGCCCGGGCCGCCGCCGGAGCCGACGGCGACGAGGCGGCGGCCTGCGAGGCCGCCGCGCTCGAACACCTGCCGGGCGGCTGGTCCGCCGAGGTCTCCTGCCCCCTGGAGGGCAACGTCCGCAAGGCTCACGTGGACATCGAGGTGCCCGTGATGTTCCCCGGCGCCTTCAACCTCCCGCTCACCGTCTCCGGCACCGCCGGCGCGGCCGAGGAGGACTGAGCCGATGACCCCGGTCCGGAACGCCCCCCGCGCACAGCGCCGTTGGCCCCCCTGGCGCCGCCGCCGCGACGCGGGCGTCACCGCGATCGAGTTCGCCGGCTGGCTGCCGCTGCTCGTCATCGTCGCGCTCGCCGGGCTTCAGCTCGGCATCGCCGGGTATGCCGCCCTTCAGGCCGGCAGCGCGGCCCGGGCCGCCGCCCGGACCGCGGCGCAGGAGGATATCGAGGACCAGTACGAGGCCGTCGGCGAGGCCGCGGTGAGCGACTGGCTCACCGTCGAGATCGACCCCGTGGCGCTCTGCGGCGAGGAGGCCACCGTGACGGCGCGCGTGTCCGTGCCGTCCGTCCTGCCGTTCATCGAGGACTTCGGCGAGGCCAGCCGAACCGTGACGATGCCGTGTGACTGAAGCCGGGTGAGGAAGCCGGTTGACCGAGGTGAAGGAGCGAGCGATGGGCCTGCGATCACGAGTCCACGCCCCCGACGAGCCCGCCGCCGTCGGATCGGACGACGGGCGGCTCGTCGCGACCTACCGCGCCAAGCTGCTGGAGGAGATCGACCTCGCCGAGATGTCGTCGCTCGGCATGAGCGAACGGCGCGACCGCCTGGAGCGCGTGCTCGGCCACATCCTCAGCCGCGAGGGGCCGGTGCTCTCCACCCAGCAGCGCGCCCTGCTCATCCGCCGCGTCGTGGACGAGGCGCTGGGCCTCGGCATCCTCGAACCGCTCCTGGAGGACGCCTCCATCACCGAGATCATGGTCAACGGCCCCGACCAGATCTACGTCGAACGCTCCGGGCGCGTGGAGCGGCTGCCGCTGCGCTTCGCCTCGGAGGAGCAGCTCATGCAGACCATCGAACGCATCGTCTCCACCGTCAACCGCCGCGTGGATGAGTCCAATCCGATGGTGGACGCCCGCCTGCCCACCGGCGAGCGCGTCAACGTCATCATCCCCCCGCTGTCCCTCAGCGGCGCCACCCTCACCATCCGCCGCTTCCCCCGCGCCTACACACTCGCCGAGCTCATCGGATTCGGCACGCTGGACGAGCAGTTGGTGCTGCTGCTGTCCGGACTGGTGCGCGCCAAGTTCAACGTCATCGTCTCCGGCGGCACCGGCTCCGGGAAGACCACCCTGCTCAACGCCCTCAGCGGCCTGATCCCGGAGGGCGAACGCATCGTCACCGTCGAGGACGCCGCCGAACTCCAGCTCCAGCAGAGCCACGTCATCCGCCTCGAATCGCGCCCGCCCAACATCGAGGGAAAGGGCGAGGTCACCATCCGCGACCTCGTGCGCAACTCCCTGCGCATGCGCCCCGACCGCATCATCGTCGGCGAGGTTCGCGGCGGCGAGACCCTGGACATGCTGCAGGCCATGTCCACCGGCCACGACGGCTCGCTGGCCACCGTTCACGCCAACAGCGCGGAGGACGCGCTGCTGCGCCTCCAGACCCTCGCCTCCATGTCCGAACTCCAGGTGCCGTTCGAGGCGCTGCGCGACCAGATCAACAGCGCCGTCGACGTGCTCGTCCAGCTCGTGCGCAACCCCGACGGCTCCCGCCGGCTGGCCGAGATCGCCATCGTCGCCTCGCACGGCCGGCAGCCGTTCCGCATCGCCACCGTCGCCGAGTTCCAGGCCGAGCCGATGAGCCCCGGCGGACAGGTGCACGGCCGGTTCCGGCACTACCCCGTCCCGCGCGCCGTCGCCGACCGCCTCTATCTGGCGGGCGAACAGGTGCCGCCCGCGTTCGGCGTCCACCTCGACGACTCCCACCTCGCCACCCGGGAAGCGAGCTGACCCATGGGCGACCTCTCCCTCCTCGCCACCGGCCTGGCCCTGCTCGCGCTCGTCTGCGCCGTGGCCGGCCTCCGGCTCTACGCCACCGGCCGCGCCGAGCGGCAGGCCCTCATCGACCGCCTCGCCGGCCCCGGCCCGGCCCCGGCCGACGCCGCCCGGTCCGCCGCGCGACAGCCCGGCCGCCGCCGCAGATTCGACGCGCTCGACCGGCGGCTGCGCGAGACCGAACTGGGCCGCCGGCTGCGCCTGAAGCTCCAGGCCACCGGGCTCGACCTGACCGTCGGCGAGTACGCCGCCTATGTGCTGGCCACCGTCGCCGCGCTCTGGCTCATCGGCTCCGCGGTGCTCGCGCCGTTCTTCGGCCCGGTCTTCGCGGCCGTCGCCCTCTGGGGCGGCAACCTCTTCCTCAACTGGCAACGCGCCCGGCGCACCGAGAAGTTCATCAGCCAGCTCCCCGAACTGGCCCGGCTCATCGCCAACGGCACCGCCGCTGGCCTCGCCATGCGCACCGCGCTGTCCATGGCCGCCGAGGAGATGGAGGACCCGGCCGGCGCCGAACTCGCGAACGTCGCCAATCAGCTCGCCGTCGGCCGTTCCCTGGAGGAGGCGCTGGGCGAGCTCGGCGCCCGGCTGCCCTCCCGCGAGCTGACCGTGCTCGTCACCACGCTCGTTCTCGCCAACCGGGCCGGCGGCACCATCGTCGCCTCCCTGCGCAACCTCACCACCACCCTGGAGGAGCGCAAGGAGACCCGGCGCGAGGTGCGCACCATGCTCGCCGAGATCAACGCCACCGCCGTCACCGTGCCACTGCTCGGCCTCGGCGCGCTGCTGATGATCAACGCCATGTCGCCCGGCGCCCTCGGCCGGGTCACCGGAAGCGCCGGCGGCCAGATCGCCATGCTGGTGGCGCTCGGCCTGTACGTCGTCGGATTCATCGTGGTGCGCCGCTTCGGGCGCATCGACGTCTAGGAGGACAGGCGCGGTGGGACTGCTACTCGGACTCCTCATGGGCGTCGCCGTGTTCGGCATCATCACGGCCGTGCGCATGCTGCGCTCCGGCACCCCGCTCCCCGCCGACCTGGCGCTCGCGCTGGAGGTCGGCTCCACCCGCGTCTCGGCCGCCGGCTCGGTCGTCGACCGGCTCGGCATGCGCTTCGCGCCGCTGGTGCTGCGCCTGATGGGCCGCCGGGCCGTGGACCGCAAGCGCCGGCGCATCGACCAGGCGGGCAACCCCGACGGCCTCACCATCGACCGGTACGCCGCCCGCCGCGCGGTCTACGGCCTGTTCGGGCTGGTGACCGCGGTCATCTTCTACGCGGCGGGCTGGCCGCTGTTCTCCCTGCTGTCGCTCGCGTTCGGCGCGTGCGCGGCGGACGCCGCGATCTGGCAGGGCATCCGCACCCGCCGGGACGTCATCGACCGGACGCTGCCCGACTTCCTGGACGTGCTCGCGGTCGTCGTCTCGGCGGGCCTCGGCTTCCGCCAGGCGCTGGACCGGGTCTCGGCCCGCTACGAGGGGCCCTGGGCGGACGAGATACGCATCACCCTGCGCCAGATGGACATGGGCGTCTCGCGCCGCCAGGCGTTCGACGAGCTGCGCCGCCGCAACGACTCCGAGCCCGTCAACCAGTTCGTCACCGCCCTGCAGCAGGGCGAGGAACTGGGCGCCCCGATCGCGGACACGCTCATCCAGATCGCCCGGGACATGCGCCGCACCGACGCCCAGAACGCCCGGCGCCGCGCCGCCCGCGCGATTCCGATGGCGACCATGGCGACGCTGGTGTTCATGGTGCCCGCCACCATGATCATCATCGTCACGGGCATGATCCTCGGCTCCGGAACGGACTTCACCGGCATCCTGGACGGCGACTGACCCCGAGGGCCTGTTGCGCCGCCGTGGACCGCCTGTTACCAACTCGTAGGAGAGGTGCGGTCCGTCCGCCCGTACGCTAGTGGGAAGGGGGTGTTGCCCATGGGTCGCGAAGGCGATGTCGACGTCACGTATCAGGACATGCGCGACGCGGGGGACCGGCTGATCGAAGCGAAGGAGGACTTCAACACCAAGTTCGACCAGCTCAAGGTGTATGTGGCCGACCTGGTGCAGGACGGCTATGTCACGACGCGTTCCTCCGTGGCGTTCGACCAGGCCTACGAGGAGTTCACCACGGGCGGGAAGCAGACCATGGACTCCCTCCAGGGCCTGGGCGACTTCCTGCACGGCGCGGCGGACGGGTTCGCGGACCTGGACCGGCAGTTGGAGGAAGGGCTGCGCGAGTAGTTCTTCTCCGCGCTTTGTCCGCGATTGTCCGCGTGAGCGAGGCCCCCGGGCCGGAAGGAGCACTGAACCATGGCCGACAGGTGGACCGACGCGGTCACCGTGGAGCGCCAGGGGTTCCGGATCTCGGTCCCCGACTCCTGGTGGGAGTTCGACCTGCGCCCGGAGACCCGGGACGACAGCATCCGGCGCATGCTGGAGGAGCGGATCGCCATCCAGCCGGAGCTGGCCGAACACCGCGACGTCATCTCCTCGTTCCTGCGCCGCCAGTCCCGCGAGGCGTGGGACTCCGGCGCGGTGTACTGCGGCTGCATGGCGCAGAGCTTCGGCGGCGGCCCGCCGATCACCGCGTCGATGACGGTCTCGATCATCGGGGCGCGCACCTCCAGCGGCGAGATCCTGCCCACCGACCCGGCGTCGATCGTCGGCCAGTTGGGCACGAAGGTCGCCCGCAGGCCGGGCGACGCCTGGCGCGAGGTCTCCACGGTCGACATCAAGGACGTCGGCGTGGCGGCCCGCACCCGGGGCATCGAGGACATCCCGGTGCCGGGAGACACGCGCCATGTGCGGGCGGTGCTGATGCAGACGTTCATCCCGGTGCCGGGCGACGGCCAGGCCGTGGCGCTGGTGTCCGGCAGCAGCCAGGTCCTGGATCTGGCCGACTCCTTCTTCGACGTGTTTGACGCCATCACGTCCACGTTCCGCTTCATCTGATTCCTACGAGTTCCTATGAGTTCCTACGAGGGGAGGCCGGGGCATGCCCGACAGCAGCGAGCGGCTCGCGATCCCAGTCGCCGAACTGTCCGAATTCGCCCCCCAGTTGCGGAGTGTCAAGGAGTACATGAACCGCACGGGGGACACGTTCGACCAGTACCACGACGCGATGGGCGACGAGCGCGTGGTCAACGCGCTCGAGGACTTCGTCAGCGGCTGGAAGGATGGCCGGGGCGACATCAGCGAACAACTGTCAGGCCTGGCCGACATGGCGGACACCGTCGTCACCACCGTCAACGACTTCGAGGCCGAACTGGAGCGCACCCTGACGGACGGGGGCGGCGGCGACCAGGGCGGCGGGGGCGGCGACCAGCAGGCCGTATAACGGACGGGTTTCGCTGGTTTCGCTCCCCCGGCCGTTGGGCACGGTGCCTCATGCGCGCAGCGGAGGGGACGCGCCCGGTCACATTCGGCAGGCCCTCCCTGCCCAAGTCGCGCGCCGTGTGGCACAGTCAGTGCCGATAGCTGTACGCGTTGGCCCGCTGGGAGGGGGTCGGGCATGGTGCATCCCGCCTTCATACGGCCGCCGTCAAGGCACACCCGCAGCCCGGCGCCGCCACGCCACGAAACGAATCGGCGGGCCGAAGGCCAGGAAAGGCCGGCTGAACCGGCGTCAGCCGGAGGAGAGGGACGCCATGAGCAGGCTGCTGTCGAGTTGGAGACACAGGGTTGCCGAGCGACTGCACGGCCGTTACTCCGACCGGGGGGCGGGGTTCGTGGAGTACGCGGGCCTGCTGTTGCTGATCGCGGCTGTGGTGGGTGCGGTGATGGCGCTGGATCTGCACGAGGCGATTTCGGACGCGATAGGCGACGCGGTCGCGGACGTGCTCGGTTCCTCAGAGGAGTAGATCCCAGCCGGGGCGCGGTATTCCCGCTTTACATATGGATAGTCAGCGGCCTTCTCGCAGTGGCCTTCGTCTGCTTCGCCTTCGCCCAGGCCGCGGTCACCCGTAGTGCCGCTCAGTCCGCTGCCGACGCGGCGGCCCTCGCAGCCGCAGGTGAGGCCCGAGATCATCTGTTCGACGGCTTTCTCGGCGTAGTCGGCGGCGAGGGCGAAGAAGACCTCGGCCACATTCTTGGCGGTGAGGATTTCTACGTTCCCGCGGCATGCGACGAGGCGGCCCCGCGGCTGGCTGATCGCAACGGCGCGGACGTCGTCGACTGTTTCCCGGACGACGAGGGCCTCGGAATCACCGTGATCGTGGAGACGCGGGAGACCATGGGGGATTCGATGATTCCGGGCACGGAGGACGAAAAGGCCCGGGCAGAGGCGACCGCCGTCATTCGCGGCCTGTGCGAGCTCACGACCGAAGAGGACGAACGCGTCGAGCTCGACTGCGACGAGGCTCCGGATTGGGACTTCGACCCGGAGGACGAAGAAGATCTCCCGGATGCCCGGGACCTGTTCCAGGTCTACCTGGAAGACTGACCACACCGACGTATGGACCGCAAAGGAATGGCGCCCGATGGACCTCCGTGAAAACAAGTCGCGCCTCATCTTGATCGTGGTGACCCTTGGGGCCGCGCTGGTGATTGCCGTGGCCAGTTGCTCCGGCGGGGGCGGGGAGGACGACGGCGGCTCCGGCGGGTCCGCCTCCGGGCAGGAGAGCAACGGCGAGAGCGAGGACCCCACGGAGGATCCGGCCGGTGGGGATGACGAGGAGGAAGAAGAACCTGCGGCGGAGATTCTGGCCGAGGTGACCGGCGAGCAGGACATCGTCCTCGCGATCACACGTGCGGAGCGCGAGGCGGGTGGCTTCCTCACCGTCGAAGGGACCATTCACAACGCGGGCGATGACGAATGGCGTGCCACCGCGTGGGCCGGCGATGAGAACGAGCTGGCGGACAACGGCTTTTCCATGGCCGGAGCCACCCTGGTCGCCCACGAGGAGGGCAGGCGTTTTCTGATCCTCCGGGACACCGAGGGACGCTGCCTCTGCACCAACTTCGGCCTGCGGATCGATCCCGGGGACACCATCAACTGGTACGCCCAGTTCCCCGAGCCCGAACCTGAGACCACGGAAGTCGACTTCCAGATCGGCCAGATGCCGCCCGCCACCATCGAGATTCGCTGAGGGGGCCCCGAGTGAAGTATGGGCTGCACCACACTGTCCGGGCGGTCACGGTCCTGATGACCGGAGCCGCGGTCGTGGCCTTCGGCACTCCGGCCGTGGCCGACGACGAGGACTCCGAGACCGAGCGGCCGCCGGGGTATGAGGAGCCGGAGGTGCCAGACATCGACCCCGAGGCGGCCGGGCTGATGCTCGCGGACGGCGCCACGCTGGCCGAGCCGCGGGTGTTGGACATCACCTTCGCCATCGAGGATCTCGGCACTGGTGAGAGCGCGCCCGGCGAGCCGGAGGAGAGCCCCACCGGTGGTGACACGGGTGACGACGACCCCGGCGGGCAGGGGCCGAACGGCGGTGGTGAGCAGCGCGAGGAACAGACGGGGGACACCCACAAGTTCACGTTGCAGACCGACGTGCTGTTCCAGGAGGGCAGCGCGGAGCTCTCCGACGACGCCCGCACCGCTCTCGCCGATGTGGCCGCCGCCATCAACGAACACCAGCCCAGCCGGGTGAACATCTTCGGCTTCACCGATGACCAGGGCTCCTACGAGAGCGGCGTCACCCTCTCCTCGGATCGGGCTGCCAACACCCACCAGGTGCTGCTGGAACTCATCGAGAACCCCACCGGAATCGCGTTCAACGTCCGCGGTTACAGCGAGGACTACCCCCTCTACGACAACGAGACGGAGGAGGGCCGGCAGCGGAACCGCCGGGTGGAGATCTCCTGGCCCACTGACGAGTAGCCGCTCAGTCGTTGACCCGCCATACCGTGACGCTGGTGGTGTAGGAGGGCAGATCCTCGTTGTAAGGATCGACGGTGACGCGCTCGATCCACATCATCGCCAAGTGGTCCTCCGTGGTCTTCACACAGATCCCCATGTCCTCGTGCAGGGTTTGATTGGCGAGGATGTCGTCGGTCGGGATCACATTGGGCAACGTGGGCGCATGGGCGGCCTCGAAGCACTCGTCCGGCGTGGCATCGCGCGAGTCGATGGTTCCGGCGAAGACCTCGGAGTGGAACTCGATGCCTTCGCCTTCGAGGCTGGGGTTGCCACAGTGGACGTACTGGAACTCGTACTCCCCGAAGACGTCGCCGCCGCTGAGGAGCGCGGTCTGCACCCGGACCTCGTCGAGGTCGACCAGGGTGAGGTTGCCCCCACCGCACCGGTTGCTGCCGCTCACATCCGTATTGGGCGTGTAGAGCGGCGCCACCACATCCAACCCCACCCCCTCGCTGATCACCTCATACGGCGAGTTCGGGTCCCCGTCCCCCGACGTGTCGCCCGGCCCCGTCGACCCTTCGTCCGGCGACTCGTCCCCGGACGGCTCCTCCTCCGGCTCCTCCGACTCCTCCGGCGGGGACTGCTCCTCGTCCCCGCCGCCCGGCGTGCTCGTGGACCCGTCGTCGTCCGAGGACGCCTCGGGGGTCTCGCTGTCGCCGTCCCCCAGGACCTGAACGGCCAGCACACCGCCGAGCATCGCCGCCACCACCGCCGTCGCCGCCAGCAGCACCGCCATCCGGCGGCGTGACTGCTGCGGCCGCAACGGCTGCTGCGGTCCGGTGGGTGCCGGCACCGGGGAGAAGGCCGGCGGAGGTGGGGTGGACGGTGGAGTCGACGGTGGGGTGGGCGGGAGCGAGGGGGCGGCGGCGGGGGGTGTGGGCGGCGCGGGGAGGGGTGGGCTGTTGTGGAGCCGCTGTGTCACCTCCGCCGCCACCGGCGCCGGAAGCCAGCTCTCCTGGCGTTGCAGCGTCTGCCCCGGCGACAGCACCCGGCACGCCTCGATCACCTGTGCCGGAGTCGGGCGCGCCGCCGGGTTCTTGGCCAGGCAGGCGTGGATCAGGTGGCGCAACTGTTCGGGGACCCGGGACAGGTCCGGCTCGTCCTGGACGATCCGGTACATCACCGCGTGGGCCGCGCCCTCGCCGAAGGGGTGGGTGCCGGTGGCCGCGTAGCACGTGATGATGCCCAGCGCGAAGACGTCCGTCGCGGGCGTGGCCGAGGAACCGGTGATCTGCTCGGGCGCCATGTACGACGGCGTGCCCACCCGCGCGTCCGTTCCCGTCAGGGCCGTCACGTCGGCGGCGCGCGCGATGCCGAAGTCGATCACCTTCGGGCCGTCGGCGGCCAGCAGGACGTTGCCCGGCTTCAGGTCGCGGTGGATGATCCCGGCCGCGTGGACGGACTGAAGCGCCTCGGCCACCCCGCCCACCAGCAGCAGCACGGTCTCCGGCGGCAGCGGGCCATAGGTCCGCACCACGTCCGACAGGGACAGGCCCGGCACATACGCGGTGGCCAGCCAGGGCGCGGCGCCCTCGGTGTTGCTGTCCAGGACCGGCACCGTGTAGAGGCCCTGCACCCGCCGGGCGGCGCGGACCTCCAGCTCGAAGCGCCGGCGGAACTCCGGGTCCTCCGCGAACTCGGCGCGCACCACCTTCACCGCGATGGGCTGTCCACCGCGCGTATAAGAGAGGTATACGCTTCCCATTCCTCCGGAGCCGAGCCGCGCCTGGAGCCGGTATCCCGCCACCTCCCGCGGATCCGTGGGGCCGAGCGGGCTGAACTGCGATGGTGTCTCGTGCGAGGACATGCGTCCTTCCCCCCTGGGTCAACGGACGGCGTGACGTGCATCGTAGGACGCCGGAGGCGGATCGGGAGCAGAGGGGTTCGGGATGACCGCTGAGGACTTCACCTACCAGGACGTTGGCGCGACGCGGGATCCAACGACGTTGCCGCCGCCGGGATTTCACCTGATGCGGGTACGCACGCGGATCGGCCGCGGCGCCGGCGTGCGCGACGCGGCCGGCGAGGCGCTGCTGACCTGGGACATGCACCGGGGCATGGGCGCGACGGTGGTCGCGGACGCGCCCGAGGCCGCGCCCGGCGTGCGGGCCGTGGTCGGGCTCGGCGTCGGGCCGTTCCGGCTGCGCGCGCCATGCCGCGTCGTATGGGTGGTGCGCGAGGAGGAACGCGTCGGCTTCGCGTATGGAACGCTCCCGGGGCACCCGGCGAGCGGCGAGGAGGCGTTCCTCGTCGAACGGCTGCCAGACGACTCGGTGTGGCTGACGGTGACGGCGTTCAGCCGCGGCGCGGCCTGGTACACCCGGGCGGCGGGGCCGCTGGGACGGCTCGCGCAACGGGCGGTCGGCCACCGTTACGGCACCGCTCTGCGCCGCGCTGTTGGGGCCCGGACGCGCTGAGTGGCCGTCTCGCCGAGGGGGTCACGCGCTTCAGAACGGTGCGGTATGGTTCCCCTCGTGTTGGCAGCCGCTGACATGTTTTGCGCCAGCGTCGTCACTCCCACCCCGGCGACGGCTGGCGGGGCGGACCGTGAGCCACCCCCCCCCGCTCCGGTCCGGCCCCTTTCGACGGGTCGGTCTGCCCTCCCCCCCCACTCGGGCAGGCCGGCCCGTGTCGTTCGCGCATTACGCTCGGGCCGTGCATCCCCTCTTGATCGCCGCCGCCGCCGGGTACGGCGCGCTGGCCGGGCTGCTGATCACGCGGCCCGCCTACCGGCTGTCCGTCGAGCCGGGACAGCCCTGGCGTTCCACCTGCCCGGCCGGGCATCCGCTGGCGGGCCGGCCGCGCGGTTGGGTCGGCCCCGGCCGGTGCGCCGACTGCGCGGCGGTCCGCGTGAGCCGGCCGGCGGGCCCGGTGAACGCGGCGGCCGAGGCCGAGGCGCCCCCGGACGGCGCGCGCTACGGGATCTCGCCGCTGCGGCCCGCCGCCGTGGCCGCCGGGGCGTGCGCGGCGGTGGCCGCCGCCGTCGGCGGCCGGCCGGAACTCGTCGTCTGGCTGCTCGCCGTCCCGGTGGTCGTGCTGCTGGGCACGGTGGATTTCGCCGTGCAGCGGCTGCCCGACGTGCTCACCCTGCCGCTGGCCGCCGGGGTGGTCGTCGGCCTCGGACTGGCGGCCCTGCCCGGCGGCGGCGGGGGGAGCTGGCTCCGGGGGCTGCTGGGCGGCGCGGTGCTGAGCGCCGTGTACTTCGTCCTCTTTCTCATCAACCCCCGGGGGATGGGCTTCGGCGACGTCAAGCTGGCGATCCCGATCGGCGTCGCCCTTGGGTGGTACGGCTGGGATGTTGTGTTTTTCGGCACATTCGTCGGCTTCCTGCTGGCGGCCGGATATGGCCTGTCCCTGGTCATCACCCGCCGCGCCGGGCGGGGTTCGACCGTCCCCTTCGGCCCGTTCATGGCCCTGGGCGCCCTGCTCGCCCTGGTGCTCGGCGGACTCGCCGCCTGAATCTGGCACGAGGTGCAGCCATCACCGCCCCCGATGCGTTACGGTGGAATCCCCCCCCTCGGGCCGGTCCGTAATCCCCCCCCACGGACCGGCCCGCTTTCGTTTCCGGTGAGAGCGGCCTTTTCCAGGTGAGAGCGGCCTTTCCGGGGAGGGCGGCGCCACCGGGCGGCCCGGCTCGGCGCCCCTTGGCTGAATCCACCGGTTTCGATTCTTGGGCCCCGGTGCCAGCAGTAGAGTTCCGGACACGGAGAGGGTCATGGAGGGGCTGACACACACCATGAGGAACAAGCTGCGCCGGCTGGCCGTCAGGCTGTACACACGGCGGGTCGAGGGCAGGCTCGACACCGATCAGGGACCCAAGCACATCGGGGTGATCCTGGACGGGAACCGGCGCTGGGCCAAGGCCGCGGGCAGCACGACGAAGCAGGGCCACGAGGCCGGCGCGGCCAAGATCCGCGATCTGCTCGGCTGGTGCGCGGAGACGGACGTGGAGGTCGTCACCCTCTGGCTGCTCTCCACCGACAACCTCAACCGGGAGCCCGAGGAGCTCGGCGTCCTGCTGTCCATCGTCGAGGGCGCCGTGCGCGACCTGGCCGAGGACGGCCGCTGGCGGGTGAACCACGTGGGCGCGCTGGACGTGCTCCCGGAGCGGACCCGGCGGGTGCTGCGCGAGGCCGAGGACATGGCACGCGGCCGCGAGGGGATACTCGTCAACGTCGCCGTCGGCTACGGCGGGCGCCAGGAGATCACCGACGCCGTCCGTTCGCTGCTCGCCAAGCGCGCCGCGGACGGTGGGACCCTGGAGCAGGTCGCGGAGGAGCTGGAGGTGGAGGACATCTCCGAGCACCTCTACACCCGCGGGCAGCCGGATCCGGACCTCGTCATCCGCACCAGCGGCGAGCAGCGGCTGTCCGGATTCATGCTCTGGCAGAGCGCCCACTCCGAGTACTACTTCTGCGAGGCGTACTGGCCCGCGTTCCGGAAGGTCGACTTTCTGCGGGCGCTGCGCGACTACGCGGCGCGGCACCGGCGTTACGGGATCTGAGGATCCCGGCCTGCTGGGCGAGTGTGCGGGGCGTCCCCAACAGGGGGGCGCCGCCCGGGGCGTTCTTCGCATGAGATGCGCGGCAAGCGGGCATATTCACCGCGGGCCGCGCGTCGGCGCGGTCCGCCGGGAGGCCCGCTTGCGCACCACGACACCCCTCTTTTCAGCCGGGGACAGGGCCGGTACCGGGCCCGTGTGCAACGGGCCGGGGCCGGCCGTCTTGACCCCCGGCGCCCTGGGCGCCTTGTTCCCCGCACCTCATCCGAGGGGGTTCGTCCACTCGTGGTCACCAGCAAGAAGCGTTCGAACGACCGGCGCATGTACGTCCTGGACACCAGTGTTCTCCTCGCCGACCCGGCGGCCATCACCCGCTTCGACGAGCATGAGGTCGTCCTTCCGGTCGTCGTCATCTCCGAGCTCGAGGCGAAACGGCACCACCCCGAGCTCGGCTACTTCGCCCGGCAGGTGCTGCGCCGCCTCGATGAGTACCGCGTGCGGCACGGGCGGCTCGACACCCCGCTGCCGATCGGCGAACTGGGCGGCACGCTGCGCGTCGAGCTGAACCACTCGGATCCGGCCGTGCTCCCGCCGGCCATGCTCAACGAGCGGGGCCGGCTGGCGGACAACGACTCGCGCATCCTGGCCGTCGCGCGGAACCTCCAGGCCGAGGGCCACGACGTCACGGTCGTCTCCAAGGACCTGCCGCTGCGCATCAAGGCGTCGTCGGTCGGGCTCGCGGCGGAGGAGTACCGCGCGGAACTGGCCATCACCGAGGCGGACGGCTGGACGGGCCTGGCGGAGGTCACCCTCAGCGGCGAGGCCGTGGACGAACTGTTCGCCACGGAGAGCGTGTACGACGCGGAGGCCGCGGAACTGCCGGTGCACACCGGGCTGGTGATCTCCTCGGAACGGGGCCGTGCGCTGGGCCGGGTCGGCCCGGACGGCCGGGTCAGGCTGGTGCGCGGGGACCGGGAGGCGTTCGGGATCCACGGCCGCAGCGCCGAGCAGCGGATCGCGCTGGACCTGCTGCTCGATCCCGAGGTGGGGATCGTGTCGATGGGCGGCCGGGCCGGCACGGGCAAGTCGGCGCTGGCGCTGTGCGCGGGACTCGAGGCCGTGCTGGAGCGCAGGCAGCACAGCAAGGTGGTCGTTTTCCGGCCGCTGTACGCGGTCGGCGGCCAGGACCTGGGCTATCTCCCGGGCACCGAGGCCGAGAAGATGAACCCGTGGGCGCAGGCCGTCTTCGACACGCTGTCCGCGGTGACCACGCGTGAGGTCATCGAGGAGGTCGTGGCGCGCGGCATGCTCGAGGTGCTGCCGCTGACGCACATCCGCGGACGGTCGTTGCACGACGCGTTCGTCATCGTGGACGAGGCCCAGTCCCTGGAGCGGAACGTCCTGTTGACCGTGCTGTCCCGGATCGGCCAGGACTCGCGGGTGGTGCTCACCCACGACGTCGCCCAGCGGGACAACCTGCGGGTCGGGCGGTACGACGGCGTGGTGGCGGTGGTGGAGAAGCTCAAGGGGCATCCGCTGTTCGCCCATGTGACCCTCACACGCTCCGAGCGCTCGCCGATCGCCGCGCTGGTGACGGAAATGCTCGAAGACGGACGGATTTAGCGTGCTTTACCGCTCGTCCGTTCCGAAAGGGGCGGGCGAGCGGAAGTGCGGTCGTGTGCGGCCATTTCGGCGAAACGGGCGAGGCGGTGTCAAAACGCCTCGTGGGCGCCCGGGTCCGGCAGGTGAATGCCCTGGCAGGGTCACCGAAAGACCTCCCCGTCCCGTTGGCAAGCCCAAACCGCCTGTGAGCTTTCCCACATGGGACTGAATTGCCTCGGGGTATCCGCGTCCGGCAGTGTGTGCGTCTGTCAGGCCCCGCATACGGCAACGATGTCCCCCAAGGACACCGCAAGGACTGCTTTTTACAACTGAACAGCCGCTCGCCGTATGCCGCCCGAAGCACATGTGGGTCGCCGCGCCTCGCCGCGGGACCCCGACCGGGCCAGTACCTCCTGTGACCACACCAGGGGAGGTCCGTGTCAGGGGCACGATTGCGCCCACAGGGTCAGCCGAGTGGGCGATGTCGGAAGGAAACCGTGTGACCGGGATTTCGGTCCGGGGATTCGCAGTGGCGTCAGCTACCGCGGTGACCACCGTCGGTGCTGCCGTCGGTGTCGCCTCGGGAGACGAACAAGGCCATCCCGCAGGGGAGGTCGAGGTCGTCGCGGCCGATGCGACGCTGCTCGCTGAGATACCCGCTGGCACGAATGCCCAGATGCACACCGCGTCGTTGACGCAGCAGGCGGAGTCGCAGGCCGACGCGGCGAACGCGGACGCACTGCGTGCGGCGCAGGAGTCCGCGCGGATCCAGGCGGCGGAGGCCGCCTCGGAGCGCAAGGCCGCCGCCGAGCGGGAGGCCCGCGAGCAGGCGGAGCGCGAGGCGGCCGAGGCCGCCGCGGAAGCCGCTGCCGCCGCCGCGGCGAGCGAGTCGACGGACTTCCCGGTGCAGTCGTCGTACACGAAGGCGGAGGTCCAGGCCATGGCCGCCCAGATCGTGGCGGCCGACCAGTTCCAGTGCTTCTCGAACATCGTGGACCACGAGAGCGGCTGGGACTACACCGCGACCAACCCGTCCTCCGGCGCCTACGGCCTGATGCAGGCGCTGCCCGGTTCGAAGATGTCCTCGGCGGGCGCCGACTGGCAGACGAACCCGGCCACCCAGATCCGCTGGGGCGTGAACTACATGGAGGACCGCTACGGAAGCCCGTGCGGCGCCTGGGAGTTCTGGCAGGCCAACAACTGGTACTGACGCGTACCGGCCATCAGCGTTCGACGAAGGTCCCCGTGCCGCCGTGGCACGGGGACCTCGCTGTTACCCGGGAGAGACCCCGGCGTGCCGCACCGCGCGGTAACGTCATCCCGCGCACCGCGTGAGAAAGCTGGGGGCGGAGGGAAACGGGATGTCAAGACTGGGCCGGGTCAGGGCCGGTTTGTCACGTGTGGGATCGCGTGTGTCGGGCCTGCGGTCCGGTGCCGAACGCGAGCAGGAGCGCCGGGAGCACGAGGCCGGCGAGCGCGGCGAGGCGGAGGCCGAGGCCGCGGGGGTGGTGACGGACACCGGCACCGGCCCGGTGCCCCGCGAGCGGCTCGAGGCGAAGGCCCGCCGGGCGGTGCTCGCCGGCGCCCCGTCGCTCGAGGAGCCGCGGCCGGGGGAGGCGGGCGCGGGTGTCCCGCCGGGCGGCCCGCCGGCCCCGCCCGCCCGGCGCCGGCCGGAGCCCGCCGAGGCCATCCCGTGGGGAGTGAGGGTGGCGGCCGAGGCCGGCTGGCGGATGCTGGTGCTGGCCGCCGTCATCTGGGTGCTGATGCAGGTGGTCGGCGCGGTCAGCCTGCTCGTCATCTCCTTCGCCGCCGGGCTGCTGATCACCGCGCTGCTCCAGCCGTTCGTCGGCTGGCTCAAGCGCATCGGCTTCAGCCGGGGCGCGGCCACCGCGGTCACCGCGTTCGGCGGCTTCGCCATCATGGGCCTGATGGGCTGGTTCGTGGTCTGGCAGGTGATAGAGAACTCCGAGGACCTGGTGGAGCAGGTCCAGAAGGGCGTCGAGGAGTTGCGCAACTGGGTGCTCGAACTGCCGTTCGATATCACCGAGGAGAACCTCGACGAGTGGGTCGAGAACATCAACTCGTGGATCAGCGACAACAGCGACACCCTGACCTCCGCCGGCCTCGAAGGCGTCAACTACGTGGTGGAGTTCTTCACCGGCGCGGGTATCACGCTGTTCGTCGTGCTCTTCCTGCTCTACGACGGCCGGGGCGTGTGGCACTGGTTCCTGCGGCTCGTGCCGCGCGCGGCGCGCGAGGGCGTCGCGGGCGCCGGACCGCGCGCCTGGATCACGCTCACGGGGTATGTGCGCGGGACCGTGATAGTGGCGCTCATCGACGCGGTGGGCATCGGCATCGGCCTGTTCGTCATCGATGTGCCGATGGCCGTGCCGCTGGCCGTGATCGTCTTCATCGCCTCGTTCGTGCCGCTCGTCGGCGCGATCGCCTCCGGCGCGCTGGCCGTGCTGGTGGCGCTGGTGACCGAGGGCGCGGTGGACGCGGCGATGGTGCTGGGCGTCGTGCTGCTGGTG
Organism: Streptomyces litchfieldiae; assembly: GCF_031845365.1. Classification (NCBI taxonomy): domain Bacteria; kingdom Bacillati; phylum Actinomycetota; class Actinomycetes; order Kitasatosporales; family Streptomycetaceae; genus Streptomyces; species Streptomyces litchfieldiae. The sequence continues at coordinate 110,864 of NZ_JAVREL010000003.1, forward strand.
CAGCAGATCGAGGGCCACATCCTCCAGCCGTTCATCCTGGGCCGGATGGTCCGGGTGCATCCGCTGGCGGTGGTGCTGGGCGTGGCGGCCGGCTCGATGCTGGCCGGCATCCCGGGCGCCATCGTCTCGGTGCCGCTGATCGCCGTCACCAACACGGTCGTCGGCTATCTGCGCGCCTACCAGGAGGAGGCCGACCGCCGCGCCGGCCCGGTCGCCAGCGGCGCGACCATCGCGGAACTGGCCCCCACCCCGCCGCCCGGCCAGGCGGACGGGCCCGGCGAGAAGAGCTAGCGAGGACCGGTCCGCGTAGGTCCTGTCCGGTCGGTCGATGGGGGTCCCCCCGGACGGAGTCTGGGGGAGGATCAGCCCTTGGCTCCCCCAGGCCCTCGAGGGCCTGGGAGGTGCCCCCATGACGCGGTGCTCCCCCAGGCCCTTGGGGGCCTGGGAGGTACCCCCAACAAGGCGGAGTATCGCAGCTCGTACGAATGGGGGCACCTCCCAGCGTTAGCTGGGGGAGCAGCGAGGTGCCGTGTATGGCGTCGTGGGCCCGGCCAGACCGGCCGGACGGGGCCTAGCCCGCCCAGCCGTGCTTCGGCGGGTGGCGGACCTCCAGCAGCCAGCCGAGGCGTTCGGAGTCGGTGGGGGTCCAGTCCTCCGGCGGGGCTATGGCGGCCCAGGCGTCCACCGGGTTGGAGCCGTAGCGGTGTCCGTGCGGGGCGGGTGCCCCGTACGACACCGCCATGTCCACGGTCGTCTGCCAGAAGGTGACGAACGGGAACCAGTCGATGGACGAGGTGACGTCCGGCCCCAGCGGCTCGTTGAGCCACTCCGGCCGCCGGAACAGCAGGTCGGGCGACCACCACACCACCGGGTCCGAGGCGTTCTGGAGGTAGACGATCCGCGGGTCCTCCCAGACCTCGCCCTCGGGCAGCCGCAGATCCGTCTCGGGGAACTGCGCGAAGCGCACATGCCGGCCCTCGTCGTACACCGGCCGCCACACCGGGCTGCCCGGGTCGCGGTTCTCGGTGAGTTCGCTGTGGATCGGGCTGAAGTCGGGCGGGCCGATCAGCAGCGCGCCGTCCGTCCTGGCGATCATGTCGTCCAGGCCGTCGAACGCCGACTCGATCGCCGAGACGGCCAGGCTCTCGCCGAACACCAGGAGTTGGGGGCGTTCGTCCTCGGGCTCCTGCTGCCAGCGCGCGTACACGGCGTCGAACAGCATCTCGGTGGCCAGGCCGGCCTCGTTGCGGTCGACCATGAACGAGGCCCAACTGGGCAGGTAGGAGTACTGCATCGTGACCACCGCGGTGTCGCCGCCGTGCATGTACTCCAGGGCCTCGACCGTCGTCGGGTTGACCCAGCCGGTGCCGGTGGTGCCGGTGATGGCCAGCACCGCACGGTCGAACGCGCCGGTGCGCTCCAGCTCGCGCACGGCCAGCTCCGCGCCGTCCGCGTAGTCGTCGTACGCCGCGCGGCCCACGTAGGCGCGGATGGGATCGAGCGCCTCCTCGCCGGTGAAGCCGGAGATCTCCTGGGCGGAGATGGCGGTCCCGGTGAACGTCCGGCCCTTGTTGCCCAAGTCCTCCCAGGCGATGAGCGAATCGGGGCTGCCGGACAGCATCGGCGAGTACGGCCGCATCACCCCCGGGTCGGTGCTGCGGTCCTTCGCGGCGGCGAGCCGGTCGGCGACCTCGAGGATGCCGCGGTCCCACACGACGTCCCGGGTGCCGATGACCACGATGGTGGTCGACAGCGCCAGGCCCAGCGCGACCGCGATCGGCCAGGGCACGAAACGGTTCAGCAGCCGCGTGAGCAGGCGCGTGCCCAGCCGGATGAGACGGGCGACCACCAGCAGGAGCGCCAGCACGGCCAGCGAGATCAGCGCGATCATCAGCGAGTGCCAGGTCAGGGTCGGCGGCAGGCCCTGGAGCCGGCGCAGTTCGCGCTGCATGTCGGCGCTGCGGCCCAGCATGAACGCCACCGCCCACGGCAGCAGCAGCAGATAGCCCAGCCAGCAGCGCGCCCGCAGCCGCTCGCTCGGCCGCCAGGGCGCCAGCAGCCGGTAGAGCCAGCTCAGCAGCGCGCCCAGGCCGTAGCCGATGGCCGCGGTGATGCCGCCGATCGCGCCCTGGTAGTACCAGGGCCGGGGGACCAGCGAGGGCGTCAGCGACAGCCAGAAGAAGAACGTGGCGGCCAGACAGGCGGTCAGATCCGGCCAGCGCCGGACGACCCAGGTGGAGCCGGGCCGTTCCCAGTACGGCTTGCGGGCGAACGCCACCGCCAGTTGGCGCGCCCTGAGCAGCGCGCCGCGCGCCTCCTCGGCCCGGGCCGCGACGACGCGTGCGGCGGGGTCCACGGCGTCCTCGGACGGCGCCCCGGCGCCCGGGGACGCGCCCGCGCCCGTTCTCGCGCCGTCCGCCGCGCTGTCGTCCGCCGTGTCCGGCGCCGGGCGCCGGGCGGCGACGCCCGGACCGGTGTCGCTCTCCGGTTCCGCGTCCGGCGCCGTCTGCTCTGTCACGTCGTCTCCGCCCCGTTCGGCCCCTGGTGCCCGGTCCTGTTCACGCTAGGGGATCAGACGCGACCGCGGTAAGCGGCGTTGCGTGCTTGGGTCCTTTCTGTGCTGCCCGGGTGACGGCGGAGCTATTCGCGCCCGGTATACACGCGGTGTATACCTCGCGTGTATAGTCGTCGGCATGTCCATCAGTCACACGCTTCTCGGCCTCCTGGAGGCCGGCCCGCGGCACGGGTACGACCTCAAGCGCGCCTTCGACGCCCACTTCGGCCAGGACCGGCCGCTGCACTACGGCCAGGTCTACTCGACGATGTCCCGGCTGCTGAAGAACGGCCTCGTCGAGGTCGACGGCATAGAGGCGGGCGACGGCCCCGAGCGCAAGCGCTACGCCATCACCGACGCCGGGATCACCGACGTCGACGAGTGGCTCACCGGGCCCGAGAAGCCCGAGCCCTATCTCCAGAGCGTCCTCTACACCAAGGTTGTCCTCGCCCTGCTCACCGGCCGGGACGCCGGCGCCCTGCTGGACACCCAGCGCGCCGAGCACCTGCGGCTGATGCGCGAGCTCACCCGCCGCAAGATCGGCGGCGACCTCGCCGATCAACTGATCTGCGACCACGCCCTGTTCCATCTCGAAGCCGACCTGCGCTGGCTGGAGCTGACCACCGCCCGTCTGGAGCGGCTCGCATCGGAGATCCACACATGACCGCCGCACCGGAAGCCCCGGCCCTGCTCACCGCCACCGACCTGCACAAGTCCTACGGCGCCACGCCCGCGCTGGCCGGCGCCGACTTCGCCATTCGCGCCGGTGAGGTGGTCGCCGTCATGGGCCCCTCCGGCTCCGGCAAGTCCACGCTGCTGCACTGCCTGGCCGGCATCGTGCCGCCCGACTCCGGCACCGTGCGGTACGCCGGCCGCGACCTGTCCGGCCTCTCCGACGCCGAGCGCAGCGCCCTGCGCCGCGGGGACTTCGGATTCGTCTTCCAGTTCGGCCAGTTGGTGCCCGAGCTCACCTGTGAGGAGAACGTCGCCCTGCCGCTGCGGCTGACCGGCACCGGACGCAAGGAGGCCGCGGCCCGCGCCGGCGAGTGGCTGGCCCGGCTGGAGGTCGAGGACGTGCGCCACCACCGGCCCGGCCAGATCTCCGGCGGCCAGGGCCAGCGCGTGGCCGTGGCCCGCGCCCTGGTCAACGACCCCCGCGTCCTCTTCGCCGACGAGCCGACCGGCGCCCTTGACTCGCTCAACGGCGAGCGCGTGATGCAGCTTCTGGTCACCGCCGCCCGGGAGTCCCAGGCGGCGGTCGTGCTCGTCACCCACGAGTCGCGCGTCGCCGCCTACTCCGACCGCGAGGTCGTCGTCCGCGACGGCCGGGCCCGGGACATGGCGGGGGCGCTGTGAGGAACGCGACCCTCGGCGCCTGGGCGCGGGAGCTCGCCATCGGGGCGCGCTTCGCCGTGACCGGCGGCCCCGGCTGGATACGCACCGTCCTGACCGCCGCCGGCGTCGGCCTCGGCGTCGTGGTGCTGCTGCTGGCCGCCTCCGTGCCCAACGTGATGGACGAGCGCGACCGGCGCGGCGACGCCCGTTCCCCCGGCTTCGCCTCGGGAGTGACGGCCGGGCCCGACACGATACTGTTCACCGGCGGCGCCACCGAGTACCGGGGCCAGGAGGTCGACGGCCTGCTGATCCAGCCCGACGCCGGAGCCGACACCACCGCGGAGCCCCCGCCCGGCGTCGAGGCGTTCCCGGGCCCCGGCGAGATGGTGGTCTCCCCGGCCCTGGCCGAGCTGCTGGACTCGCCCAAGGGCGAGCTCCTCGCCGAACGCCTCGACTACCGCCGCGTCGGCGTCATCGGCGACGAGGGACTGGCGGGGCCGGGCGAGCTGTACTACTACGCCGGCACCGACTCGCTGGGCGACGAGGCGCCGCGGACCCAGGGGTTCGGCGCCTCGTTCCCGGACTCTCCGCTGCCCTCGGCGCTGGTGCTGCTCATCGTCGTGCTCTGCGTGGTGCTGCTGATGCCGATCGCGGTCTTCGTCGCCACCGCCGTCCGGTTCGGCGGCGAGCGCCGCGACCGGCGGCTCGCCGCGCTGCGCCTGGTGGGCGCGGACACCGACATGACCCGGCGCGTCGCCGCCGGGGAGGCGCTGGTGGGCGCCGTCGGCGGGCTGCTCGTCGGGGTGGCCGGGTTCCTGATGCTGCGGCAGCTTCTCGGGGGCGTGACGGCCTGGGGGTTCAGCGCGTTCACCGCCGACATCGTGCCCGCCGCGCCGCTCGCCGCGCTGGTCCTGGCCGGCGTGCCGGTCGCGGCCGTGGCCGTGTCGCTCTTCGCGCTGCGCGGCATCGCCATCGAGCCGCTCGGCGTGGTCCGGGAGAGCACCGCCCGTCCCCGCAAGCTGGGCTGGCGCCTCGTGCCGGTGGCGCTGGGCGTGCTGCTGCTCCTGCCGATGATCGGCTCGTTCGAGGGCAGCAGCCGCACCGGGGAGACCCAGGCCGCCGTGGGGGTCGTGCTGCTGCTCGCCGGCGCCACGGTCCTGCTGCCCTGGCTGGTCGAGAGCGTCGTCGGCCGGCTGGGCGGCGGCCCGGCCTCCTGGCAGCTCGCCACCCGGCGGCTCCAGCTCAGCAGCGGGGCGGCGGCCCGCACGGTGAGCGGCATCACGGTCGCCGTCGCGGGCGCCACCGCCCTGTACATGCTGTTCGCCGGAGCCCGGAGCGAGCAGACCGAGGCCACCGGGGAGGACGTGTCCCGCGTCCAGCTTGCGGTCAACTCGTACGGCCTGGGCCGGGAGGAGACCGAGGAACTGTTCGGGCGGCTGGAGAGCGTGCCGGGCGTCACCGGGGTGTTCGGGCTGGTCGACGGCTCCTACACGAAGGCCGGGCAGCCGGCTGGCGGCGAGTTCGTCCCGACCGGCGAGATCGTGGTCGGCGACTGCGCCGCGCTCAATGAGGTGGCCCATCTGGAAGGGTGCGCGGACGGCGACGTCTTCCTGGCCGCCGACCCGGACAGCGCGGACTCGGCCGACCTGCCGGAGCCCGGCCAGCAGCTCGACCTCGGTGTCGACTCCGAGGGCCGCCGGGTGACGGACGAGCCCGAGCTGTGGACGGTCCCGGCGACGGCCTCCGCCGTCGAGTCCCGCGTCGATCCGAGCGGCGGGACGCGCGTCGGCGTCCTCGCCACGCCCGCCGCCCTCGACACCGACCTGATCCCGGACCCCTGGTCCCAGGCGTGGCTCACCGTCGACCCCGCGGCCGAGGACACCATCGAGCACGTGCGGAACGTGGCCTGGCGGGAGGATTCCCCGCCAGCCGTCTGGGAGTTCGAGTCGGAGCGTGTCTCCGACGAGCTGCTGGACATCCAGCGGGCGCTGCTCATCGGCTCAACGGGCGTGCTGACGATCATCGCGGCCAGCATGATCGTCTCCATGCTCGAACAACTGCGGGAGCGGCGGCGGCTGTTGTCCGCCCTGGTCGCCTTCGGCACCCGCCGCACGACCCTGGGCGCCTCGGTGCTGTGGCAGACCGCCGTCCCCATGGTGCTCGGCCTGACCCTGGCCGCGGCGGTCGGCACGGGGCTGGGCGCGATCCTGATGGCGATGGTCGGCCTGCCGGTCACCGGCTGGCTCGCGTTCCTCCCCATGACCGGGGTCGGCGCCGGCATGATCGCGGTGGTGACCCTGGTGAGCCTGCCACCCCTGTGGCGCATGATGCGCCCGGACGGCCTCCGCACCGAGTGACCCGCCCGCATGGGGCCGGGACCCGTTCCCGGCCCCATGCGCCGAGCGGATGACCCCCCGCCGACCCGGCCCGGTAGATTCGTCCCCATGAGTGGTACGAACGAATACCGCGTCGAGCACGACTCGATGGGCGAGGTGCGGGTCCCGGCGGACGCCAGGTGGCGGGCGCAGACGCAGCGGGCCGTGGAGAACTTCCCGATCTCGGGCCAGCGCCTGGAGCGCGCCCACATCGCGGCCCTCGCCCGGATCAAGGCCGCGGCGGCCACCGTGAACGCCGAGCTCGGCGTCATCGAGAAGGACATGGCCGAGGCCATCGTCCAGGCCGCGGAGGAGGTCGCCGAGGGGCGCTGGGACGAGCACTTCCCGATCGACGTCTTCCAGACCGGCTCCGGTACCTCGTCGAACATGAACACCAACGAGGTGCTGGCGACGCTGGCCACCGAGCGCCTGGGCCGCCCGGTCCACCCGAACGACCACGTCAACGCCAGTCAGTCGTCCAACGACGTCTTCCCCTCCTCCATCCACATCGCCGCCACCGGCGCGGTCACGGGTGAGCTGATCCCGGCCCTCACGCACCTCGCCGCGGCCCTGGAGCGCAAGGGCGCCGAGTTCGCCGACGTGGTCAAGTCGGGCCGTACCCACCTGATGGACGCCACCCCGGTCACCCTCGGCCAGGAGTTCAACGGCTATGCCGCGCAGGTGCGTTACGGCATCGAGCGGCTGACCGCCTCGCTGCCGCGGCTGGCCGAGCTGCCGCTCGGCGGCACCGCCGTCGGCACCGGCATCAACACCCCGCCCGGCTTCTCCGCCGCCGTCATCGCCGAGGTCGCGCGCGTCACCGAGCTGCCGCTGACCGAGGCCCGCGACCACTTCGAGGCCCAAGGCGCCCGCGACGGGCTGGTGGAGACCTCCGGCCAGCTCCGCACGATCGCCGTCTCGCTCACCAAGATCTGCAACGACCTGCGCTGGATGTCCTCCGGCCCGCGCACCGGCCTGGCCGAAATCGCGCTGCCCGACCTCCAGCCGGGTTCCTCGATCATGCCCGGCAAGGTCAACCCGGTGATCCCCGAGGCGGTGCTCATGGTCGCCGCGCAGGTCATCGGCAACGACGTGACCGTCACCACGGCCGGCGCCTCCGGCAACTTCGAGCTGAACGTCATGCTTCCGGTCATCGCGAAGAACCTGCTGGAGTCCATCCGGCTGCTGGGCAACGCCGCCCGCCTGCTGGCCGACCGCACGGTGGACGGCATCACGGCCAACGCCGAGCGCGCCCGGGAGTACGCCGAGTCCTCGCCGTCGGTGGTCACCCCGCTCAACCGCTACATCGGCTACGAGGCCGCCGCCAAGGTCGCCAAGCGGGCGCTCGCCGAGCGCAAGACCATCCGTGAGGCGGTCCTCGACGCGGGCCATGTGGAGCGCGGCGAGCTGACGATCGAGCAGTTGGACGAGGCGCTGGACGTGCTGCGGATGACACGTCCTTGATGTCTGAGCTGCGATAGGATGGCGGTCTGCCTTCGGGCGGCGGGCAGGGCTTGTCCGCAGCTCAGCCGTTAGGCCGAGCGGGAAGCCCCCCGGCTCCGGCCGTGGGGGAGGAGTCACGTGTAGATGACAACGGGAATCGAAAAGCCCGGCGAAGCGCATCTATGGCACCCAGGCGATCACGTCCTGTGGCGGTATCGGGCCAACGGTCCGGAAGGGGCCGGCGGAAGTATTCACATCTGCCGGCCCGTCACCGTTGTCCAGGACACCCCCGACCTGCTGGCCGTGTGGATGGCCCCGGGCACCGAGTGCATCAAGCCCGAGCTGACCGACGGCACGCCCATCCACGCCGAGCCGCTGGCCACCCGGTACACGAAGCCGCGCACCACGGTGCGTTCGCGCTGGTTCGGTGCGGGCGTGCTGAAGCTGGCCCGGCCCGCCGAGCCGTGGTCCGTGTGGCTTTTCTGGGACCGGGGCTGGCGCTTCAAGAACTGGTACGTCAATCTTGAAGAGCCCCGGATCCGGTGGCCGGGAGGGGTCGATTCTGAGGATCACTTTCTCGATATCGCGGTCTACCCCGACCGCAGCTGGGAGTGGCGGGACGAGGACGAATTCGCCCAGGCGCAGCAGGCAGGGCTGCTGGACGCCGGGCAGGCGGAGAGGATCCGCGCGGCCGGACGGCAGGCCACCGGGCTCATTCGCGCATGGGGCCGGCCGTTCTCCGACAACTGGGCGTCGTGGCGGCCCGATCCGCGCTGGCGGACTCCGCAGCTCCCCGTTGACTGGGACCGGCCCGCCACCGCCCTGGCGCGAGTCCCGGAGGCACGTCGTTTGCCTCCGCACCCGAGAGCCTCTTGATACCCCCCCTGGCAACAAACGTAGGATCGACCCCCACAACCGCACAACGCCCCCACCCCGCACGCTAGTTCCCGCCTGGATGGACTTCCCCTCGTGACGGACCCGACCCCACCGCAGCCCGTGGCTCGCACGGCGGATGTAGCTTCTTTCGCCGAGAGCTCGGCGCTGCCGCATGCCCGCTCCGAGCCCGAAGCCGCGGAGCAGCCACCCGTCCGGCCCACCACGGGGGAGGGGCCCGGCGGTGGGATGAGCGAAGGCGACCGACTGCGTTTCGTGGGGGCCGCGACGCGTCGTATCGCCCGGGGCCTGGACCTGGACGAGATCGTGCTCGGCCTGTGCCGGGCCTCGGTGCCGACGTTTTCGGACGCGATCCTCGTCTACCTCCGCCATCCGCTGCCCGTCGGCGACGAACAGCCCGTCACTCCCTGGGTGCTGAAGCTCCGTCGCACCGACCGGATCCCCGAGGCGCTGGCCCTGGGTTCCGTCGGCGACATGCGCGCGGACGGCTCCGGTCCGGTGCTGCCCATGCTCGCCAGCGCGACCGCGCTGGTCGAGGTGCGCGGGAACGGGCCGCTGGCCGAGGTGCTGCGCGGCGTCCGGCCGGTGTTCGTGGAGTCCCAGGTGCCGCGGGCCGCGCTGCGCGAGCTGACCGGCGCCGTGTCGCTGCCCGAGGGGCAGCGCGCGATCCTCGCGCCGCTGCGCGGGCGGCGCCGGGTGATCGGCGCGGCGGTGTTCCTGCGCCGTCCCGACCGCGAATCGTTCCACCCGGACGACCTCCAGGTCGCCCAGCAACTGGCCACGCACTCGGCGCTGGGTGTGGACAAGGCGGTGCTGTACGGCCGGGAGGCGTCCATCGCGGACGAGTTGCAGCGCACGATGCTCCCGGACGAGCTGCCGCAGCCCACCGGCGTGCGGCTGGCCAGCCGTTATCTTCCGGCGGCCCAGTCGGCGCGCGTCGGTGGCGACTGGTACGACGCGATTCCGCTGCCCGGCAGCCGGGTCGCGCTGGTCGTGGGCGATGTGATGGGTCATTCCACGACGTCGGCCGCCATCATGGGCCAGTTGCGGACGACGGTGCAGACGCTGGCCGGTCTGGACCTGCCGCCGCAGGAGGTGCTGCACCACCTCGACGAGCAGGCGCAGCGGCTGGGCACGGACCGGATGGCGACCTGCCTCTACGCGGTCTACGACCCGGTCGCGCACCGCATCACCGCCGCGAACGCGGGACATCCGCCGCCCGTTCTGCTCCATGTGGACGGTTCCACCGAGGTGTTGGACCTGCCGCCGAACGCGCCCATCGGGGTGGGCGGCGTCGATTTCGAGACGGTGGAGCTGGCCGCCCCGGCGGGTGCCACGCTCGTGCTCTACACCGATGGCCTGGTGGAGTCGCGCAGCCGCGACGTATGGACCGGTGTGGAACATCTACGCGAGAAGCTCGCCGAGATCTCCCGGTTGACGCGGCCCAACTCGGCGCCCCCGCTGGTGCCGATGTGCGACGAGATCCTCGACATCGTCGGCCCCGGTGACCGGGACGACGACATCGCGCTGCTGGCCGCCCGGTTCGAGGGCATCGCGCCGGACGACGTGGCGTACTGCCGCCTCGACCCGCGCGCCGAGTCGGTGCGGGAGGCCCGCAAGCTGGTGCGGGAGAGCCTGGCGCGCTGGGAGCTGGAAGAGCTGGAGGACTCGGTCGAGCTGCTGGTCAGCGAGGTCGTGACCAACGCCGTCCGCTACGCCGAACGGCCCGTGTCCGTACGGCTGTTGCGCACCGACGTGCTGCGTTGCGAGGTCGGCGACGACGTGCCGCAGCTCCCGAGGCTGCGGCAGGCGGGGCCGGCGGACGAGGGCGGGCGCGGCCTGTATCTCGTTCAGCGGCTGGCCCGGCAGTGGGGTGCGACACGACTGTCCACCGGCAAGCTGGTCTGGTTCGAGATGGCCCCACCCGCCCCCTGAGCCGGTCCGGGCCGGCCCGGACCGGTCAGTCGCCGAGCGCGGCCTCGGCGTCCAGCGTGGTGGCCACGGCCTGAATCACCGCGGCGACGCGGATCGCCTCCTGGACGGCCTCCCGGTCCAGGCCGGCGCGGCGCAGCTCGTGCTCGTGCGCGTCCAGGCACTGGCCGCAGCCGTTGACCGCGGAGACGGCGAGCGCCCACAGCTCGAAGTCGGGCTTGGGCACGCCGGGGTCGCCGAGCACGTTCATCCGCAGGCCCGCGCGCAGCGTGCCGTAGCCGGGGTCGGACAGCAGGTGCCGGGTCCGGTAGAAGACGTTGTTCATCGTCATCAGGGCCGCGGCCGCCTTGGCCGCCGTGTACGCCTCGGGCGTCAGGCGCTTGCGGGCCTCCTCGCCCAGCTCGCGCTGCACGACCGCCGAGCGGGAGGCGATGGCGCAGGCCAGCACGGTGCCCCAGAGCTGCTGCTCGGACAGGTGCGCGGGGTCCGTCACCGAGCCGAGGTTGAGCCGGAGGTCCTTGGCGTAGGCGGGCATCGCCGCCCGGAGAGCGTCGAGCGCCACCGCGTCACGCGCCCGCGAGCAGCGCGACCGGGTCGAGCGTGTCCTCGCCCCGGGACCAGTTGCACGGGCACAGCTCGTCGGTCTGCAACGCGTCCAGGACGCGCAGCACTTCCTTCGGGTTGCGGCCGACCGAGCCGGCGGTGACCATGGCGAACCGGATGACGTCCGTGGGGTCGACGAGGAAGGTGGCCCGCATCGGCAGGCCGTCCGAGCCCAGGATGCCGAGCGCGGTGCACAGCTCCCGCCGGGTGTCGGCCAGCATCGGGAACGGCAGGTCCCGCAGGTCCTCGTGGGCGCGGCGCCAGGCGTGGTGGACGTACTCGGAGTCCAGCGAGAAGCCCAGGATCTGCGCGTCGCGGTCACCGAACTCCTCGTTCAGCCTGCCGAAGGCGGTGATCTCGGTGGGACAGACGAAGGTGAAGTCCATGGGCCAGGCGAAGTAGACCTTCCAGTCCGCCGCGTAGGACTTGTGCGTGATCCTGCTGAACTCCTCGCCGCTCTTCAGCGAGACGCAGGCGGTGAGGTCGAACTCGGGGAAAGTGTCGCCGATGGTGAGCAACCCGGTGTCCTTCCGTGATCGGGGATGCGTGTCGCTTACCGTGCCACATGCGTCACTGTTGGTGAAAGTCTGGCGCGTCCCCGGCCGGTCCCTCGCCGGGCGCGTCCCCGGGCCGGTCCTTGGGGGGCCTGCCGCGCCGCGGGTGGGGCCGGGCGCCCCGGGGGAGGCGGCCGGCGTCCCGCAGCGCCTGGCGCAGCAGGTAGTCGATCTGCGCGTTGGTGCTGCGCAGTTCGTCCGCCGCCCACCGCGCCAGGGCGTCGTGGATCTCGGGGTCCAGCCGGAGCAGGACCTGCTTGCGGGAGCGCCGCGCCGGGCCGTCGGTCACTGGTAGAGGGACCCCGCGTTCAGCACGGGCTGGGGCGCCCGGTCGCCGCACAGCACGACCAGCAGGTTGGAGACCATGGCCGCCTTCCGTTCGTCGTCCAGATGGATGTCCTCCAGCTCGCCGACGCGCGCGAGCGCCGCCTCCACCATGCCGCAGGCGCCGTCCACGATGGCCTGACGGGCCGCCACGACCGCGCCGGCCTGCTGGCGTTGCAGCATGGCGGAGGCGATCTCCGGCGCGTAGGCGAGGTGGGTGAAGCGGGACTCGATGATCCGCACCCCGGCGGCCCGGACCCGGGCGGTCAGCTCGCGGGCCAGCTTCTCGGTGATCTCCTCGGCGTCGGCGCGCAGCGAGAGCTCGTCCTCGCCGTGGGCGTCATAGGGGTACTCGATGGCGATGTGCCGGACCGCGGACTCGGTCTGTGTGCCGACGAACTCCACGAAGTCGTCGACCTCGAAGCTGGCCTGCGCGGTGTCCTCGACCTGCCAGACGATCACGGCGGCGAGCTCGATCGGGTTCCCGTCGGCGTCGTTGACCTTCAGCACGGCGGTCTCGTGGTTGCGCACGCGCGTGGAGATCTTGACGCGGGTCGTCAGCGGATTGACCCAGCGGAGGCCGTCGTCGCGGATGGTGCCGACGTACCGGCCGAAGAACTGGACGACGCGGGCCTCGCCGGGCGCCACCATGTTGAGCCCGGTCATGAGGAACACGGAGCCGAGGAAGGCCAGCGCGCAGACGACGATCAGCGGCACCCCGGCTCCCACGTAGCCGCGAGCCGCGAGCGAGACGCCCGCGACGGCGCCGGTCAGACCGGCCAGCGAGCCGAGGAACGTGAGGAGCAGCGCCCGCCCGCCGGGCACGCTGTGCGCGCGGGTCTCGCGCACGCTGGGCGCGGGCATGTCGGGCGCGGGCGCGTCGGGTGCGCCGGCCGGGACTGTGGAGGCCGAAGGAGCGTCGGTCATGGGATCCCCCCGTTCATGATGGCTGCATTGCCTATCAAAGTGTTAGCAGATTAACACGCGGGGGTAGTCGCGATGTATCGCGTATCGCTAGGCTGGCTCCGTGAACGCTGAGAATCCGCCCGCCGTGCCGCTGGAGAAGCAGCCGGTCCGGGCCTCCGACGCGGACCGTGACCGGATAGCCGACATCCTGCGCGAGGCGCTGGCCGAGGGCCGGCTGGAGCCGGAGGAGCACGCCGAGCGGGTCGAGGCGGTCTACCGGGCCAAGACCATCGCCGAGTTGGAGCCCCTCATCCGGGATCTGCCGGCCGGTCAGCGGACCGCGCCGCCGCCCGCCGCCCCGGGGCCCGCGCCGTCGCCGGCCCCGGCGCGCGCCGGGCACGGCCTGCACGTCGCCAACGCCAAGAACGTGGTGGCGGTGCTCAGCGGCGCCACCCGGCAGGGGCGCTGGCGTGTGGGCCCCAAGATCAACGCGGTGGCGATCTGCGGCGGCGTGGAACTCGACCTGACCGAGGCGATCTTCGAGCAGCAGCACGTCGTCATCAACGCGACGGCGATCTGCGGGGGGATCGAGATCAAGGTCCCGGAGAACGTGAGCCTGCGCAGCGCCGGCAGCGGCGTGATGGGCGGGTTCGACGTCCGGGAGGCGGAGTCGACCGAGCCGCACGCGCCCGTCATCGTGGTGCAGGGCGTCGCCATCTGGGGCGGGATCGACGCCAAGCCCGTGCCGGGCAAGCGTGTTCGGGATCTGCGCGACGAGTGACCCGGGCGGCTGATACGACCGGCCGCGTTGTCGCTCCGTGCATAAGCGTGCGCACAGCGGGTAGGGCTGGGGGGACCGTCACTCGTATGGCCGCATGGCGGGAAGGGTGAACTGCGGCTTCCCCCTTGACGGGTGAGGGTCCACCAGCCAGGAGCGACCCCCGTAGCCGTCGTCAGGAGTTGACCGTGCTGCAACCGTCACCGCCACAAGAGTCCCAGTGGGCACCAGCCGGACCTCCACCGCGCAGTTCGAGAGATCTCGCGGGGCCCTGGCACTCGGAGGCCGCCTGCCGGCGCGACGAGGCAGGGCTGTTCTTCGCGCCCTCCCAGGAGCCGACCGCGGCCAGGCTCTCCCGGGAGCAGGCGGCGAAGTCGGTCTGTGCCCGCTGCCCCGTGCTGCTGGAGTGCCGCGAGCACGCGCTGCTCCAGCCGGAGCCGTACGGCGTCTGGGGTGGCCTGACGGCCGCCGAGCGCCGCGTGGTGCTCAGCCGGCGCCGCCGCCGCGAGACCACCTCGGGCGGCCGGACGGCGGACATCTCCCGGATCGCCTGAGGGAGCCGGAGCGTGCCAGGGCCGCACCCCTGGCACGCCGGTTCCCGTCAGCGGTCAGCGGCCGCCGTTGAAGTCGATCGCGCTGTAGGCCCGCAGCTTGCTCAGGCGGTGGGTGGAGTCGATGTGCCGGATCGTGCCCGAGCGCGAACGCACCACCAGGGACTGGGTGGTGGCGGTCTCCGCGCGGTAGCGCACCCCCCGCAGCAGCTCGCCGTCGGTGATGCCGGTGGCGACGAAGAACACGTTGTCCCCGGTGACCAGGTCGTCGGTGTGCAGCACTCGGTCCAGATCGTGGCCCGCGTCCAGGGCCGCCTTCCGTTCGACGTCGTCCTTGGGCCACAGCTTGCCCTGGATCGTGCCGCCCAGGCACTTGATCGCGCAGGCCGCGATGATGCCCTCCGGCGTGCCGCCGACGCCCAGGAGCAGATCGACGCCCGTGCCCTCGCGCACGCTCATGATGGCCCCGGCCACGTCGCCGTCCTGGATGAACTTGATCCGGGCGCCGCTCTCCCGCACCTCGTGCACCAGGCCCGCGTGCCGCGGCCGGTCCAGGATGCAGACGGTCACATCGCCCGGTGAGCCGCCCTTGGCCTTGGCCACCCGGCGGATGTTGACGGACGGCGGCGCGTCGATGTCCACGAACTCGGCGGACTCCGGGCCGGTGGCCAGCTTGTTCATGTAGAAGACGGCGCTGGGGTCGAACATCGCGCCGCGTTCGGCGACGGCCAGCACGGAGACGGCGTTGCCCATGCCCTTGGCGGTGAGCGTGGTGCCGTCCACCGGATCGACGGCGACATCGCACTCGGGGCCCGAACCGTCGCCCACGCGCTCGCCGTTGAACAGCATGGGCGCCTCGTCCTTCTCGCCCTCGCCGATGACGACGACGCCGTTCATCGAGACGGTGGAGATCAGGGTGCGCATGGCGTGCACGGCGGCACCGTCCGCGCCGTTCTTGTCGCCGCGGCCGACCCAGCGGCCGGAGGCCATGGCGCCGGCCTCGGTCACCCGGACCAGCTCCAGGGCGAGATTGCGGTCGGGGGCTTCGGGGGCGACATCCAGCGGGGGCGGGAGGTGGTGATCAGTCATCGGAGACGACCTTTCTGCGCCGAGTCGCGCTGAGGGTGTCTTCGAGGGTAACGGGCGCCGTTCAAATGAGCAGCCCCCTCATCGGATGAGCGGAACGGGCCGCCGTCCGGGGGTGGTCGCGTGCTCCGTCCCGGTATGCGGGACCATGGAGGGGTGGCGAACGACGTGGCGACCGATGCGACCGATGACGCGGTGACCGGGGAGCCGCCCCGGCGGCGGCAGCGGTTCGACTCCATCCGGAACATGGTGCTGTCCCTGGCGGTGATCTGCGCCGGCGCCTTCGGCCTGGTCCTCTTCAACCCCGGCGACCAGCCCGAAGGTTCGACGCCGACCGTGTCCTACGAGGTGGAGGCGACCACCGCGGCCCGGGCAGCCCCCTATGAACTACTCGTCCCCGAGGGGCTGCCCGAGGGGTGGCGGGCCACCTCCGTGCGGTACGAGCCGCTGGGCGAGTTCGGCGCGACCTGGCACCTCGGCTTCCTCGACCCGGACGACGAGTACGTCGCCGTCCGGCAGGCCGACGGCGACGCCGGCGAGTTCGTCGCCGACGCCACCCGGGACGCCGAGGACACCGGCTCGGCGACGGCCGCCGGCGGCCGGGACTGGGCGCGTTACGAGGGGTCCAAGTACGACGCGCTCGTCCTCGCGGAGCCGGACGCGACCACCGTCGTCATGGGGACCGCGTCCTTCGACCGGCTGGAACAGTTCGCCGGCGCGCTGGTGGCCGCCGCCGAGTGAGCGCCGCCGCTCACAGCACGCGCGCGGCGTCCTCGAACGCGAGGCGCGGCAGGCGCGGCGAGTATGCGGTCGCGGCGGGGTGGCCGATGTTCACGACGACCAGCGCCTGCTGCCGGCCGTCGCCGAAGAACTCCTTGTTCAGACCGTCGGCGTCGAAGCCCGACATCGGCCCGGCGGCCAGCCCGGCGGCACGGACGCCCAGCACGAAGTACCCGATCTGGAGCGCGGCGCTCAGCGTGCCGTTCCGCTGCCGGGTGTCCGGGTCCGCGTAGGCCGGGTCCTCCTTGAGGTCCGGCCGGACCGGGAAGAGCTCCGGCAGCTTCTCGTGGAAGTCCAGGTCCACCGAGAGGATCGCGGCCAGCGGCGCCCCGGCCGTCTTGGGCCGGTTCGTCTCCATGAGGTGCGCCAGCAGCCGCTGCTTGGCCTCCGGGGTACGGATCAGGGTGATCCGCAGGGGCGACGAGTTGTGCGCGGTGGGGCCGAACTTGATCAAGTCGTAGATCTCGCGGATCTGTTCGTCGGTCACCGGCTCGTCGGTGAAGACCCGGGCGGTGTGGGCCTCGCGGAAGAGGAGGTCCTGGGCGGCGGCGTCGAGGGCGAGGGGCATCCGGAACCCTTTCGGGGAGCGGCGGGACAGTTCAAGCGCCGACAACCTACCCGCCCGCCGCTCTATTCCTCCTCGTGCCCCTCGTCGCCCTCGCTCTCGTCGTCCTCCCGGTCCCCGTCGTTCCCCTCCGCGTCCAGCGCCGCGTCCAGCCGGGCCCGCGCGCCCTCCAGCCACCGGCCGCAGATCCGGGCCAGCTCCTCGCCCCGCTCCCACAGCGCCAGCGACTCCTCCAGCGTCGCGCCACCGGCCTCCAGCCGGCGCACGACGTCGATCAGCTCGTCCCTCGCCTGCTCATAGCCGAGGGCCTCGTCCGCGCCCGCCTCCGCTTCCGTCATGCCCGTCACCCTATGCCCGTCCCCTCCGACCGCTCGCCGACCGTGACCCGGAACGCGCCGTCGGCGACCCGGGCCCGCAACGTCTCGCCCTCGCGCACCTCGTCCGCCGCGCGCACCGCCGCGCCGTCCGCGCGCTGGAGCACGGCGTACCCGCGCCGCAGCGTCGCCGCGGGCGACAGCGCCACCACGCGCGCCCGGGTGTGCTCCAAGTCGCCGCACGCACGGTCCAGCAGATGCCCCAGCGTGCGCCGGGAGCGTCCCACCAGCGACGCCAGCTCCTCCGCACGCGCGTCCACCATCCGGTGCGGCTCGGCCAGCGCGGGCCGGCTGCGGGCCGCCGCCAGGCCGCGCTCCTCCCGGTCGATCCGGGACTCCAGCACCCACCGCGCCCGGTCCCGCAACTGCCGCACCCGGGCCAGCTCCTCGCCCACGTCCGGCACCGCGCGCTTCGCCGCGTCGGTCGGTGTCGACGCCCGCAGGTCGGCCACCAGGTCCAGCAGCGGCGCGTCCGGCTCGTGCCCGATGGCCGAGACCACCGGCGTGTGGCAGTCCGCGACGGCGCGCACCAGCTGCTCGTCCGAGAACGGCAACAGGTCCTCCACGCTGCCGCCGCCCCGGGCCACGATGATGACGTCCACCTCCGGGTCCGCGTCCAGCTCCGCGACCGCCGCGATCACCTGCGGCACGGCGTGCACGCCCTGCACCGCCACGTTCCGCACGGCGAACCGGACGGCCGGCCAGCGCAGCCGGGCGTTCTCCAGGACGTCCCGCTCGGCGGCCGAGGCCCGGCCCGTCACCAGCCCCACGCAGCCGGGCAGGAACGGCAGCCGCCGCTTGCGACTGTCCGCGAACAGCCCCTCCGCGGCCAGGGCGCGCTTCAGCCGCTCCAGCCGCAGCAGCAACTCGCCCACCCCCACGGCCCGGATCTCCGTCGCGCGCAGCGACAGCTCCCCGCGCGGCGCGTACCACTCGGGCTTGGCGAACACCACGACCCGCGCGCCCTCGCTTATGACGTCGGCCACCTTGTCGAAGACGGCCCTAAAGCACGTGACCCGGACCGAGACGTCGTGGGAGGGGTCCCGCAGCGTGAGGAAGACCACCCCGAACCCCGGCCGGCGGGAGAGCTGGGTGATCTGCCCCTCCACCCACACCGCGCCGAGCCGGTCGATCCACCCCCCGATGAGCCGGGACACCTCGCCGACCGGAATCGGCACCTCCGCGGACGTCTGCACAGCCATGGCGTTCACGCTAGCGGCGAGCTCTGACAACGCTCCCGAGCGCCCCCGTACGATGGCCCCATGGCCTACGACACCGAGCGCCGCCGAGTCCTTCTCGCCGCCCCCCGGGGTTACTGCGCGGGCGTGGACCGCGCCGTCATAGCCGTCGAGAAAGCACTCGAACAGTACGGTGCGCCGATCTACGTCCGCCACGAGATCGTGCACAACAAGTACGTGGTCCGCACCCTGGAGAAGAAGGGCGCCATCTTCGTCGACGAGACGGCGGAGGTGCCCGAGGGCGAGATCGTCATCTTCTCCGCGCACGGCGTCGCCCCCGAGGTCCACCGCGAGGCGGAGCGCGGCAAGCTCGCCACGATCGACGCCACCTGCCCCCTGGTCACCAAGGTGCACAAGGAGGCCGTCCGGTTCGCCCGCGAGGACTACGACATCCTGCTCATCGGCCACGAGGGCCACGAGGAGGTCATCGGCACCAGCGGCGAGGCGCCCGACCACATCACCCTGGTCGACGGCCCCGCCGACGTGGAGAACGTCGAGGTCCGCGACCCGTCCAAGGTCGTCTGGCTCTCCCAGACGACGCTGTCCGTGGACGAGACCATGGAGACGGTGGACGCCCTCAAGCGCCGCTTCCCGCTGCTGGTCAGCCCGCCCAGCGACGACATCTGCTACGCCACGCAGAACCGGCAGACCGCCATCAAGCAGGTCGCCGCCGACGCGGACCTGGTCCTGGTCGTCGGCTCGAAGAACTCGTCGAACTCGGTCCGCATGGTCGAGGTGGCCAAGGGCGCGGGCGCCCGCGCGGCCCATCTCGTCGACAACGCGGGGGAGATCGA
Organism: Streptomyces litchfieldiae; assembly: GCF_031845365.1. NCBI lineage: Bacteria > Bacillati > Actinomycetota > Actinomycetes > Kitasatosporales > Streptomycetaceae > Streptomyces > Streptomyces litchfieldiae. The sequence goes on from NZ_JAVREL010000003.1 coordinate 129,950, forward strand.
CGAGTCCTGGCTGGCGGGCGTGTCCACCGTGGGCTTGTCCTCCGGGGCCTCCGTGCCCGAGGTGCTGGTGGACGGCGTTCTGGAGTGGCTGGCCGAGCGCGGGTTCGAGGACGTGGAGGTGGTCCAGCCGATGCGGGAGCACATCCAGTTCTCACTGCCGAAGGAACTGCGCCGCGACCTGCGGGCGGAGGCCGCTGCCAAGTCGCGGTCCTAGTACTACAGGGCCAGATCGGCCGGTCCGCGACGGAGTTCGCTGGTGAGCGCCTTGTGAATCAGTTGGCGTCTGCGGCTTCGTCGCAGGTCACGGCCTCAAGTAGCCCTCAAGTACCAGCCTGCATCTCACCTGTATCTGCTTTGTTTCCGGTCGCCGCGTCTCGTTCGTAAAATCGGGCACCGTTCCACAACAGGTCCATGATGAGGGAGACTTACGTGTTCATGCGGAAATCCGCCTGGCTTCGTGCCGCCGTCCCGGCCGCCGCGCTGACGCTGGCACTCACCGCCTGCGGATCCGACGATTCCGAGGACGGGTCCGACGCATCCGGCGCCGGCCAGTCCGAGGAGTCCCCGGCGTCCGAGGACGATGCGGCGACGGACGCCGACGCGGCGGGTGAGGGCAGCGGGGAAGAGGAGGACACGGAGACGGCCGCCCTCGCCGCGGGCGAGGCCAGCGAACCCGTCCCGTACGAGTACAGCGACGCGGTCGCGAACCTCACGATCACGGCCGACCGGGTGGACGAGGGCACGTCGGCCGATCTGGCGGGCGTTGAGTTCAGCGGGGACGTCTCCGGGATGCGGCCGGTCTACGCGTACGTGACCTTCGCCCACACGGGCGGGGACACCATCGAGCACGGCCGCCCGATCCACGAGTCCTCGCTCACGCTGGCGGACGGCAGCCGGGTCAACCCGCTCATCGGGGGCTCCGCCCTGGACGTTCCCGGCGGCTGCCCGGAGGACTCGGACAGCGTCGACGTGCTCAACGAGGGCGAGAACGTCACCCAGTGCGTGCCCTTCCTCGTGCCGGAGGGCGTCGCTCCGGAGCAGCTCGTCTGGTCCTTCGAGGACACCGAGCTGACCTGGACGCTCAGCGGCTAGTGCGCGCCGTCCTCCGCCGCCGCAGCCGGCGGCGGAGGAGCTCCAGGCCCCGGCGGGCCAGCGCGATCGTCCCCGCCGTCAGCGTTCCGGCGAACACCCAGGGCGCGTGCAGCGCGAGCTGTGTCACGGTGGCCGTCGGCCCGGCCGCGGTCAGCAGCCCGCCGGCGAACGAGATCGGCGCGGCGATCGGGGCACAGGCGAGGTCGGCGGGCCGGACCCACACCGCGGTGGCGGTGGCGGACAGGACGAACAGCACGCCGTACAGGGTGGGCGCCCCGCCCAGCAGCTCGCAGATCCAGGCCGCCGCCGTCATCGCCGCCAGGGCCAGCACACCGCAGCCGAGTCCGGTGAGCCGCGGCCGGGGGAGCCGGCGCCGCTGCCGCGTTCTCGGCCGCGCCGGCGGGTGTCCCGCGGGGCGGGGCACCCTCGTCCGCACCGCGGTCGGCGACTGCCGAGGGTGACGGGTTGTGTGCGTAGTGTGTTCCACGCCCCGAGGGTAAGCCGCGGGTGGGGACGGAAAGGGTGATGGACACGCTTGCGGCCCATATGACTGTCCGCCCGGGGCGCCCGGCGGGCGCGGCGGCGCCCGTAGACTGGTTCACCGGCCCCTCAGTCCCACCCCTCGTTCCGGGAAGTCTCACGTGTCGCTCACGATCGGAATCGTCGGCCTGCCGAATGTCGGCAAGTCGACGCTGTTCAACGCCCTGACCAAGAACGATGTGCTCGCGGCCAACTACCCGTTCGCCACGATCGAGCCCAACATCGGCGTCGTCGGCGTTCCTGACCCCCGGCTGGCGCGGCTGGCCGAGGTCTTCGGCTCCCAGCGCGTCCTGCCGGCCACGGTCGACTTCGTCGACATCGCGGGCATCGTGCGCGGCGCGAGCGAGGGCGAGGGCCTGGGCAACAAGTTCCTGGCCAACATCCGCGAATCCGACGCGATCTGCCAGGTCATCCGCGCCTTCCACGACGAGAACGTGGTCCACGTCGACGGCAAGGTCTCGCCGAAGAGCGACATCGAGACGATCGACACCGAGCTGATGCTCGCCGACCTCCAGACGATCGAGAAGGTGCTGCCCCGGCTCCAGAAGGAGTCCCGGATCAAGAAGGACCGGCAGCCGGTCGTCGCCGCCATCGAGGAGGCGAAGGCCATCCTGGAGGAGGGCCGCACGCTGTTCTCCGCCGGCATCGCCCAGGGCACGGAACGGGCCGAGCCGCTGCGCGAGCTGCACCTGCTGACCGTGAAGCCGTTCCTCTACGTCTTCAACGTGGACGAGGACGAGCTGATGGACGAGGCGTTCAAGGAGGAGCAGCGCGCGCTGGTCGCCCCGGCCGAGGCGATCTTCCTCAACGCCAAGCTGGAGGCGGACCTCGCCGAGCTGGACGAGGAGGAGGCGCTGGAGCTGCTCCAGACGGTGGGCCAGGACGAACCGGGCCTGGCGACCCTGGCCCGCGTCGGCTTTGACACCCTGGGACTCCAGACCTACCTCACGGCCGGTCCGAAGGAAGCCCGCGCCTGGACGATCAAGAAGGGCGCCACCGCCCCGGAGGCGGCTGGGGTGATCCACACGGACTTCCAGAAGGGTTTCATCAAGGCCGAGGTGATCTCGTTCGACGACCTGATCGAGGCCGGCTCGGTCGGCGAGGCCCGCGCCCGGGGCAAGGCGCGGATGGAGGGCAAGGACTACGTCATGCGGGACGGGGACGTGGTGGAGTTTCGGTTCAACGTGTAGTGGCCGCCTTGGCGTGGAGCCGTCGGCCTGGCAAATGTCCAGGTCGGGCGGCTCCCGCCGTTCTCGGAATGGCCCGGTTTTCTGGCCCGTGCTGGATCGGCGCGGATGTTGGGTCCCGATTTGGTTCCGGGGGAAGCGGTGGGGAGATGCCTGGGTGCGTCTGATGAACGGCGTGCAGGTGATGTGGCGCCCGGGGGTTGGAGTCCTGGACGGGGCCCGGCCTGAGCGGGGTGGCGAGGGGCTGACTGGTGAAGCGGCCGTGCGGACGGGGATGGACCCCAGGCAACCCCGTTGGTGAAGAGCGGGTCTCCTCATGCCCGGCGTCGTTCATTCAGGCCGCCATAAACGGACCGCCTACTAGTCTCGTCCTCCGTCTGACCAGCGTGAGTTGAGTATCGGGAGATGTTGAAGGAGCGTGCTTGACCGGTAGCGCGATGTGAACATATGATCTTGCTAAAGTTAAGGGCGGGGGTCATGGCTATTCACGGGAACCTTGTTGGGTCTCGCGTTGCCGCAGCGAGTGGCATTGTCGCCATTGGATGTCCAGGGGGAGCGTCGAGTGCTTCGGCGGCTTCTTCCGTCCAGGCCGGTGAGGGCGAGGTGGCGGTTCGCAACTGGTCCGGCTATTTGGACTCGATTGAGTCGGCTGCATGACGAACACCCCCGTGTGCGCTCCGGACCAGAGCACCGAAATGGACATGCGCCATGACCGCTCGTTCCAGCCTGATATCAGCTATGGGCAGAATATGGCGTACGACTGCTTCGACGGCGTCGGCTATGAGAGCCGCGGGGAGTGGACCGGTCTGGAGAGCGGCGACTATTTCTTCCAGATCACCAAGATCAACGATTCTGAGAGCGGCTACCGGCTGAGCGTTGACTACGCGGCGGTCGACACCGCCGCAGCGGACTGAAGCTCCTCCGGAAGGGGGCCAATTCCGCAGGTCCCCTTTCCTCTTTGTGTAAGGTGACCCTCTTCCCGATGAAAATCTCGACGCGGCTGCGAGTCAGCAGTGCGCTGTGGGCGTTCCCACTCGTGGCGGGTATAGCGGTTCTGTACTTCTTCCAGAGCTATATCCCGGAGTTCCGTACCTATGAAGGCCAGCCGGGCTACGCGCCCACGGTTGTCTCCTCGGTGCTGGCGAGCTCGTACGCCATGGTCTACGCGGTGGCTTCCTCGCTGGCGGCTTGGGAGAGCGGCCGTCTCAGGAGGGACGGGGTGTGGGCGCTGGCCCCGGCTCGTCGCCGGTTTCGTGTGGCCGCGGACGCTGTGCTGCCCGTGGTTCTCCTGGCGTGGCTGGTAATTGCCGCGGTGGTGGCCATGGCGTTGGTTCGGGAGGGAGTCGCGCCCTCGCTGCCGAGTCTGACGCTGCCCGCGCTGGCGATGTCGGTCGCCCTGGCTCACGCGGTGATCGGGTTCGTCGTCGGACTTGCCGTGCCGAGGCTCATCGCGGCGCCCCTGCTGGCCGTTGGGGTGTTCTACGTGGTTGCCGCGAGCTGGTCGTACGAGCCGTTCTGGCTCCGGCACGTCTCCGGCCAGTTCCCCGTGGACCTCATGTACGGCGAGCTGCCCACACTGGACGCCCTCCTCCCGCACATCCTGTTCACCGGAAGCCTCGCCGCCGGACTCGCTCTGCTGTGCGCACCACCTCCGGGAACGCGGCAGCGCATCGTCGGAGCCGTGCTGGGATGCGCCATCGCCATGGCCGGCACGCTGACCGCGCAGCGGATGACGGCCGATTGGGACTTCAACCCGCCGCTCACCGCCGGGCATGTTCCCGTGCGCTGTACCGGTAGCGCCCCGGCTGTCTGTGCCCCGGAGGCGTTGTCCGGCGATCTGGAGGTGATCCACAGGCAGGTGACCTCCACCCTTTCCCGGCTGCGCGCCGCGGGTATCGAGGTCCCGGACCTGGAGAGCGTCAACGACAGCAGCGCGAGCGGGCGTCACGAGTCGGCCTCCACCGAGCGGGCATGGTGGTTCTCGCTCGTCAGCAGCCATCGCTCGGGAACGACACCGCTGGCGGTCGTCACACACGCCGTCGAAATCCCGTGTGACGAGCCTGATCCGGTCCTCTCCCGCGCCGCGTTGCTGTGGGCCGCCATGGCGGCGGGCGCCGAGGACCTCTACCTCAGTTGGCAGCGGGAAGAAATGCGGCAGTACACCGAAGGCCAGGACTGGCTCGCGGCAGCGGAAGACCGCGTCGCCGAGGCCGGCCGCCTCTCCCCGTCCGAGCAAACCGACTGGTTCCACGCGGAGCTGCGGCGAGCCTGCGAACCGGCCACCGCGGACGGCCGCTGATGTGGTGGTGGTTCAAGGCCCGGCGAGGTCACGTCGTTCTGCTTCCGGCATTCGCCGCCTTCTGCGCGATGCTGACCGTCCTGCAGGACTCGGTCGTCTCCCTTCCGTCGCTGCTGGCCGGCTCGGCGAACCCCGTGCTCTTCGTGCTCATGGCGCCGGTGTTCGTCTGCTCCGGCCTGGCTCTGTGTCTCGACTCCCGGCTGGAGGAGGCGGAACGAACCGGCGTCCGGCGGCCACACCTGTGGGACGCGGCCCTCGTCGTGGCCGTTCTGGGCCTCTCTGTGGGAGCCGGGTGGGCCCTGGATGCCGCGTCCGGGGCGACGAGCGGTGTGCCGGCCGGCAGAAACACCGTCTTCCTGACCGGGCTGCTGCTCGTCCTGCGCGCACTTGTCGGGTCGCCGGCCGTCATGGCGCCCGTGGCCTGGATCTTCGCGGTGATCTTCTTCGGTCTGGACAACGCCAACCATCCCGCCTTCTGGACGGTCCTGCCTGAGACCGCCGGCGACCCGGTCGCCGCGCTCGCCACCGTCTGCGCCATCACGGCGGGGCTGGGCGCCCTCCTGAGCGACCGCCGTCCCGTCCACCGGTGAAAGAAGAGAAGAGATGACTCTCGAACTGCGCAGCTGCACCTACGCCTATCGGCCCTGGGCGCCACCGGTCCTGGAGAACCTGGACTACGCCCTGCCCGGCGGGCTCACGATCCTGCTCGGCCCCAACGGAGCCGGCAAGTCCACTCTGCTCAAGCTCGCCGCCTCCGTCCACTTCCCCCGCAACGGGAGCGTCACCCTGGACGGCCTGCCCTCCCGCAGCCGCGCCTACCGGCGAGCCGTCGCGTGGATGCCGCAGAACATCACCGCGATGACCAGCCTCACCGCCAGAGAACAGGTCGCCTACACGGGCTGGTTGAAGGGTATGAACCGCCGCGACGCGTGGGACAAGGCGGCCGACGCGCTCGCGCGCGTCGACCTCTCGGCGCAGGCGGACACCAGGACCCGCAGGCTGTCCGGCGGCCAGCTCCGCCGCGTCGGCGTCGCCTCCGCCCTGGTCCATGGGGCGCGCGTCCTGCTCCTGGACGAACCGACCGCGGGAATGGACCCGCGCCAGCGCCGCGTCTTCCGCGACGTTCTGCGCTCGCTGACCGACGACGTCCCAGTGCTGCTGTCCACCCATGACGTGGCCGACCTGGCCGAGGACTCCGACAATGTGACCGTCATCGACGACGGACGCGTGCTCTACAGCGGAACGACGGACGGCTTCCTCGCCCACGCACCGGACGGAACCCCCTCCGGCCGCATTGCCGAAGCCGCCTACACCGCCCTGAGCGAGCCCACCCCGAACCACTGAACGAGCCGCGCAGCCCGCTCCGGGAGGACCACGCCCTGCCTTGCGAGTGTCAGCGGTGGCGTTCCTCGCTTGGCTCCGCCCTCGTCTGGCATCGACGTCACGCCGGGAAAATCCTTGGACTGCCCCGGAGCCGGTACGGGAGACTGACTGGTCCCTGCCCCGTACTCGCATGTTCTTACCGCCAGTACCGCGTGGCGGTCCGGCCCCGCCCGGTCCCCCGCAGGGCGCCCCGAGAGGGACCCACTCGAACCGATACTCATCGCGGCCGGTTTCCCAGCCACCGGCGTCCTTCCCCCGAGGAAGCGTGTGGCGGGCCGCCGCACGACCGTACAGAGGTGGGATGGGAACGTCGCTTCCACACGACAGTCAACCGCAGAGGGGCTCCATGCTCCTCGCTCTTCGCCACTACACAACTGAGCTCGTCCGACTTCGCCTGCTCGCCGTGCCCGGGATGCTGCTCCCGGCGCTAGGCACCATCGGCACCAGCTACATCGCGCCGCTGATCGTCGCCAAACTCGTCGGCCACATCGCCGACGGCGGCGAGACGTCCGCCGACGCGACTCTGCCCTACATCCTCGCTTTCGCCGGTGTCATGCTGCTGGCCGAGACGCTGTGGCGCATCGGCATGCACTGCCTGAACCGGCTCGACGCGCTCGGCATCGAGCACCTGTACGTCATCGGCATGGACGAGCTGTTCAGCAAGGACGCCGCGTTCTACCACGACAACTTCGCCGGATCGCTGACCAAACGTGTGCTCAGCTTCGCATCGCGTTTCGAGGAGTTCGTCGACACCCTGACGTTCTCCGTGCTGGGCAGCCTCGTGCCGCTGGCGTTCGGCTCGTTCGTGCTGTGGGGCTACGAACCGCTGCTCGTCATCGGGCTCCTGGCCGTGATCGGGCTGACGTCGGTGCTCGTGGTGCCCCTCATCCGCCGCCGGCAGGCACTCGTCGACCAGCGCGAGCAGGCCATCGCCCGCGTGTCGGGACACGTCGCCGACAGCCTGATGAACATGGACACGGTCCGCGCGTTCGCCGCCGAGGAGCGTGAGGCCGCCGAACACCGCGCCCGTGTCGCGGAGTCGAGACGGCTGTCGCTGCGTTCATGGGACTACGGCAACCTGCGCATCGACACGCTGGTCGCGCCGATGTCCGTGCTGGCCAGCACGCTGGGACTGGTGATCGTGCTCGGGCTCTCCGGGGACGGGCTCGGCGTCGAGGCGCTCGTGGTCACGTTCACCTACTACAGCAACGCGACCCGGCTCATGTTCGACTTCAACCGGATCTACCGCCACCTGGAGAACTCGCTGACGGAGGCCGCGCAGTTCACCGAACTGCTGCTGACGCCGCCGACCGTGGTCGACCCGCCGTCGCCCGAGCCGCTGATGCCCCGGGACGCCGACGTCCGGTTCGAGCGGATCTCCTTCACCTACGCGGGAGGCAGACCGCTCTTCGACGGGCTCGACCTGACGGTGCCCAGCGGGTCGCGGATCGGGCTCGTCGGCCGGTCCGGCGGCGGCAAGACCACCCTGACGCGGCTGCTGCTGCGGATGACGGATGTCGACGCCGGTCGCATCCTGATCGGCGGACAGGACATCAGCAGGCTGAGGCAGGCGGACCTGCGGAGCCAGATCGCCTATGTGCCGCAGGACCCGGCGATGTTCCACCGCTCGCTGCGGGACAACATCGCCTTCGCCCGGCCGGACGCCACGGACGCCGACATCCGGCGCGCGGCGGACGCCGCGCACGTCACGGAGTTCGCCGACACGCTGCCGCAGGGCTTCGACACCATGGTGGGCGAGCGCGGTGTGAAGCTGTCCGGCGGACAGCGCCAGCGGGTCGCCCTCGCCCGGGCGATCCTGCGCGACGCCCCGATCCTGCTGCTCGACGAGGCGACCAGCGCCCTGGACTCGGAGAGTGAACTCCTGGTCCAGGAGGCGCTGTGGCGGCTCATGGAGAAGCGCACGGCGCTCGTGGTCGCGCACCGGCTGAGCACCGTCGCCGGGATGGACCGGCTCGTGGTCCTCGACCAGGGCCGGATCGTCGAGCAGGGCACGCACGAGGAACTGCTCGCGCTGAACGCCACCTACGCGAAGCTGTGGCAGCACCAGTCGGGCGGCTTCCTGGACGAGTCGGCCGTGCCGCTCGTCCAGGACTGAACGCGGGGCGACCGCGGCCCACCAGTACTCCCCGGTGGCCCCGCGGTCGCCCCGACCACCACGGCTGGGGGTGTGCACGCCGGGGACGGGGCTCAGCAGGCGGTCCGGGTGATGCGGCGCCCCGCTCGCCGGCCACCAGGTCCCCAACGGCGGTGCGTACCGCACCGGAACGCATCGGTCGGGGAGGGGTGAGGGTGCGCGGCAGCCCGCTCGTTCGGACAGGGGTAGACCGATCCGCTCGGTGACCGTGCCGTCGCCGACCACCGCCCCGGGGCCGGGGTGTCCGCGGAGATCCGGCAGCAGCCTCGACGGCGGCGAGCGCGGTCATGGCGCTTACCGCGAAGGTGCGGTAATTCCTGATCACCCCTCCCTGTCGATCTGTGAGCGTTCACAGTAGGAGGCGATACGTGAACCCTTGTCAATGGGCGGGATCTGCGGTTGTGTTGGTCCCCGTAAGCATCTGACGGGACCTCTGGCAGCGTCCATGTCTGTGACCGTTCACAGAGCGCGGTCCACGGGACGGGCAGGAGAGGTGCTCATGTGGGCGCAGAAGCTGGAGTGGCGCCCCAGCGAGGACCTGCCCCGCGGCACCTTCCTCTTCGCCATCAACCACACCGGAACCGAGGGTGAGGTGGAGCTGGCGGCGCCCGGCACCGAACTCCTCACCTCCCAGCGGGCGGCCGGCCACCTGGCCGTGCCCGCGGGAGCCGTCCGGGTGGTGCACCTGGACGGCTGAGCCATCTCCCATCCACGAAGGGACGACCATGACGCAACGACGCCTCATGAACCGCCGCGGCATGCTGCGGCTGGGCACCGCCGCCGCAGCCACGCCGCTGGCGTTCACCGCCCTGCCCGCCACCTCCGCCCAGGCCGCCCCGCTGTCGGTCCGCGGCGCGGACCTGTCCACCGTTCTCAAGGCCGAGCACCTGGGCGCCGTCTGGCGCTACGCCAACGGCACCCAGGGCGACGTCCTGCAGATCCTGCGCCAGGGCGGCACCAACTGGGTCCGCCTGAAGGTCTGGGTCAACTCCGCCGACGGCTACCACGGCCGCGACGAGATCCTCACCATGGCCCGCCGGGTCCACGCCGCGGGCATGTCGCTGCTGGTGGACTTCCACTACTCCGACACCTGGGCCGACCCCGGCAAGCAGTACAAACCCGCCGCCTGGAACAGCCTCAGCGGCAGCGCGCTGCAGCAGGCGCTGGCCGACCACACCCGCGACATCCTCGGCAGCCTGGTCGCCCAGGGAACGCCCGCCGCCATGGCGCAGCTCGGCAACGAGATCCACAACGGCATGCTGTGGCCCAACGGCTCCACCGACAACTGGGACTCCTTGGGCTCGCTGCTGAGGGCCGCCGTCAGCGCGGCCCGCGCCGCCTCGCCCAGCACCCGCATCGCCCTCCACCTCGCCGAGGGCGGGGACAACGGGTTGTACCGCTGGTGGTTCGACAACGCCGTGCGGCGCGGTGTGTCGTTCGACGTCATCGCGGCGTCGTTCTACGGCTACTGGCACGGCACGCTGAGCGAGCTTCGGTACAACCTGAACGACGTCTCCGCCCGTTACGGCAAGGACGTGCTGGTGATGGAGACCGCCTACCCGTTCCGGCTGGGCAGCGAGGACAGCACGGGCGACATCATCGACCGCCAGAGCGAGCTGGTGTCCGGCTACCCGGCCACGCCGCAGGGCCAAGTGGCGTGGATGCGGGACATCTGCGCCGTGGTCGCCGGCGTGCCGAACGGACGGGGCCTGGGCCTCGTGTACTGGGAGCCCGCCTGGACCGCCACCCCGGGCAATGGCTGGGACGAGATGAGCCCGTCCTCGGGCAACGCCTGGGAGAACCAGGCGTGGTTCGACTACGACAGCCGGCTGCTGCCCGCCGCCACCTGGCCGGCGACGGCCTACGGCCGCTGATCCGGTCCGGCCCGTGCCGCCGTCACCACGCGGCGCGGGCCGGACCCGGACCGCCGGCCACCAGCGGCTGCCTGCCGTGTGCTTACCCAGCAGCCGCTCAGTAGTGTAATGAAAAGTATTTTCATTTGCAGGATCGTACTCGGCCTCACCGACCACGTGCTGGGCTATGTCATGCCGCCGGCCAACCCGCCGGTGGAGGCGTCGCCTTGGGCCGAGGAGTACGCCCGGGTGGAGATGCTCGGCGACGACCTGCTCAACCAGGAGCTGGTCGTGGACGCCCGGGCGGACTTTGTCGTGGCCGGCTGGCGATCCGGCTTCAGCGAGGAACGCGCTATCACCCCGGAGATACTCGACGGTCTCGGCATCCAGAGCTTCATGCACAGCGAGACCTGCTACAACTACCGGAACTACCCTGCCGAGTTCGCCCCCTTCGAGGGGCTGTACCGGGACCTGGAGCTGCTGGGGCGGATCTTCGGCGTCGAGGACCGGGCCGAGGAGGTCGTCGCCGGGATGCGCGAACGCGTCGCCGCGGTCGAGGAACAGGCCCCGGACGGCCGGTCGCCCCGGGTCTTCGTCTACGACTCCGGCACGGACCAGCCTTTCACCTCCGGCAACCAGGCCCCGCCCCACGAGATCATCGACATCGCCGGCGGCGAGAACGTCTTCGCCGACCTGACCGACCGCTGGACCACGGTCGGCTGGCAGGCCGTCGTCGAGGCGGAACCAGAGGTCATCGTCGTCATCGACTACGAGGACCAGCCCGTGGAGGAGAAGATCGAGTTCCTGCGGACCTCCCCCGTCACGTCCCAGATGCCGGCGGTCCGCAACGACAACTTCTACGTCCTCGACTACAACGAGGCCATCAGCGGCCCCCGCATCGTCGACGGCGCCGAGGGCCTCGGCGAGTACCTGCGCACCGCCGACCTCGGCCTGTCCTAGCCGGCGACACGCGGAGGCGGAGAACCCGGCGGGCGCCGCGCGACGAGTTTTGGGGGCGCCGGGGGTCTCACCAGGGGAGACGTGCGTGTCCCCGAAGTGGTGGAGGTGGTTGGCGTGGTCGGAGCGGCTGGCACGATGTCCGTGACGGATCGTTCGCTCGGCGGGGAACTGGAGCAGTTCCGGCGGCCGTTGTTCGGGTACTGCTACCGGATGCTCGGCTCGGTGCACGAGGCGGAGGACGCCGTGCAGGAGACGATGGTCCGGGCGTGGCGCGGTCTGCCGCGGCTCGTGGACCCGTCCGGGCTGCGGCCGTGGGTGTACCGGATCGCCACCAACGTGTGCATCGACGCGGCGCACGACCGGCGCGGCCGGGCGTTGCCCATGGATCTGGCCGCCGCGAGCGACGCGCGGGGCGAGCGCGGCTCGCCGTTGCCGGAGTCGACCTGGGTGCAGCCGGTGCCGAGCCGGCTGGTCGACGCGGACGATCCGCTGGAGCGGGCCATGTCGCGGGAGTCGGTGCGGCTCGCGTTCGTGGCGGCGTTGCAGCATCTGCTGCCGCGCCAGCGGGCGGTGCTGATCCTGCGCGACGTGCTGTGCTGGCGGGCGTCGGAGGTGGCGGAGCTGCTGGAGACCAGCGTCGACGCGGTGCACAGCACCGTGCGGCGGGCGCGCGCCGCGCTGGCCGCGGCGCGGGGCGGGGAGGCCGCGGCGCCGGGCGGCGGCGGACCGGTCGACCCTCGGCTGCTCGAACGGTACGTCGACGCGTTCGAGCGGCTCGATGTCGACGGCATCGTGGCGCTGCTGCACCGGGACGTGATCCTGTCGATGCCGCCGCACTCGTTCTGGCTGCGCGGCCGGGACACGGTCCATGCCTGGCTGACCGCCAACGGCAACCACTGCACGCATGTGCGGCTGGTGCCGACCGAGGCCAACGGAGGCCCGGCCGTGGCGGTGTACCGGCGGGGCGCGGGCGGGGCGCTGGAGCCCTGGGGCATCCAGGTCCTGGAGTGGCGGGACGGCCGCGTCGTCGCCATACACGCGTTCCTCGACGCCACGCTGTTCGGCGTCTTCGGGCTGTAGCGGCCCGGCCCCGGGCCGGAGAGTCGCCGCCGCCGCGACGACTTTCCGGCCGGGCCCGGGTTCTAGCGGGCATGGTCACCCATACAGAGGCCAGTCGGCCACTTCGCCCCTCCCGTTCATCTCGCCCCCTCCACCGCGCTGCTCGTCCCGGAGTGATCCTCGCGCTGGTGTGCAGCGCCCAGTTCATGATCACGCTCGACATCGCCATCGTGAACGTCGCGCTGCCGTCGATCCAGGCGGACCTCGGGCTGGCGCCCACCGACCTGCAATGGGTGGTGATCACCTACGGGCTGCTTCTCGGCGGGCTGCTGCTCCTCGGCGGCCGGGCTGTTCCTGCTCTCGCGCGCCCCGGTGGATGCCGCGTACTGGCCGCACCTGTTCCCCGGCATGGTCCTGGTCGGTGCCGGGGTCGGCCTGTCGCTGGTCGCGGCGCAGGTGGCGGCGTTCATCGGCATACCGCCGTCGGTCAGCGGTCTGGCCGGCGGGATGATCGAGACCGCCCGGGAGATCGGCGGCGCGCTGGGGACCGCGGTCGTGGCCTCGGTCGCCGTCGCCGCCACCGGGGAGCTGCTCGCCGACGGCACGCCCGCCGGCCCGGCGCTCACCGAGGGGTTCCGGCGGGGGTCGCTCGTCGCCGCCGGCCTGAATCTGGCGGGCCTCCTCGTCGCACTGGCCGTGCTGCGCCGCGCTGAGCGAGCCCCCACCGCGTCCACCGACTGAGAGCGGGCGGCGGCCTAGGGCCTGTATCGAGTTCCCGCCCGGGCCCGCGACGCCAGTCACGGCACCTCGCCGCTCCCCCAGACTCCGTCTGGGAGGTGCCCCCAGCCGAATCGCGCGAATACGGCCGGGTATGAGCTGCGATCCGGTGCCTTGCTGGGGGTACCTCCCAGGCCCCCAAGGGCCTGGGGGGGCACCGCGTCTGACGCCGCGGGCTGATCCGACCGGGAACTCGACACAGGCCCTAGACCTTCGCGTCCGGCTTCCACTCCTGGGCGAGGAGCCCGAGCAGCACCTCGTCCAGGAACTCGCCCATCACCCACGACGAGGAGCGCAGCACGCCCTCGCGGACAAAACCGTTGCGCTCGGCGGCGCGCAGCATCGCGGTGTTGTCCGACAGGGTCTCGATCTGCAGCCGCTGCATGCCGCGCACGACGAAACCGTAGTGGCACAGCACCGCGACCACGTCGGTGCTGTAGCCCTTGCCGCGGGCGGACGGCACCAGCCCCATCCCGATGTGCGCGCCCCGGTGGTGGTTGTCGATGCCCCACAGCGACGCCGTACCGATCAGCGTGCCGCCGTCCAGCTCCACCACGGAGAACGGGACGTGCCCCTGCTCCTTGTCGTCCACCACGAACGGCGAGTCCTTCGAGCCGGGCGTGATCGGCCGCCACGGCCGGCCATCTGCCCGCGAGGAAGTGACCACGTCGCTGTGGAGCTCGGCCTGGAGGACCGGGATGTCGTCCTCGTGCCGGGCCCTGAGCCCGACCTTGCTACCTCTTAGCATGCGAGCTTCTTATCCGACCGTGCTGGCCAGCGGCAAACCAGCGGGTCGCCACGTTCACCACGTCGGAGGAAATCGCCGGGGACATGATCGACATCATCCCGTTCGTGCTCGCCGACCGGCTCGTCGCCCAGGGCGCACTCCACATGCCCGCCCCCCGAGTGGACCGAGAACGTCATCCGCGACGGCCGCCTGGTCACCGGCCAGAACCCCGCCTCCGCCCGCCGCACCGCCCGGGAGGTCGTCGCAGCGCTCACCGAACAGCTCGCCGTGGGCCGGAACGCGAGACGGCACCCCCGCCGGACGCCGCCGGAGCGGGCGCGGGGGTGCCGTTCGCGTTCACGGTCACGGTCACAAACTGCGGCACAGCTCCTGGTCCACGAGTGCCCTCATGGCGTCCTGCGTGCCCTGGCCGCCGTCGCTGGTGACGTATACCGTGGCGCTCCGGGTCCCGTCCCGGGTGACGCCAACCCAGGTGCGATAGCCGAGCAGTTCCCCGAAGTGACCGAAGTAGCTGCCGCCACAGGACAACGGGATCTCGCCCAGACCGAGTCCGTACCGCACGCCCAGCGCGGGCGCCGACGTGGTGGTCGTCATCTCGTCGAGCTGCGCCGGCTCCAGCAGTTCGCCGCCGAGCAGCGCGGTGTAGAACCGGTTCAGGTCGTGCGCGGTGCTGATGATCGAGCCGGAGCCGACGGCCATGCTCGGGTTGAGCGTCGTGACGTCGACGCCAGTGTCCGTGCCGAACGCGGCGTAGCCCCGGGCGTGCGGGCCCAGGATGAACGGGAACGCGTACGGCGCGCTGGTGTCCTCCAGGCCGAGCGGGCGGATGATCCGGTCGTTCACCTCCTGTGCCCAACTCCGGCCGGTGACCTCGTGGATGATCATCGCGGCGAGAACGTAGTTGATGTTGGAGTACGACCACTCACTGTCCGGGGGAGGCTGCCGCATCGCCAGCGCCACCAACTCCTCGGGGGCGTAGGTGCGGAACCGCTCGGCTCGATAGCCGTCGGCGCTGTTCAGCGCGGCTATCTCCGGCAGGATGTCGGGGAGGCCGCTGGTGTGCTGCAACAACTGCCGCACGGTGATCCGGCTGCCGTCGTAGACGTTGCCCCGGACCACTCCCGGCAGCCACTGCTCGACGGTGTCGTCCAGGGACATCTCCCCGTCCTCGACGAGTTGCAGCACGACCGCGGCGGTGAAGGTCTTGGCGGCGCTGCCGATCCGGAACCTGCCGTCCTGCGGCATCGGCCGGTCGGTGCCGATCTCGGCCGTCCCGGCGCGCGCGGTGTCCTGGGTGCCCGGCGACGTCACCTCGGCGAACACCCCGACGGCGCCCGTGTCGTGGATCGCGTCCACCTGCTGCTGGAGCGAATCGGCCCCCCGCGGCTGGGCCACCGCCGTCACCCCGGTCGACGCGGCGACGACGACCGCGGCCAGACCGGCCAGGACAAGTCGGCCTCACCGACGCCTTCTTGACACCCGCATGCTGATCTCTCTTCTGTTCGGCCGGCCCGCGGCTGCTTCGCCCCCGGAGCCGGTGATCGCCGACCATCCCACCAGCGGAGCGGGGAACGTCCCATCCGGCTTTCCCCCTGATGTGCCGATGCGCTGCCCTCAGTGCGGTGCCGGGGGTTAACCCCCGGCCGGCTCCGATTGGCGCTCAAGGTGCGCGAATGATCGAGGTACCGGAGGCGTTCGCGCGGAGCACCGCCGAGCGCGAGGGCGAGCCCGGGACGGCGTGGCTCGCAGAACTGCCCGGGATCGCGAAGGAGTTGCTGGATCGCTGGGGGTGCGTGCCGGACGGCGAGATCCTGCACGGCGGCGTCGGGATCGTCGTTCCGGTGCGTCGGCGGACCGAGGGCACCGCTGTGCTGAAGGTGTCGTTTCCGCACACCGGCAACGTCCACGAGCCGGACGCACTCGCGGCGTGGAGCGGGCGCGGAGCCGTCCTGCTGCACGAACGCGACGACGAGCGGTTTGCGTTGCTGCTGGAACGGGTCCAGCCGTCGGCCTTGGCGGAGGTCGAGGACGGCGATCAGGTGGTGACGGTCGCCGGACGGATCAGCCACCGGCTGGCCGTTCCGGCGCCGCCGGGCCTGCCTCGGCTGCGGGAGCAGGCCGATGGCTGGGCGGAGCACTTGCGCGAGGATGCCGCGGGGCTGGCGCACGCGCTGCCGCGCCGCGTGGTGGGACGCGGCTGTGGCGACGGTCCGCGAGCTGGGGCGCGCCCAGCCGGACGTGCTCATTCACGGAGATCTCCACGCCAGGAACATCCTGCGTGCCGACCGTGAGCCTTGGCTGGCCGTCGACCCCAGGGGTTACGCGGGCGATCCGGCTTACGACGGCGGCACGCTGCTCAAGTCGCGGGCGCCGGCGCTGCTCGAAGCGGACGACGTTCGGAAGGACGTGCACCGCATCCTGGACGTCTTCGCCGAGGCCGCGGAGGTCGACCGCGAACGCGTGCGGCGCTGGGCTCAGTTCCACGCCGTCCAGGCTGCGTTCTGGGGCCGCCGGCATGGATTCCGGATTGCCCGCAGCGGATCACGGCGGGTCCGGCTCATTGAATTCGCCGACCGGCTGGCGGAGTTGCTCACGAAACCGGAGTGAGGCGTTCGGGAGCCCGACGGAGCGACTGGCCGGCGCGCACGCGGTCACCCAGCAGCGGTCTGCCGATCCGCCACCTGTCCGAGAGCCCTGACTCCGGACGCCCGGCCCTGTCCGTTCAGGGCACGAGCACCGCGTGGGTCCGGGCGCCCGCCGTGATCGTGGCCGTTGTTTGCCCGGGACATGTCCGTGGTGTCCAGTCACCACCCCTGGTCGCCCAATTCGTCGCGCATGACCTGCTCCAAAAACGTGTAGTCGAAGGCGACATGGTCCCGGGCCGGGCGGGTCTCGTTGCGGAGTTGGCAGACGGCCGGCGGCGGAGCCAGCACGGTGAACAGGTCCGTCTGGTCGCCGGAGCACACCGAGGCCCTCACTCGCGAACGGGCCGCCCTGCCCGGCGTGGCCCGGGCGGTGCCCGACCGCTCCGGCTACGCCCAGGCCGTGCTGAACGGGCGGCCGGTGGACGGCGACGCGGCCGGCGACCGGCAGGCCACCGGCTGGTCGGCCGCCGCCCTCGCCCGCGACCCCGGGCCGACCGCCGGCCGCCCGCCGCGCCGGGACGACGAGGTGGTGCTCGACCGCGCGCTGGGCCTGGACCCCGGCGACCGGGTCACGCTGCTGACCGCCGCCGGGTTCGAGACGTTCACCGTCGCCGGCACCCGCGACGGCCCCGGCTACTACCTCACCGACCACCGCGCCGCCCAACTGGCCGGTGGCGTCCGGGTGATCGGGCTGACCCTGGCCGACGGCGCCGACCCGGACACGGTCGCCGCCGCGGCCACCCGCGCCGTCGGGGACGCCGGGCAGGTCCTCACCGGCGGCGAACGCGCCGAACTCGCCCCGGTGCGCGACGAACGCACCCGGTGGATCGGCGCCCAGGTGGTCAGCGCGCTGGCCGGGCTGGGCGCGTTCGCTGGCCGCGCTTGCCGAACGGGACGGCGTGGCCGTCACGCAGT
Source organism: Streptomyces litchfieldiae (assembly GCF_031845365.1). NCBI lineage: Bacteria > Bacillati > Actinomycetota > Actinomycetes > Kitasatosporales > Streptomycetaceae > Streptomyces > Streptomyces litchfieldiae. Next base: position 147,563 of record NZ_JAVREL010000003.1, read on the forward strand.
CCGTGCTCGCCCGCACCGGCGTCCGGGCCGGCGACACGCTGCCGGTGGTCCTCGAGGACGGCCGCACCCGCCCGTTGCGCGTCGTGGCCGTGCTCACCGACGACTCCGCGCCCGGCGAGGTGCTGCTGCCGTACGGGACGGTCCGGGAGCACGACCCGGTGGCGCTGGCCGAGGTGGTGTACCGCACCGGGCCACAACCGGCCGACCTGCCCGCCGAGTTGGGCGCCCGCGAGGTCGGGGTGGCCGAGTACGCGGCGCGCGGCGACGCCGAGGAGGACCGGCTGGTGTGGGTGTTCACCCTGCTGCTGACCGGCATGTCGGCCGGCTGCACCGGCCTGGCCGTGGGCAACACCCTGCTGATGGCCACCGCCGCCCGGTCCGGCGACTTCGCGGTGCTGCGCCGCTCCGGCGCCACCCCCGGGCAGGTGCTGCGGATGGTCGCGGGCGAGACGGCGTTCGTGGTGGCGCTGGGCACGCTCCTCGGCTGAGGCCCGCCCCGCCGGCTCTCAGTCGTGCGGGGCGGCGGGGCTCTCCACCGGGCCGTAGCGGGCGGCGGCCGCCCCGGTCATCAGCGCCCAGTAGCGGTCGCCGAAGGACCAATGCCACCATTCCGTGGGGTAGTTCACCAGGCCCGCCGCCGTGAGCGCGCTGCCCAGCAGCTTCCGGTTGGCCCGGGCCTCCGCGCCGATGTCGGCGGCGTCGGTGTAGCAGGCGCCCTCGCTCTCCTCCGGGTCCGCGTTCATCCGTGTGCCCAGGTCCAGCTCGCGCCCGTCGGCGTCGGCGAGGGTGAGGTCAACGGCCGCACCGGCGCTGTGCGGAGCGATCTCGGGCGGTGACACGTAACGGCTCGCGGCCGAGCGGATCCGCTCCTCGGACCAGTCGGCGTGGTCGGCCCGCAGCCGGCCCGCGTACTCCTCGAAGTACGTCCGCTGCAACGAGGGCGGCCGGTACCCCTCGACAAACAGCAGCCGCAGGCCCCGCGGGAGCGTCGCCTGGGCCTTGAGCAGCCGCTCCAGCACGCCTTCCCGCAGGTGGGCGAAGGCGTCCGCCGGGTCCTGCTTGCGCGTGTCGACCAGCAACGGGCCGCCGCGGCGGACGTCCACGAGGAGTTCACCGCACTCCCGGACGGGTATGGCGGCGACCCTCGGATCCGACATCAGGACGATCTCACTCATGACGCGATCCTCTCGCGGATTCCGGGCGGGCGGGTTCGGACGTGCACGTGGCCCTCCCGGGGGAAGGCCGGTGGCGCGGCGGGCAGGAGCGCGGTCAGTTCGTACCCGCACTTCCGCGCGACGTGGCACGACGCCGTGTTGTCCACTTGATGCAGGAGCTTCACGTGCGTCAGCCCGTCATCGGCGAAGGTGGTGAACGCCCAGTCCGTCACGGTCCGCAACGCCCGGGGAGCTATTCCCCGGCCACGCGCGTGTGCCGCGGTCCAGTAGCCCACCTCCGCCGCCGCGGCGCCCGGGGTGACGTTCTTGAGGACCACATGACCCACCAACCGCTGGCCGGCTCCCTCGACTTGGGCCTCCACCACGGCGAATCCGAAGCGGTCCCCGGCCCGCCGGCCCCGTTGCTGATCCCGCACCCACCGTGCCGCGCCGGCCTCGTCGTCCACGGCCGGACTCGCCCAGCGGCGCAGGGTCTCGTCCCGGTACAGCGTGACCAGCTCGGCCGCGTCCCCCGGGCCCCAGGGGCGCAGCACGAGGGCGGGAGCCGACGGCGTGGCGGGCACCTCCAGCCGGGCGGCGATCTTGTTCACTCGGTGAGACTGTGCCGTCATCGCGTCGTCCGTGCGCGCAGAGCCGCCAGTGACCAGTCGATCAGCGGTGCCAGACGCTCCGGGGCGGGCCAGCCGTTGATCAGTGCGAGCAGGTGGAGGTACCGGTCCCGGCGCGGATCGTTCGCGGCCTCCAACCGCCGCGACAGCCGCCTGTGCGGTCCGGCGTCGCCGGGGCGGCCGTCGTCCGGCGCACACCGCGCGACGAGCGCCGCGATCACGGGGTCTGCCTGCGGCGATTCCGGACTGATCCCGGATGCCACGGCCGCTCCGACGAGTTCGCGGGTGATGGCGACGACGTCCGGTCGTGGCGGCATGGGAACGTCGTGGTTCATGAGGGCCGCGTGGTCTTCGGCCAGCCGCCGGGCGCCGGCGCGGAAGTCCGGGTCCAGGGACAGCTCCGCCAGCTCCACCCATGCCCTGACCTGCTCGTCGGTGGGGCTGCGGGGAAGCTCGGGCGTCATCGACCGGCGAGCCGCCGCATGGGCGGGGGCACCGTCGGGACCGCCGAAGACGGTGTCCAGGAAGTCGTCGATGAGACGCCGCCGTTCGGCTTCGGACAGGGTGGCGAGCTGGCGCATGAGTTCCACTTCCTCGGGTTCGGGTTCGCCGGGCCCGCGCTCGGCGACGGCCGTCAGCACCGCCCGTCGCAGCCGCAGGACGCCGATCTGCACGTCCAGCGCCGCCGCGTGTTCCGCGGCGACCTCGCCGAGCGTGAGCCGCCGGTCCACGACCCGCCGGATCGCGTCCAGGCCGAGTCCCAGTTCGCGCAGCGTCCGCACCAGGGTCAGGCGAGCGACGGCGTCGGCGGTGTAGCGGCGGTAGCCGGCGGGAGTGCGGTCCGCCGGCACCACGATGCCGCGATCGGAGTAGAACCGGATGGTCTTGACCGTCAGCCCGGTGCGCCGGGCCAGTTCACCGATCGAGTACAGGGTGCCGCCGTTCATGACCCCACTTTCCCGTCTCCCCCCACGGGAGACTCAAGTCCCGGCTCCGGCCGCCGCCTCGGCGTCGGCGAGCCGCCCGCGCAGCATGGAGTCCAGCACCTTCATGAATCGCTGTGTTCGTGTCCGGCCGAGCACGAAGGGGTTTGGACCGCAGGGGTCGTTCCGCAACTGCTCGGCCCGCTGAAGACCGTGGTCGTTGGGGTGGTTGGACAGTTCCACATCCACGTCGGCCTGTCGCGTCCGGGCCCTGAACGAGTGGATTGAGGCCAGGTAGGTGCGCAGCTCGGCGGGCGTAGTCGGTGGGTTCATGCCGCCCCACAGCATGGCCCTGTGGCGCTCGTGGCCCGCCCGCACCGGGAAGATCGGGGAGACGGTGCCCGGAGTGTGGCCCGGGGTGTGGTGCAACTGGATGGTCGTGCCGCCGAGCGTGAGCCGTTGCCCGTCCCTGATCTCCAGGTCCCGGGCGGGGGCGTTGGGCCCGCCGGTGCGGGCGACGAGGTCCCAGTCGGCCGGTGCCATCAGCACGCGCGCTCCATAGCGGTCGGCGAGGTACCGCGCGCCGCCGTAGTGGTCGTCGTGGCCGTGGGTGACCACGACGTACTTGATCGTCTCCGGGTCCGCTCCCACGGCGCGCAGCCCGGGGACGAGGATGCTCTCGGCCTCCTGCGGGGAGGTGAGCGCGTCGATCAGCACGATCCCGTCGTCGGTCAGGACGGCCATGGCGGAGACCCAGCCGGCGCTCAGCATGACGAGGTTGTCGAAGAGCTTCAACGGCTCCGGGGCGGGTGGGCGGGGAAAGGTGGTGCCGGGGGTGAGCGCCCGCACGAGCGCGGACAACACCGGGTCGTGACCGGCCAGTTGGCGGGCCCGGTCGTAGTGCGCCTGCGCGTCGCCCGCGGCGGCCGTCGCCGACGACGCGAGGGGGAGCGAACCGGCTCCGGCGGCGAGTGCCAGGGCGGCGAACCGGCCGAAGCGGCGCCTGGAGAGGGGGCCGGGGGTCTCCGGCTGGTGGCGGGTGGAACGGGTCATGCTGATGGCTCTCCTGGTGAAGGGGATGTCCTCGGGCTTGTTCTCACGGCGCAGGGCTCATGGCTCATGGCTCAGGGAGCGCGGCCACGGCCACGGCGGCGGCCTCGGCGATCAGCGCGTCGTCGTGCTCGGCGTCCCGCTCGTCGTGGGCGGACATGATCGCCAGGACGAGCGGGTCGCCGCCGTCGTCCGGCCACACCACGGCGATGTCGTTGCGCCCGCCGTACCCGCCCGCGCCGCTCTTGTCCGCGACGGTCCAGTCGTCCGGGAGGCCGGCGCGGATGAGCGTTTCGCCGGTGGTGTTCGTCACCATCCACATGGTGAGAAGCTCGCGCTCGTCCGGGTCGAGGGCGTCGCCGAGCAGGAACGCCCGCAGGTCCGTGCCGAACGCGCGCGGCGTGCTGGTGTCGCGGATGTCGCCCGGCGTCGCCTCGTTCAGTGCTGTCTCGTACCGGTCCATCTCGGTGACGTCGTCGCCGAGTTGCTCCTCCAGCACGGTCTCCAGACCATCGGGCCCGCCGAGCGCGTCGAGGAGCAGATTGGCCGCGGTGTTGTCGCTGTACCAGAGGGTGGCCGCACACAGCTCGCGCAGGCTCATCCCGGTCTCGACGAAGTCCTCGCTCACCGGCGAGTTCTCCACCAGGTCCTCGCGTGTGTAGGTGACCACCTCGTCGATCGCGTCCAGGCCGTACGTCTGAAGCACGGCGGCCGCCAGCAGCGCCTTGAACGTCGAGGCGTACGCGAACCGTTCGTCCGCCCGGTGGGTGACCTCCCGGCCCGTGCCGGTGTCCAGGGCGTAGACGCCCAGCCGCGCATCGAACTCGTCCTCCAGCGCCCGGAATTCACGAGCGGTGGACGACGCGGCCGGAACGGACGACGCGGCCGGAACGGACGGCGCGGCGGGAACGGACGGCGCGGTGTCCCGGCCGCACGCCGGGAGCGCGACGAGCGCCGCGAGCGCGAGCACGCCCGCCGCCCGGGCGGGGGACCTGTGCGTCATGAAATGTGCCACGAAGCCTCTCACCACCTTGAAACTCTGCGTTCCTGCGGCCCGGGGGATTCCCGGACCTCGGCACCACCCTCCGGCGCGGGAGTCCCTTCAGTCCAAGACGCGAGTGCGCGATTCCATGCCGTTCCGGCATGAAGTCATGGCCCTAGGGAGTTCATGACCGCCGTTCATGCCGCCCTGGCATAGTTGGGTGCCGTGGATCTGGTCGGGGCGTGCCGGGCGTTCGTCAACGTCAGCGAGCGCGGGAGTTTCACGGTGGGCGCGGCGGCGGCCCGGATGGCGCAGTCCGTCGCGAGCCGCCGCGTCGCCGCGCTGGAACGGCACCTGGGCGAGCGGTTGCTGGAGAGAACCTCGCGCCCGGCGAGCCTCACGCCGTTCGGCCGGGACATGCTGCCGCTGGCGCGGCAACTCGTCGAGCTGGCCGACCAGTTGGAACACGAGGCGGAGGCCGCCCGGCAACGGCCGCTGCGGCTGGCCGTCCCCGCCACCTGCCCCACCGGCGCGCTGGCCCGGCTCATCGCCGAGGCGCAGGCCCACGGAATACGCCTCGACCCGCGTCCCGTCGAGCCGGCGGAGCGGGCCGAACTCGTCCGGTCCCAGCAGATACGCGCGGCGCTGCTGGCACTGCCGCCCGCCGAGGCGGCCTGGACCGTTCCGCTGGGGCTGGCGGTGGCCGACCACCCCGGCGCCGGGCCGATCTACCTCGACACCCTCCGCCCCGGCCGGGCCGACCGCGACCAACGGCCCCGGCGGGTCTGGCTCCAACCGGAGGACGACGTGCCCCACGTGCGCGACCGCCTGACCCGCCTGCGCGACGCCGTCGGACTGCGCCCGGCGCAACTCGCCGTCGCACCGGGCCCGGCCGCCGCGGCGGCCGACGTGCTCAGCCACGGCGACGCGCTGCTGTGCTCGCCCGCCCAGGCCCGGCCCCTCGGCCTCCACTGGCGGCCGGTCGGCGAACTCGCCACCGGCCTCGCCCGCGGCTACGCCCTGGCGAGCGCCGACGCCGCCGACCCCGACGCCGCCCGCCTCCGGGAGCGTTGCGCGGACGCGATCGCCCGGTGCCTCGGCGCCGAGGAGGCGTCGCGATGAGCACGGAGAGGTTCCTGCGGGAACTGCGGCAGTCGCTGCGCGACGGCGGGCTCCACGGCTCGTTCCTCGTACGCGACGTGGACACCGGCGAGGAGCTGGGCATCGACCGCGACATCGAGTTCCCCGTCGCGTCGCTGGTGAAGATCCCGCTCGCCCTGGCGACACTCGACCGCATCCAGCGGGGCGAACTCGACGGCGCGGAGACGCGTCAGGTGTGGCCCGGCCGGATCACCACGCCCGGACCGACCGGCATCAGCCGTTTCCGCCACCCCGCCCGCGTCGCCGTCGACGACCTGCTCTACCTCTCCGTCTCCATCAGCGACAACGCCGCCACCGACGCGCTCTTCGAACTCACCCCGCCCGCCGAGGTCGCGGCATACCTGCACCGGACAGGGGCGCGCGGCATCACGGTCCGGCACGTGATCCAGGAGCTGACCGACACCCCCACCGAACGCTTCGAGGCGGCGGAGGTGCACCTCGCCCACGCCCTCGCCATCGACGCGGGCACGGCGGGACGCGGCCACCGCCTGCCGCAGCTCGACATCTCACGCGCGAACACGGGCACCGCCCGCGCGTTCGTGGACCTCCTCCAAGCGGTGTGGACAGAGCCGTCGAAGATCCACCGAGAAGCGGCGGCACGCCTGCGCACGCTGCTGGCCAACAACGTGATCCGCCACCGCCTCGCCCCGGACTTCGCCTCCGACTCCTCGCGTTGGTCGTCGAAGACGGGCACGCTGCTCAACTTGCGTCACGAGGTGGGCGTGGTGGAGCACGCCGACGGCCAGACGTACGCCGTGGCGGCGCTGACCGAGTCGCAGGTGGCCGCGAGCAGCCAGCCGGGCGCGGAAGCGCTGATGGGCCAGGTGGCCCGCCGCCTCCGCGACTGGCTTCGGGCGGGGAGGGGGTGAGGGGGCGCTTCCGCCGTGCCCCGCGCCTCCGCCTACCACTCGGTGAGCGGCGTCCCGGGTTCGTCGCGTTGCCGCCAGGCCTCGGTGAGGCGTGCGAGGCGGGGTGCGGCTGCGAAGCCGTGCATCGTCGCCACCTTGCCGTCGCGGATCTCGAACACCGCCGCGCCGACCACCCGGTCGCCGAGTACGGCGACTATCGCGGGGGAGCCGTTGACCCGCTCCAGGTGGATCGCCGGGGCGCCGCCGGCCAGGCGGCGTTTCGCGGGGGATGGCTTGAAGGCGCCCCGCGCCAGGGCGGCGACGCGTTCGGCCGTCTCGTACCGCAGCAGCGTCGTGGGCGGCCCCGCCGCCTCCCCGATCGCGGTCGCGTCATCCGTGAGCAACGCCACGAGCCGTTCGACGCGGCCCGACGAGGCGGCGTCGAGGAATTCCTCGACGACTCGGCGCGCCGACGCGGGGTCGACTTCGCCGCCGCCGCGGCGCGCCGCGGTGACATGGCGTCGGGCCCGGTGGAGGTGCTGCTGGCTGCCGGCCTCGGTGATGTCGAGGATCTCGGCGATCTCGGCGTGGCTGAAGGAGAACGCCTCGCGCAGGACGTACACGGCCCGCTCGGCCGGTGAGAGGCGTTCCATCAGGGTCAGCAAGGCCAACGACACCGATTCGCGCTGCTCGAACGTGTCCGCCGGGCCGAGCATCGGGTCGCCCTCGAGCAGCGGCTCGGGCAACCAGGCGCCCACCGCCCGTTCGCGGCGCGCCTGCGCCGAGCGGAGCCGGTCGAGGCAGAGGTTGGTGACGGTCTTGGTCAGCCACGCCTCCGGCACCTCGATCCGCCCGCGGTCGGCGGCCTGCCAGCGCAGGAACGCGTCCTGCACGGCGTCCTCGGCGTCGGCGGCCGAGCCGAGCAGACGGTACGCGAGCGAGGCCAGCCGGTCCCGACTGGCCTCGAAACGATCGGTGGCGGTGCCGTCCATGCGCGAATCAGCCTAGGCGGTGACCTTCTCGGTGGACAGGTCGGGCGCGGTGGCCAGGCGGCGCCTGCGCTTCGGCATGCCGTACGTCGGGTGCGAAATGCTCCAGAGCTTGCTCCGCAGGACGCCCGCCTTGTAACGCGTGGCCTTCCGGCCGCCCATGTACCAGGACTTCGATCGCTCGTCGCTGTCGAGCAGTTGAAGGATCGCGTCCCGCTGCCCGAGGCTGATGCAGTTGCCGGGGTAGGACAGCGTGGTGCTCGGGATCCGGCGGCCGGTCAGGCGTCCCACGATGGCGCCCGTCGCCTGGGCGGCGGTGATGCCGGCCGAGTAGCAGGACATCGGCAGCGGTTGGCCGTTCCTGCTGATCGCGTTGGCGCTGTCGCCGGCGGCGTAGACGTTCGGGTGCGAGACCGACTGCATGGTGCCGTCGACGATGATCCGGCCGGTGTCGGCGACCTCCAGACCGCTGGCGGCGGCGATGGGATGGACGGCGAACCCGGCCGCCCACACGGTCACCTCGGACGGGAAGGAGGTGCCGTCGGCGCCGATCGCCCGCGTCGGTTCGACGGCCTCGATGCTGGTGTGCTCGTGCACGGTGATGCCGAGCCGGTCGAACGCGCGGCGCATGTGGTCGCGGGCCTTGGGGGACAGCCAGGCGCCCAACTCGTCGCGGGCGGCCAGCGTGACCGAGAGGCCCGGCCGCGCGTCGGCGATCTCGGTGGCGGCCTCGATGCCGGTCAGACCCTCGCCGACGACCAGCACGTTCCCTTCTTCGGCCAGGCCGTCCAAGTGCTCGCGCAGCCGCAGGGCCGATGACCGGCCGGCGACGTTGAACGCGTGCTCGGCCACGCCCGGGACGCCGTGGTCGGCGACGGCGCTGCCGAGCGTGTAGAGGAGCGTGTCGTAGGCGAGTTCGTCGTCGCCGTCCTCGTCGGTCACGGCGACGGTCCCGCGTTCGGGGTCGACACCGGTGACGCGCGCCAGGCGCAGCCGCACCCCGGTGCCCGCGAACACGTCCGCAAGCTGCCGGGTCTTGATCTCCCGGCCGGCCGCGAGCTGGTGGTTGCGCATCCGCTCGGCGAAGTCGGGTTCGGCGTTGACGACGGTGATCTCGGCGTCGCCGGGGGAGAGGCGGCGGGCCAGGATCCCGGCGGCGAAGGCCCCGGCGTATCCGGCGCCGAGGACGAGGATGCGGTGCTGCATGCGTTGCTCCTGTCTGGTTCGCTTGCCTCCTTGACGGGACAGCGCCCCGATTTCTGACAGGAGCTCGGGTGTGAGCCAGGTCACTGGGTTGGGGGAACGAGGCCGGTGAGCACCCGGCGCATCGTTCGGTCGAACACCGGTTCCGTCTCGGTGCGATCGGCCAGGGCGGCGGCGACATGCGGATGGTCTCCCCGGGCGACCGTCTCGTTCAGGTAGGCGGCCTGCGCGGCTTGGCGGCCGGTGTCCGCGCCGCCGCCCCGGAGTTCCGCCCGGGCGAACTGCGTGACCAGGGCGTTCATGAGGGCGACGATTTCCATCTTGGTCCCACCGGGCAGGGGGACGCCGGCCATCGCCCGCAGCGCGTATTCCAGGTAGTTCAGGCCCCGGGGACCCAGCCGGAGCGGCTCCGGCGGGATGTCGGACAGCCAGGGGTGCCGCAGATGAACGGCCTTGGTCCGGACCGCCAGGGCGGCCAGATCCGGAACGGGGTCCCCGCTGAGCGGTACATCGAGGTCGATCTCCCCCGTCACCGCGTCGGCCATCAGGTCGAGCAGGTCGTCGCGGCCGGAGACGTAGCGGTAGAGGGATGCCGGGCCGGTGCCCAGCACCCTGGCCACGTGACGCATCGACACCGCCGACAGGCCGCTCTCGTCGGCCAGTTGAACGGCGACGGTGGTCAACTCCGCACGGCTGTGCACAGCCGCGGGGCCGCGGGCGCCGCGTTCGGGCCGCGCCCAGACGGTCACTGGCTCCTGGGCCACTGGTCCACCCGCCTCTTCCGTTCCCATGGTGCGTTCCTTACACTAGAAACTGCGAACGTCGATCGCAGTTATGGGGGGTTGTTCTCGTGTCCTCGTCATCGTCATCGACAGATCTGTGGAGCCCGGTGCGCTGGGCCGGGAACGGCGCGGTGCGGCTGGCTTTCGACTCGCTGACCGAACGGACCGACGGCGAGCCGCTTCTGCTGGCCACGGGTCTGGGCGCCAACCGGCTGTGGATGCCGGACGGGCTGTGCCGGACACTGGCCGCGCGGGGCTTCGCGGTGGCCCGGTACGACCAGCGCGACGGCGGCGAGTCGACACACCTGCCGCCCACCGCCACGCGCAACCCGATCTCCGCGCTGTTCGCCAAACGCGGCGAGGCGTACACGGCCGAGGACATGGCCGACGACGCCGTCGCGGTCATGGACGCCCTGGGGTGGCAGTCGGCGCATCTGCTGGGTGTCTCACTCGGCGGTGCCGTCGCCCAGCGGGTGGCGCTGCGGCACCCGGACCGCGTCCGGACACTCACGTCCATGGCCGCCGTTCCGGGCGATGTCTCGGGCCTGCGGGCTCTTCGGTACATACGGATGGGAACGTTGGGGAAGTTCGCCCGCCTGAAGTTCCCCGACACACCCGAGGGGGCCGTCGCGGCCGGAGTCGCGGTCTCCCGTCTCCTGGCCTCCCCGAACCGCCCCTTCGACGAGTCGGCCGCACGGGAGGCCGCCGAGCGCAGCGCGGACAGCGGCGTGCACGACCAGCAGGCACAGAGCCGCCAGATCGGCGCGCAGTGGCACGGCCCGCCGATCAGCGCCATCACCCGGCCGACGCTGGTACTTCACGGGGAGGACGACCCGCTCATCAAGCCGGGCGCGGCGAAGAGAATCGCGTCGCGGATCCGGGGCTCGCGTCTGGTGCTGCTGCCGGGAGTCGGCCATGAGCTGCCCGAGTGCGCGTGGGCCCGCGTCGCCGCTGAGGTCCACGAACTGGCGGACGCCGCTGGCGCCGACCGAAGCGCATAGCCGAGCCGCCGGACCTCGTTGGGCCGTCAGGGCGCGGACCGGCCGGTGGTCTCCCGCTGGGTGAGATCCAGCGCGTGTTTGAGCACCTCGCAGGCCTGGATGTGGTTGCCGGACTCCTGGAGCAGATCGGCCAGCCGCCGGCAGACCAGCACCGCCTCCGGCCCGTACATCTCCCGGGTCCGGTGAAAAGCCTGTTCGAGCACCGCGATCGCCTCCCGCAGCCGGCCCGCCTCGGCCAGCGCCTCGGCGAGTTCGAGCTGGACGGCGAACGTGTCGTTGCCCTCCGCGCCCGGCGTCTGCTCCTCCGCGGCCAGGCGCAACACCGGCACGGCGTCCCGGTTGCGCCCCGCCGAGCGCAGCAGCCGGGCCAGGCCGAGCCCGGCGACCACCATCGCGGAGCGGACCTCGGCGTCCAGCACCGGGCCCGCGGGGGCGTGCCCGCCGGCGCGCGCCCGGTTGCGGATCAGCGGCAGCCGCCCGATGTCGTTCTCCAGTGAACGCTGCGGCTGGGGACGGTTCTTTGCCCGCAACCGCTCGTCCAGCACCCGGTAGATCGTCTCCAGGTCGATGAGCTCCGGCCCGTCCGTGATCCCCAGCCGCATCAGGTGCAGCAGTTCGCCGGTGAAGGCGGTGTGCAACTCCCCTTCCGGGGCCAACGCCACCCGGTCCCTGGGCGCCGAGGCCAGCACGTACGCGCCGTCCACGGCCGCCTGGGCGGCCACGTCGCCGCCCTGGACCCTGGCGGCCCGCCCGCTGAAACAGCAGTCCAGCACGACCACACAGCGCCGGGCCCGCGCGGAACGCACCGCCGCGCGCACGTGCTCGTACGCGACCGCCGTGTAACCGACGTTCTCCCGCGAACCGGTGAGCGCCAGATAAAGGTCCGCGGTGTCGGGGTCGCGCAGGCCGTGCCCGCTGTAGTACACGAGGAGGGTGTCACTGGCCTCCTGCGCCGCCCGGTGCACCGCGTCGAGCATGCCGGAGGCGTCGTCGGGGTCGGAGATGACGGTGCAGTGCTGCTCCGGCAGGCCCCACAGCATCGCGTCGCGCAGCGCGTCGGCGAGGTCCCGCACGTTGGCCGAGACGGCGGGCAGTTGCTCCAGGTGCCGGTAGGAACTGGTGCCGATGAGCACGGCCCTGGAGGCGGCGGGGTCAGGAAGCCGATCCATCGCCGCCGGCCGGGCCGTCCGGGTCCTGGTCGAGCAGGGCGATGACGCGTTCCAGGGTGTCGGGGTGAACGCCGTCGGCCGGAATCTCCACCTCGATGGCGCCCCGGCGCAGGACGAGGCCCGGGCGGTTGCGGCGGGAGTCGCGCCACTGGAGAACGGAGACCGCCAGGGCGCCCGCGGACAGGCCCGAGCCGATCGCCAGTTGGAGGATGTCGAACCCGATTCCCATGGCGCCGGCCGGCGCCGGCCCCGAGGCGGTCAGGCTCGCCCGCACCTCGCGGCGCAGCGACTCGTCGGCGGCCAGCCAGTTCCGCAGGGAACGGAGGTCCTCCTCGGCCCCGTCGGGATGCCCGCCCGCGACAACGTGAATGCGAATCTCACGCACCTGTGGTGTCTCCGTTCCTTCCGCGCGCGACGTGGCCACTGATCGCGGAGAACAACGCGAGTGCCTCGCCACTCGCCCCGAGCCTCGCCAGGCAGACGGCCTGCCAGTACTGTCCGGCGAGCGTGGTCGGGTGATCGGCCCCCAGCCCCCTGGTGCACACGTGCACGACCGAGGTGAGCACCCGCATCGCTTCCTGGAGTTCGCCGCGCAGGACCAGGTTAACGGCCTCGCGCTGGCGCGACAGGGCGGTCTCCGTGGTCATGCTGTGCAGGACGATGTCGCGCGTGACGTCGCTGAGGGTGAGCGAGTCGTCCGGGGACCGCGGCTGGCGGGGCGGCGATGGGGCGGCGTCGAGATACTCGGGGTACGAACGGTCCCCGAGCGCGGTGTCCGTGTACATGTGCTGGACCGCGCCCACCCGAATGCTCTGCCGCACCAGATCGCCCAGCATCCGGGTCCCGTCGGGCGCCGCGCGCAGTATCGGCGCGAGGAGGTCACCGACGGCTTGCGCGTCCCGTGGCCGCCCGGCTGGCGCGCGGTCGGTCAACGCATCTGTCAGCTTGGCTAGTTCGCGGGCGATCCCGTGGAAACTTCCGACGAGCCGCGGCGCGCCCTCGTCGATGACGCGCAGCAGGATGGCGCCGATGTCGTCGACCCGGCCGAACGGCGACTCGCCCGTGAGCATCAGGTGCATGCACAGGCCCAGGCTGTACAGGTCACCGGCCGGGCTGGGAAGTTCACCGAGGATGACCTCCGGGGGCATGTACCGGGGGGTGCCGACCAGCGCGCCCGTTCTGGTGATCCGCGTCGAGTCCTCGACCAGCCACGCCATTCCGAAGTCCTGGAGCACGACCCGCCCTAGGGGCGTGATCCGGATGTTGCTCGGCTTGACGTCGCGGTGCAGCACTCCCACGGCGTGCGCGGCGGCCAGGCCGGAGCAGACCCCGGCCGCGACGGCCGCGACCACCGCGTCCGGCAACCGGCCGCTGCGTTCCACCAGCGTCTGGAGGTCCACGCCGTCGAGGAACTCCATCACCAGGTAGGGCGTGTCCAGATGGACCCCGAAGTCGTACACCCCCGCGGTATTGGGCGCCTCGATGCGCGCCAGCGCCCGCGCCTCGCGCCGGAAGCGCTCCGGCGCCTCACCGCCGGCCACGGCCGTCAGGATTTTCACCGCCACCCGGCGGTCGAGCGCGGTGTCCCGCGCCTCGTAGACCACACCCATCCCGCCGAAGCCGATCCTCCGCAGCAGGCGATAGCGATCCTCGACCAGATCACCGACCGCGATCGTCATGCCACCCCCGCTCTCGCCCGCCGGGAACGATTCTGCCCCGGGCGGTGACCGCTGTCACACCCGGGGCGACGAACGCCCGGTCACGGACGGCCCCCTAGGATTTCCCGCCGTCCAGGTCGATCCTCTCCCTACAAGGGGGATCGAAAGTCTCCCGTCCGGTCCGGCCTTCGGGAGACATCATGCGCAGAGGCATCGTGGTCACGGCACACCCCGGCGTGGAGGAACTCGCCGCATGCGCCGAGGAGTCGGGCTTCAGCAGTTTCTGGGTCTACGACACCCCGATGCTCCACGGCGATCCGTTCGTGGCCCTGGCCCTGTGCGCGAAGGCCACCAGCCGCATCAAGCTCGGCATCGGAGTGACCTCCCCGGCGTTACGGTCGGCCCCGGCCGCCGCGTCCGGGCTGGCCAGCCTCAACGCCCTGGCGCCGGGCCGGATCATCTGCGGCGTCGGCACCGGGAACACGGCGCGGCGCACGTTGGGGATGCCGCCGACCACGACGGATGAACTCGGCCAATTCACGGCCGCGCTCCAGAACTTGTGCGCCGGACGCTCCGCCGAGTACCGCGAGGGCGAGCGGGTCAGCCAGGTTCGGTTCCTGCATATCGAGCAACACGTGAACACCGCCGAGCCCATCGAGTTCGTGGTGGCGGCCCTTGGCACGAAGGCCGCCGCCGTGGCCGGGCGTCGCGGCACCGGCATCATCTCGTTCGGCCTGCTGGACCCAGCGGCGTGGCGCGCGTTCCACGACGCTCGACGAGAGGCCGGGGGCGCGGAGAGCGGGGCCGACTCGTATCTGATGACCTCGCTGTACGTGCTGGAGGAGGGCGAGGACCCGTCCGGCGACCGGGCCCGGGACGCGACGGGGCACATCGCCCTGTCGCTGCTGACGTACGCCGCCGACAAACCGTCGCTCGCCGAGGCGCTCAGCGCGGAGGAACGCGCCGCGGTGCGGCGCCTTCTGGATCGGCGCGGCTCCACGTTCACCGCGCTGTACGCCAACTACCTGGGCCGGATCGCGCCGGCGGACCGGGACCTGGTCCTGCCGTCGCTGATGGAGAGGCTGACCCTGGTCGGAACGCGGGACGCGCTCCTCGCCCGCATCGCAACGATGGAACGGGCCGGGATCGATGAGTTGGTCTTCCAGCCGGTGATCGACCCGCCGACGGAGATGGCTGGAATCGCCAAGCTCATGTCGTGAAGCGAGCGAGGGCTCAACGCCGCGCGTAGCGGATCTTCAACCGGCCGAGCCCCATGATCCCGCGAGGCACACGCCACGCGCCACGCCGCTGGATCCGTCCACTCAGGACGGTGGAGGCGGACGACCAGGTCGACATCTCGGGGAGATCGTCCAGCGCGCCGAGTTCGGCGGCGCCTGGCGGGCGACCCAGGCCCATTCCCCGGTGGTCGGCCGTCCGGATCGACCAGCGGCAGCGGCCCCTTACCGCGTCTGTCAGGTGTCGAACTCGCTTTCCCATGGCGAATGCGCCCCCGCCACCGAGCCCCAGGCAGGGGGCTGGCGCGCGGGGGCGCACGCGTCGTTCGGGAGGTCAGGCCCTGCCGAACTCGTCGTTGCCCACGCTCGTGATGAACGCCTGCCAAACCTCGACTGTGCTGACCAGGACGGGCCCGGCCTGCTGCTTGCTGTCACGCAGGGCGACTGCCCCGCCGAGGTCTGCCACCTCCACGCAATCCCCATTGCCGTTGCTGTAGCTCGACTTGAACCACCCGTTGGGATCAACCTTGTTCATAGCTTCCTGCCACTTCAGCGATCAGACGTCGCGACGCCTGCTCAGTTAGCGATGCTTCCCAGATTCCCCGGAACGCCTCGTCGTACTGTGCCACCTCCTTCGGCTTGTCCAGGTACAAGCCCCCTGTGTATCCGTCTGCGTAGATGGTCGGGGGTTCGCTCTCCGTCCCGTCCCCGTTGAGCGGGAAGCGAAGGATGTTGAACGGCCCGGTGACCACGCCTTCGTGAGCGCCAGCGGCGAGAGGAACGACGCGCAGGGCGATGTTGGGCAGCCCGGACAGATAGACCAGGTGGGCCAGTTGGTTCGCCATGACCTGAGCTCCGCCGATGGGCCGGCGCAGGACGGTCTCGCTGAGGACCACGCGCAGGTTTAGCGGCTTGGTCACTCGGGTGAGGATCGTCTGCCGTGCGATCCGCAGGCGGACCCGCCCGTCGAGTTCGTGTTCGCTGATGCCACGGATGTGAGTGCGGATGATGTCCCGGGCGAAGCCCTCGGTCTGGAGCAGGCCCGGGATGATCTCCCCGTGATACAGGGTCAGGCTACTCGCTGCCGCCTCCAGCCCCACGTACAGGTCGAAGCCTTCCGGGATGACGTCGCCGTAGGCGTGCCACCACCCTTTGGCCTTGGTCTCCTTCGCGAGTCCCATCAGAGCTTGGGTGAGTTCGGGCGAAGCGCCGTAGATCTCGCACATGTTGCGTACGTCGAGGCTGCGCAACGCCACCTGCCCTGTCTCGATACGCCAGATCTTCGGCGTGGACCATTCGAGATTCTCAGCCGCGGCCTTGACCGATAGGCGCGCCTTCTCCCGCAGTTCGCGGAGATAGCGGCCGAGCTGCCGTCTCGGAACGGTCGATCCCGTTGCTCCATCCGTCATTGGCTTACCCTCCCGGCGTTCATTCTGTAACCCCTCCAACGCTCGCAATGTAATGGGGCATTGACCCGCTACGGAATGCGCGTCATATGTTCGAGTGCCAAAAGGCGTGTGGACCTATTCGTAGTGTTGCACTTGTCGCCGTTCGGCCCCAGTCTGAGGAGTCAGATAGCTCGCCGTGCTGCCCCGATCACGCACGGCGGCCGCAACTGACCGTGCTCGGAGGCGCCATGACACTTGATTCACTCAGACCCGCCGCAGCCCCGGCGTCCAACGACGAGGCGTGTGACGTCGTGGCCGCGCTGAAGGCGGCGCTCGCCGAACACGGCATCACGCTGCCGAGCCTCGGCGTCGACCACGGAACGTGGACCAGCCCGCACACCCCGACCCTGATTGAACTCGGCCGATGCAACGTCGCCACCGCGCGCGCCATCGTCGCGGCACTGACCCGCTCCTGACTCAGGCGGCGCGCTGGTTCAGCGCGCAGGCCGGCCCGCTTTTCATCGGCGCGCACCTGGTGGCGCTCGTGGCGCTGTCCTACCTGTCGATGATGGATCCCTAGGAGCACACCCGTGTCCGGATGCCTGCACACCGGCCGGCTCGACCGCCGCGAGGACGGCGCGCACTGCGCGGACTGCGGCGCGTTGATCTACGCCGCGAGCACCGTGCCCGCCGAGCGTCCGCCCCCGGTGGCGGTGCCAGCCCCGCCGCTGGCGGACGCCACCCCGTAGACCCCCTGTCGCCGGCCCCCGCTCGGCGGTTCCCGGCGACAGGGCCCAACCCGCAACCAACTGCACGCAATGGAGGGCTCCTTGATCGCGCCGCGCCTCATGCCCAGTCAGCAGAGTTTCGTCCACGTGAGTGTGGAGGTGGGTGCGGGCACTGTGCTGCGTGGCGATCAAGTGATGGTCGGGGGCCAGGAGTTCACGGTGGCCGACATGATCACGCTGGCTCCCGGCCGCAAGCGCCTCCACTTCGCCACCGGCGAGACCTTGACCATAGCGCCGAGCACCGTTTTGTGGGCCACACGCCGCATGGACACTCGGCTGCGCCGCCGGAGGGACCACCGGGCGCCGTAACGCACCCCTTCCCCACGGCGGCCGACGGGCCACTCGGCGCTATGGGCGGCACGCCGCTCCGGCGGGCAGGTCCTGGAGGTACTGGGATCGTTCCTCCGCGGTGAACTCGCGCCCGGCGGCGTCGCATATCTGTCCGACGGCCTCGTCCACGTCGGGCAGCGCCGCGTCCCACAGGCGCACGATCCCGTCGCCGCCGCCCGCGGCCAGCGTGGTGCCGTCCGGGCTGAACGTCACGCCGGTCGCGGAGGTGTCCCCGCCGGTGAGGACGCGGCGCTCCGCGCCCGTCGCCACGTCCCACAGCCGCACCATGCCCTGGTAGCCGCCGTTGGCGGCGAGGGTGGTGCCGTCCGGGCTGAACGCCACGTCGCTCGTCGAGTCGCCGGTGTAGGTGCGGAGTTCGGCTCCGGTCGCCACGTCCCACAGCCGCAGCGCGACGTCCGGGCCGCCATCGGTGGCGAGGGTGGTGCCGTCCGGGCTGAACGCCACGGCGGACACGGAGTCACCGCTGCCGTAGGTGCGGAGTTCCTCGCCGGTGGCCGCGTCCCACAGCCGCACCACGTCCGCCTCGCCGCTGCTGTCGGTGACGAGGGTGGTGCCGTCCGGGCTGAACGCCAGCTCGTCCGCCGAGTTGTCGCCGAAGGGGATGGTGTGCAGCTCCCGGCCGGTGGCCGCGTCCCACAACTGCACCATGCCCTCGTCACCGCCGCCGGCGGCGAGGGTGGTGCCGTCCGGGCTGAACGCCACGGTGCCCAGCCAACTGGCGTCGGCGGTGAGGGTGCGGAGTTCCTCGCCCGTCGCCACGTCCCACAGCCGCACCGTGCCCGCCCAGTCCTCCGGGACGAAGTCGCTGGTCTGCTCGTCACCGAGGTAGGTGGCGCCGGTGGTGGCGAGCGTGGTGCCGTCCGAGCTGAACGCCGCCCCGTACATCAGGCTGCCGTCGGGCGAGAAGGTACGGATCAACTCGCCACTGGCCACATCCCGCAACTCGCAGCGGAGACCGTCGACCACGGCGAGGGCCGTGCCGTCCGGGCTGAACGCCACCGACTCAACGCCGCCGCCCTCGATGGTGAAGGTGCGCGGTTCCGTGCCGGTCGCCATGTCCCACAGCAGAACGGTCCCGGCGTCGCTCTCCCGGCTGGTGGCGAGCGTGGTGCCGTCGGGTCCGGACGCCAGGGCGAACACGCCGTCGCTGTGGCTCGGGTAGGCGCCGCGTTCCTGGCCGGTGGCCACGTCCCACAGCCGCACCGTGCCCTCGTCGCCGCCGCTGCCGGTGGCGAGCGTGGTGCCGTCCGGGCTGAGCGCCACCGAGTCCACCGTCACGTCATCGACGGTGAAGGTGCGGCGTTCCTCGCCCGAGGCCGTGTCCCACAGCCGCACCGTCCCGGTGGCGGTGGCGCCAGCGGCGGTGAGGGTGGCGCTGTCCGGGGTGAACGCCAGCGTGGTCACTGTGTCGTCGCCGGCCACGGCGAGGGTGTGGCGTTCCTCGCCCGTGGCCGTGTCCCACAGCCGGACCGTGCCCTGGTCGGTGGCGGTGGCGAGAAGGTCGCCGTCCGGGCTGAGGGCCAGCGCCGTCACCGAGCCGTCGAGGGTGAACGTGTGGTGTTCCTCGCCCGACGCGGCGTTCCGGAGGTGGACCGTTCCGTCGTCGGTGGCGGTGGCGAGAAGGTCGCCGCCGGGGCCGAGGGCCAGCGCCGTCACCGAGCCGGCCACGGTGAGGGTGTGGCGTTCCTCGCCCGTGGCCGTGTCCCACAGCCGCACCGTCCCGTCCTCGGCGGCGGTGGCGAGAAGGGTTCCGTCGGCGCCGAAGGCCAGCGCGGTCGCGGGGTCCGTGTGGCCGACGAGGCTGCCCTTGAGCCCGAGCGCGGCGGCGTTGTAGACGCTGGCGACGGCGTCGTCGGTGGGGCTGGTGCGGTACGCCCGGACGGCCAGCAGCGAGGCCAGTTCGGGGTCGGAGTCGAGCAAGTTCCCCGAGAGGGCAGCCAGTTGCCGGGACTGCGCCGCGTGCTGCGCGGCGACGGCGGCGTCCTCGGCGGTGATGGCGGCCTGACGCTGCCAGAAGGCGATGCCGGTGGCGACCAGGGCCAGGGCGAGGAAGCCGGACAGACCGGCGGTGAGCGCGCGGAGCCGGCGGGTGTTGCGTGCCGCGCGCTGCTGCTCCTGGTCGCGCAGGGCGGTGCTGGCGGTGAGGAACGCCCCTTCGGTGGCGGTCAGTTCGTCGCGGTGGCCGGGCGGGAAGGCCTCCTCGGCGGCGGTGAGGCGGGTGCCGCGGTAGAGCAGGCCGGGGTCCCGGTCATGGGTCTCCCAGGTGTGGGCGTCGTCGGTGAGGCCGCGGTGGACGCGCAGCCGTTCCCGGTCGTTCTCGACCCAGGTGTGCAGGCGCGGCCAGGCGGTGATCAGCGCCTCGTGGGCGAGGTCGACGGTGTTGTCGTCGAGGGTGATCAGGCGGGCCCTGGCCAGGCGTTCGATGACCAGCTCGGTGTCGCCGGGGTCGCCGGTGCCGAGTTCGGCGCGGTGGGTGGGGCGGCGGGTGTCGGGGGTGCCGTCGCCGGGGGTGATGAGCCGCAGCAGGACGCGCCGGGCGATGGCGGCCTGGTCCTCGGTGAGCTGGGTGTAGGCCGTCTCCGCGGTGTGGGCGATGGCGCCGTGGAGACCGCCCGCGGCCTGATAGCCGGTCAGCGACAGCGTCCGGCCCTTGCGGCGGCGCCAGGTCTCCAGCAGGGCGTGCGACATCAGCGGCAGCCCGCCCGGCTCGCCCGCGACCTCCTCCACGACGCGGGTGGTCAGCGCGCGTTCGACGATCAGCCGCGCGTTCTGGGCGGGGCCGACGACGGCGCGCCGCAACTGCTCGCCGGCCATGGGCCCGACCAGCAGGCTGGCGGCGTTGACGGCGTCGGCCAGCTCGGGGTGTTCGGCGCAGCGGGGATAGAAGTCGGCGCGGACGGCGATGACGACCCGCAGGCGGCTGCCGTCCGCCCGGGCGGCGAGGAGCCGGTCGATGAAGGCGGTGCGCTCGGCCGGGTCGCGGCAGAGGGTGAAGACCTCCTCGAACTGGTCGACCAGGACGATGGTGTCCCCGTCCCCCCGGCCCGTCGCCGGCGTCAGCACATGGTCCCGCTCGCGCGACGGGTGTTCGCCGGGGGTGAGGATCCGCACCGCCGACGGCCGGTCGCCGTCCGGCTCCGGGGTGCGCAGGGCGGGCACGAGGCCGGCGCGCAGCAGGGAGGACTTCCCGCTCCCCGACGGCCCGAACACGGCGGTGAACCGGTGCGCGCGCACCAGGCCCACCAGGTCGGCGGTGAGCTGCTCCCGGCCGAAGAACCGTTCGGCGTCGGTTGGTTCGTACCGGGCCAGTCCCTGGTAGGGCGACGCGTCGTCCTCGTCGTCGGCCGGCTCGGCGGCCACCTCCGCGGCGGCCCGGTGCCAGCGTTCCTCCCACTCCGTCCGGCTCCCGCCGCACGCCTCCACATACGCCAGCGCGACGGGCAGCGACGGCAGTTGCTCGCCGCTCGCGGCGCGGGCGAGCGTGGAGACCGTGTAGGGCGTGCGCTGCGCCATCGCGCGGTAGGTGATGCCCCCGGCCCCCCGGCGCAGCTCGCGCAACTGGGCGGCGAACCGCTGCGCCGGGCCGTCCCCCGCGGCCAGCGGATTCTCCTGACGGCCCATGACACTTCCCCCCACCTCGACGCCCCCCGCCGGCTGACGCCAAGCTACCGACCCGCGTTCGCGATTCGCAATGTCCGGCCGATCGGCGGGCGCGAACGGGGCCGGACGCCGCTGAACTGGGCTGACGCGGTTTGTCGCAGGGGGCGAATGAGGGCTGCGCGACAACGTGCCACGCCCCGAGAGTGCTGTTCGAGGCGGTCGGCAGGGGGCCGGCCAGCGCCTCGGAAGCTGTGTTTGTCGAGAAACGCAGCGCTTTCGAGAATGGGGGCAATGGAGATGAGGCTCGTGCGACAGGGGGCGCTGCGCGGCGGGGCACGGATCGCGTGCCCGGAGCCCAACGCCGAGGGCAGTGGCGACGAGTGGACGACGAAGAAGAAGCGCGGCGGCGCGTGGTGCCGGAGCGTGGCACCGGGGTGCGCGGACGCCGGCTGACCGGCACCCGGGGAACGGGGGCAGACCGTGTGGCGGTCTGCCCCGCTCTCGTCACCGTGGTTCAGACGAGGAGCCGCCGGATTCCGGCGGCGTCGGGGCTGTCGTGCCGGGTGTAGATGTCGAGGGCGTGCTGCCAGTGGACGCGGGCCTCGTCGGTGCGGCCGGTGCGGTGGAGGGCGTGGCCGAGGACGGCGTGGATGTCGGCGCGGCGCTCCGTGACGCTGCTGTCGCCGAGCCGGTCGAGCGCTTGTTCCGCCAGGGCGGCGGCCCGGTCGGGCTCGTCCATGGCGAGATGGGTCCGGGCCATGCGGTAGAGGGTCAGGGCCTCCCACCACCGCTGTCCGTAGAGGCGGAAGTTCCGGTGCGCGTCGGTGAGATGGGTCAGGGCGTCGCGGTGCCGCCCGGCCGCGGACAGGGCTGTTCCCAGGGCGTACTGGGCGTTGCCGATCTGCCGGCCCGGGCGCGGGCGCAGGGCCCGGAGGACGGCCAGGCAGTCCTCGGCCATGCGGATCGCGGCGTCGGTGCGGCCGAGGTGTTCGTGGACGCGGGAGAGGTTGCCCAGCGCGGTCGCCTCGCCCAGGCGATTGCCCTCGGGGTCGCGCCGGTACGCGGCGAGGGCTTCCCGGTAGTGCCGCTCGGCCTGCTCGTACTGGCCGCGCTCGGTGGCGATGCCTCCGCGCATGTTCATCGCCCGGGCGCGCAGCACCGTGTCACCCGCGGCGGTGCTCAGCTCGACGACGCGCCGGGCGTGCCCGTCGGCCGCCTCGAAGTCGCGGCTGCTCAGGCACGCCTGGCCCAGGGCGTAGTGCAGTCGGCACCGCACGTCGGGGCCCGCGCCGTCCCGGGCCGCTTCGAGCAAGGCGGTGGCCGTGTGGGCGAACGTGGCGGACGCGGTGGCCGACCACGTCAAGTCCGTTGCGGCGAGCAGGAGATCGGCGGCCTTGCGCAGGGTCGCCGGGCCGGTCGCGTTCCTGGCGCTGGCCAGCAGGCCGTCGGCCTCGTCGAACAGCCAGGTCACGGCGGCTTCCGCGGTGGCGAATTCGGGACCGTGCCGCTGACCGGCCGCCAGGTGTCCGGCCGCCAGGTGCTCCGCCGTCCGGTCGCCGGGGCGCTGGATCGTGTAGGCGGTGGCCGCCGTGGCGAGATAGAAGTCGAGCAGGCGGGTGGTGGCGGCCCGGCGGTCCTCCGGCGGCTGGTCCTGCTCGGCCTGCGCGCGGGCGTAGAGGCGGATCAGGTCGTGGAAGCGGTAACGGCCGGGAGCGGACGCCTCGAGGAGGGAGGCGTCGGTGAGGGCTTCCAGGAGGTGTTCGGTGGCGGCGGGGTCCCGGTCCAGGAGGGCGGCCGCGGCGGGCAGGGAGATGTCGGGGCCGTCGGGGAGGCCCAGCAGGCGCAGTGCCCGGGCCTGTTCCGGGGCGAGCTGGCGGTAGCTGAGGTCGAGGGCGGCCTCGACGGCCTGGTCGCCGACCCGGAGTTCGCTCAGGCGGCGGTGGTGGTCGGTGAGCTTGTCGGCGAGCAGGTGGGTGGGCCAGGTGGGGCGGGCGGCCAGCCGGGCGGCGGCGATCCGGACGGCCAGCGGCAGCCGGCCACAGGCCTCGATGACGTCCGTGACCGCGGCGGGCTCGGCGGCGGCGCGCCGCTCGCCCGCGATGTGGGTGAACAGGGCCGTCGCCTCCACCGGGTCCATCACCGCCAGGTCCACCCGGCGCGCCCCGTCCAGGTCGGACAGCCGGGCGCGGCTGGTGATGACGGTGGCGCACTCGGGCGCGCCGGGCAGCAGGGGCCGGACCTGCGCGGCGTCGCGGGCGTTGTCCAGGACCACGAGCATGCGGCGGCCGTCGAGCAGCGAACGGTACAGCGCGGCCCGTTCACCCACCTCCCGGGGCAGCTCCTCGTCGGCCGCGCCCAGGGCACGCAGGAAGGCACCCAGCACGGCGGCCGGCTCGGCCGGGCCGGACCCCGCGCCCTGGAGATCCACATACAACTGGCCGTCCGGGAACCGCCCGGCGGCCCGGTGCGCCCAGTGCACGGCCAGCGTGGTCTTGCCGACGCCGCCCGGGCCGACGACCACGGCCACGCCGCCGGCCCCGGGCCGGAGTGTCTGCTCGAGCTGCTCCAGATAGGGCTTCCGGCCGGTGAACCCGGGGACGTCCCGGGGCAGTTGCGCGGGGCGCGCGACCCGCCGGCCCGTCTCCTCGGGCGGTGTCTCCTCGGCGTCCGGGGCCGGCCCGGGCCGGTGGTCCAGGCCGGGGTCGCGGCGCAGGACGCGTTCGTGGAGCCGGCGCAGCGCCGGGCCGGGTTCCTCACCGAGCGCCGAGACCAGGCTCTCCCGGATCCTGGCGTATGCCGCGAGGGCGTCGGCCTGCCGGCCGGCCCGGTAGAGCGCGAGCATCAACTGCTCGGCCAGGGGCTCGGCCAGCGGGTGCTCCAGGGTGCAGGCCAGCAGCTCGTCGGCCACACTCGCGTGCCGGCCCAGCGCGAGCTCGGCCGCGAACCGGTCGGTCAGCAGCGTTGTCTGCTCCTGCTCCAGGCTCACCCGGACCCGCCCGGCCCACTCGCCGGTCAGCCCGGCCAGAGGCGTGCCGCGCCACAGGGCTGTGGCCTCGCGCAGCAGGTCGGCGCGGTGCGCCGGCCCCTCGGGCACCTCCGGCGCGGTCCGCGCCCGCTGTGCCAGGTCGCGGGCCCGGTGCAGGTCCACCAGGTGCGGCGCGATGTCCAGCACGTATCCGCCGTCCCTGCGGCGCAGCGCGGGCGCGGCCGGGCCGGCGTCGCCCGCCGCCTGGCGGAAGACGCGCCGCAGCCGGGAGACATAGGCATAGACGGTGTCCCGCACGTTCAGCGGCGGCTCGTCGCTCCACACCCGGTCGATCAGCGTCTCCACGGGCACCGCGACACCCGGGGCCATGGCCAGCACGGCGAGCAACGCGCGCTGCTGCGGCGGCCCCAGCACGACCCGGGCACCGTCGGCCCGGCGCAGCTCCACCGCGCCCAGCAGGCGCAACTCCACCATCTCCACCCCTCGCATGGGAGCCGATCCCGGGCTTCCGCAGCCCCGATCGACCCTCGCAGGCGGGATTCCGCGCGGCAATCAGGTATCCCGTCAGATTCCGTCAAGGAGTTGTACCAGGTCCCACTGGTAGGCGAACCAAGTGATGCCCCTTGTGATGGTTTTTTTCGAGCTATCCAGTGCATTGCGCAGTAATGACCTGTAGGTCCGGAACCTACTCCTGGCGGCCCGTCCTCACCCCGGGGGCGGGCCGGCGGCCTGTTCGGCCGCCCGGTGAAAAAGTCGGCCCAGGAGGACATAGATTCCGCCGCGCGACCCGTCAGGAGAGGTGAGGGCACCGATTCCCCGGAGACAGGAGCGGCGTGGAGGACGACTTCCAGGCATTCATGGAGTCGCGCTGGCCCGCGCTGCTGCGCACCGCGTACCTGCTCACCGGGAACCGCGACGACGCCGAGGACCTGGCGCAGGCCGCCCTGGCGCGGGCGTTCAGCAAGTGGTCGCGCGTGCGACGGGCCGACGACCCGGCCGCGTACGTCTGGCGCATCATGATCAACGCCAACGTGGACCGGCTGCGCCGGCTCAAGTTCCGCGAGTCGCCGACCAGTTCGCTGCCCGAGCGCCCGGCCGCCGACCGCAGCGACGAGCTTGTGACGCGTGGCGCGCTGCTCGACGCGCTCGGCCGCCTCCCCACCCGGCAGCGGGCCGTGATCGTGCTGCGCTATGTCGAGGACCGCACCGAGACGGAGGTGGCGGACCTGCTCGGCATCGGGGTCGGCACGGTGCGCAGCCACGCCGCCCGCGCGCTGGCGCGGCTGCGCGCGGACGGTGCCCTGCGAGACTTCCTGCCCGATCCGTCCGGAACAGGTGAGATGCGATGAACGACGAACACGACGCGACGGCCGCCCGGCTCGGCGAGCGGCTGCGGCGGGAGGCGGACGCCCTCGTGCCGGGCCCGCCGCCCGTTCTCGCGGTGGTGCGCGAGGGGCGCCGGATACGGCGCCGCCGCCATCTCGCCGTGGCGGCATCGTTCTTCGCCGTCCTGCTCCTGCCCTGGGCCGTGACCGCGTTCCCCAGGGCGGACACGGGCCCGGTCGGTCCGGACATGGCGGGGGCCCCGGGGACCACCCCTCCGACCACCGCCGCGCGCGTGGTGGAGCCGTACGAGGCGGTGGACATCGGCACGGGGTGGTCGATCGCCCTGCGCCCGCCGGACCGGCCGGGTGTCCACGGCGGGCAGGGCTATGTCCTGGTCGCCGACGAGGACTTCGCCACCGCCACCCGGCTGCTGGCCGACGACCAGGAGCCCGAGGTCGAGGGCGACGACCCCGGCGACGACCTCAGCGGCTTCATGACCGTCCTGTCGGAGGTCTTCGTCATCAGCGGGACCTGGCGGACCGAGGCCGGGGTGCCGCCCGCGTACGTCACGGTCACCCACGACGAGGTGACCCGGGCGGCGACGCTGCTGAGGGTGCCCGACGAGCAGGGGTGGGGCGTGTACTACGCCGTCTTCGAGAGGACGGACGAGGGCGGGCTGATTGAGCGGGCGCTGGAGACGGCCGCAGGCGTGCGGGTCGAACTGGCCGGCGCCGAGGGGCACGTCATCGACAAGATCTCCGAGGAGGACCTCGGCCACGACCCCCTGATCAGCTAGGGCCTGTATCGAGTTCCCGCCCGGGCCCGCGACGCCAGTCACGGCACCTCGCCGCTCCCCCAGACTCCGTCTGGGAGGTGCCCCCAGCCGAATCGCGCGAATACGGCCGGGTATGAGCTGCGATCCGGTGCCTTGCTGGGGGTACCTCCCAGGCCCCCAAGGGCCTGGGGGGGCACCGCGTCTGACGCCGCGGGCTGATCCGACCGGGAACTCGACACAGGCCCTAGGAGGCGCCCGTCCTCGACCAGTCGGAGTGACCCACGCCACACCCGGGGGTGACATAGCTCTCGCACGCCCCTGCCGTCTCCGTCGTGAACGCCCGCCGCGATCGGCGCGGTGGACCGACGGAACGGCGGGGGAAGCGCGATGGCTGTCAAGGGGACCGGGGCCGGGCCGTGGTGAGCACCCTGGCGCCCGCCGCGACACGGGGCGCCGCCGCGCCGCGCCGGGAGGCCCCGGCGGACCACCACGCGTGGCGGGCCGACATCCAGGGGCTGCGCGCCGTGGCGGTGCTGCTGGTGGTGCTCTCGCACGCGGGCGTGCGCCGACTGGACGGCGGCTACGTCGGCGTCGACGTCTTCTTCGTGATCTCCGGCTTCCTCATCACCTCGCTACTGGCGCGCGAACTCGCCGCCACGGGCGGCATATCGATCCGCCGGTTCTACGCCCGCCGCGCGCTGCGCCTGCTGCCCGCGGCGACGCTCGTGGCCCTGGTGACGCTGGGCGGCGCCCGGCTGTTCCTGTCCCCGGTCCGTTTCGAGGAGTACGCGGGCGACGCGCTGGCCAGCCTGCTCCAGGCGGTCAACCTGCGGCTGGCCGGCGCCGAGACCGACTACCTCTCCGAGGGCGCCCCGCCGTCGCCGTTCCAGCACTTCTGGTCGCTCGCCGTCGAGGAGCAGTTCTATCTGCTGTGGCCGCTGCTGTTGCTGCTCGGCGGGCGGGCGGCCCGGCGGTCCCGGCGGGGGAGCGCCGCCCGGACGCTGCCGCTGGGCGCGCTGTGCCTGGTGTCGTTCGCGCTTAGCGCCTGGGTGACCGTCAACTCGGCGTCCTGGGCGTACTTCGGCTCGCACACCCGCGCCTGGGAGCTGGGCGCCGGCTCGCTTCTCGCGCTGTTCGCCGGCCGGCTGACGCGGCTGCCCGCCGCGGTGTCCGCGGCGATGACGTGGACCGGCCTCGCGGCCGTCGCGCTCGCGGCGCTGTGGTTCGACCAGGACACGCCCTTCCCCGGTTATCACGCGCTGCTGCCGGTGCTGGGCACGGTCCTCGTGCTGGCCGGCGGCTGCGCGCCCGCCCGGTTCGGCGCCCGGCGGCTGCTCGGCGCACGCCCGTTCACCTGGCTGGGCGGGCTGTCGTACGGCTGGTATCTGTGGCACTGGCCGCTGCTGGTCCTGGGCCCGAACGCGCTGGACCGGCCCGCCTCGGTGCCGCTGGCGCTGGCGCTCAGCGCGTCGGCCCTGCTGCTGGCCTGGCTGACGCTGCTTCTGGTGGAGAACCCGGTGCGGTTCCACGCGGCGTTCACCGGCCGGCCAGGCCGGGCCCTGGGCCTGGGGCTCGGCCTGTCGGCGGGCGGCACCGCGTTGGCGCTGACCGCGGCGGTCCTCGCGCCGCCGATCCCGACCGGCGGGATGGCCCCCGGGCTGCGCGCGGCGCTCGCGACCGCGCCGGACCCGTCGGCAAGGCTCGCCGTACTCCTGGCGGGATCCGGCGCGTTGCTGCCGAGCAACCTCACGCCGCCCCTGACGGAGATCAAGGACGGGCGGTCCGCCATCTACCGCGACGGCTGCCATGTGGGTCGCGAGACCACGCGGGTGCCGGACTCGTGCGTCTACGGCGACCCCACGTCGGAGACGGTCGTGGTGCTCTTCGGCGACTCCCACGCGGCCCAGTGGTTCCCGGCACTGGACCGGCTCGCGCGGGAGCACGGCTGGAAGCTGGTGTCGCTGACCAAGGCGTCCTGCAAGGTGCCCGCCGTGACCACGGTCAAGGACGGCGAGCCCTACGCGGAATGCGACGCCTGGCGGGAGAACGCGCTCGCCGCGATCGACGCCCTGCGCCCCTCGTTGGTCATCGTCTCGTCCTCGGACGCGGCCGAACCGGCACACCCGGCGGCCGACCCCGCCCGGCAGTGGGCGCGGGGGTACCAGGACACCCTCGGGCGCCTCGTCGACACCGGCGGTGAGGTCGCGGTCATGCTCGACAACCCCTGGCCGAAGTGGGACGGCGTGGAGTGCGCCGCGGCGTATCCGCTGGAACTCGACCACTGCGCGGGCCAGTTGTCCGGGGCGTTCCGGGACGCCGAGCGCCGGGAGCTGACGCGCGAGGCCGCGCGCCGGGCGGGTGTCGCGGTGATCGACCCGGCGCCCTGGCTGTGCTCGCCGGAGGGCACCTGCCCGGTGATTGTGGGGGACACCGCCGTGTACCGCGACGAGAGCCATGTGAACGAGGCGTACGCCGAGGCGATCGCCCCCGTGCTGGGCGGGGCCCTGTCCGGCCTCGTCCCGTGACACACCTTTGGTGCTACCGGCGAACGCGGCCGGCCCGGACAGGTCCTAATCCGCCGCGGGGGCCGGCGAGCCGCAGGACTCGCGGATGATCAGCCGGGGCTGCATGACGAGTTGACGGGTGGCCATGGACTCGGCGGAGTCGAGGCGGGCGAGCATGAGGAGCGCGGCCTGCGCGCCGATCTCGTACTTGGCCGGGGCCACCGCGGTGAGCGGCACCTCGGCCAGCGCGGCGATCTCGTCGTCATAGGCGATGAGCGCCATGTCCTCGGGCGTGCGCAGCCCGCGCCCGCGCATGCGCTGCATCAGCTCGATGGCGTCGTGGTCGGAGTGGATGAGCGCCGCGCGGGTCTCGCTCTCCAGGCAGGCGTCGATGAACGCGTCGTACTGGCGGGCCGCTTCCGCCGAGCCGAGCGTGGGCCGGCCGCCGTCCCGCACCGGGGCCGACGGGTCGAGGCCCAGACGCGTCACCGCCGCGGCGTATCCCTCGCGGATCAGGGGCGCCGTCGGGCTGCCGTTGGTGTAGAGGGCGACGCGCGTGTGGCCGAGGTCCCGGAGGTGGCGCACCGCCCCGTAGGCGCCCTGCCGGTGGTCCGAGACGACGAACTCGCAGGGCTCGTAAGAGTTCTCGGGCTGGCGCTCCAGCAGCACGAACGGGATGTCGCCGTCGCGCAGTTGGGCGAGCGTCTCGGGCGGCGGACAGTGGCCGCCGGTCGAGGCGACGAGCAGTCCCGAGACGCCCGAGGCGCGCAACTCGTCGATCTGCTGGAGGTCGCGGGGCTGGGCGTAGTCGGTCAGTCCGATGACGATGCGGGCCCCGCGCTCGGCGGCGACGGCCCGCACTCCGGCCACCACCTGCGGGTAGTAGTAGGTGGCGGAGGGCACGAGCAGCCCGAGTGTGCGGCCGGGCGCCGGCGGTGCGGGCGTGGGAGTGGGCCCGGGGGCCGGGGCCGCGGCCGCCTCGGCGCCGGTCTCGGGCTCGGCCAGGACCGCGCCGCCGCGCACCTTCTTCACGCGTCCGGCGGCGGCGAGTTCGGCCAGGTCACGCCTGATCGTGCCGCCGGAGACCCCGAAGCGCGCGGCGAGGTCGGAGATCCGCACGGCGCCCGAGGCACGGAGCTCCTGGAGCAGCAGCGCCTGACGTTGCGCGACCAAGATGTCACTCATCCGTGCACCTTTCCTGAGCAGTCATCGAGCATAGTAAGCTGTTTTTGCATCTTATGAATGAGGTCGGTACTTCTATCGACTCATTGGAAGTGGGTGCTCGCCATACGACGGCCCCCTGTCAAGCGAAGGGTGCAGATGCCCGACCGCCCCCGAGCCTTGTTCGCGCTCGACCCGCACAACCTTCCGCTGCTGTTCCCGCCGGACGTGCTCGCCCGGCTGCGGGAGCTCGCCGACATCGATCCCGCCCTGGTCGTCCGGGACTTCGAGGACCCCGGGATACGCGACGCGCTCGCCGGGGCCGAGTTCCTCGTCACCGGGTGGGGGTGCCCGCCGATCACCGCACCTGCGCTGGAGCGGCTGCCCCGGCTGCGGGCGGTCCTCCACACCGGCGGCACCGTGAAGGGGCTGATCCCCGGTGAGGGCTGGCGGCACGACATCGTCGTCACCTCGGCCGCGGCGGCCAACGCCCTTCCCGTGGCGGAGTACACGCTCGCCATGATCCTGCTCATGGGGAAGGACGTGCTCACGGCCCGGGACCACTACCGTGCGACGGAGGCGTTTCCGCCGAACCTGGTCCGCGCCGACATCGGCAACGTCGGGCGGCGCGTGGGCATCATCGGCGCCTCCCGGATCGGCCGGCGCGTGATCGAGCTGCTGCGCCCCTTCGACTTCGACGTCGTCCTCCACGACCCCTATGTGGACGAGGCCGGCGCCGCCGCCCTGGGGGTGCGCCTGTCGGACTTCGACGCGCTGCTGGCCTCCAGCGCCATCGTGTCCGTGCACGCCCCGGCCACGGCCGAGACCCACCATCTGATCGACGCGGCGCGCCTGGCGCTGCTGCCGGACGGCGCCGCGCTGATCAACACCGCGCGCGGCAGCCTGGTGGACACCGAGGCGCTCACCCGCGAGCTGGTCTCCGGCCGCATCCGCGCGGTGCTGGACGTCACCGAGCCGGAGCCGCTGTCGGCCGGCTCCCCGCTGTACCGGCTGCCGAACGTCTTCCTCACCCCGCACGTGGCGGGCTCGCTGGGCAACGAACTGCGCCGGCTCGGGGTCCTGATGGTGGAGGAGCTGCGCCGGATCCGGTCCGGCGCGCCGCCCGAACACCGCGTCGACCTGGCCCAGTTGGAGATCACCGCGTAGCGGTCACCGCGGTGGGGCCCCGCACGACCGCCGGATGACCAGCCGCGGCTGCATCAGCATGCCGCGCACCGGCTGCCGCCCGCCGTCGAGGCGGTCGACGAGCAGTTCGGCGGCGGACTCGCCGATGAGGCGCTTGGCCGGGGCCACCGCGGTGAGCGGCACCTGGGCGAGCGCGGCCAGCTCGTCGTCGTAGGCGATCAGCGCCAGGTCCTCCGGCGTGCGCAGTCCCCGGGCCCGCAGCCGCTGGAGCAGCGTGATGGCGTCCCCGTCGGAGTGGACGACGGCGGCGGTGGTCCCGCCGGCCAGGCACCGTTCGATGAACTCGTCGTGCTGGCGCGGCGTCGCCGGCGGGTGCCGTCTGCCGCAGCGCACCGGGGCGCCGGGGTCCAGGCCGAGCCGGGTGACCGCCTCCGCGTGGCCCTCCCGGATCAGCTCGGCGGTGGGGCTGCCATGACAGTAGAGCGCCACCTTCCGGTGCCCCAGGCGGTGCAGGTGGCGCACCGCGCCGAACGCGCCCTGCCGGTGGTCGGAGGCGACGAACTCGCAGGGCTCATAGGGGTCTTCGGGCCGTCTCTCCAGCAGCACGAACGGCAGCCCGGTGGACCGCACCCCTGCCAGGACCGGGGTGGCGACGCGGCTGCCGCCCGTGGCGGCGATGAGCAGGCCGTTCGCCCCGGCCGCGCGCAGCTCCTCGATCTGCTGGGTGTCGCGCGGCTGGGCGGGGTCGGAGATCGCTATGACCACCCGGGCCCCGCGTCGCGCCGCGACCGCCCGGACCCCCGCGATCACACCGGGGTAGTAGTAGGTCGCCGACGGCACCAACAGGCCCAGCGTCCGCTCGCCCGCCGGCGTCGACGGGGGGCCGGGGGCCGCGGCGGGTGCCGGCGGTTCGGCCGGGACGGCTCCGCCGCGCACCCGGACCAGGTGGCCTTCGGCGGCGAGATCGCCCAGATCGCGCCGGATCGTGCCCGATGAGACGCCGAAACGAACGGCCAGTTGGGCCACGCGCACCACACCGGCGGCACGCAACTCCCGGAGCAGCAGCTCCTGCCGTTGCGCGACGAGCAAGTCGGCCATCCCAGTGTCCCCTCATGATTCGTTCTGGAGCATCGTAGTTGTCACCGGCAATCTGTGAATAAAAACGTGCACTTGTATTGACCCGCGCGCATGTCTGAGCCAAGGTGCAGTAGCCACGCCAGACAAGGAGCCCATCGTCGTGTTTCTTCCACGAAGCCGAACCATCCGTGGTCTGCTCGCCACCGTGGCGGCGGCCGCGCTGCTCGCCGCGTGCGGCATGCCGGGATCGGCGGCGGACGACGAGGTGACGACCGTTACCTTCTGGTCCTGGACCTCGGGATCGCAGGAGCTCGTCGACCGGTTCAACGCCACCCACGACGACATCCAGGTCGCCTTCGAACAGATCCCCGCCGGAACGGCGGGCGGTTACTCCAAGATGTACAACGCGGTCCGCGCGGGTAAGGCCCCCGACCTCGTGAACGTCGAGTACCCGCAGGTGCCGGCGTTCGTGGCGCACAACGTCATCCAGCCCCTGACCTCCCGGGGCGTCGAGGACCTTCGCGGCCACTACCCGGAGTGGGCCTGGAACCAGGTGGCGCTCGGCGGCGAGGTGCACGCCCTGCCCATCAACATGGCCCCCCAGGTGCTCCTCTACCGCGCCGACCTCTTCGCCGAGCACGGCATCGAACCCCCCGCCACCTGGGTCGAGTTCCGCGACGCCGCCGAGCGGATCAACGCCGCGGACCCGGACACCGTGATCGCCACCCTCGGCAACACCGACGCCGGGCTGATCGCGGGCCTGGCCTGGCAGGCCGGGGCCGACTGGTTCGACACCTCCGGCGGCGCCTGGGAGGTGAACAGCACCGACGACGCGAGCCTGGAGGTGGCGCGCTACTGGGACGGGATGATCCGCGACGGCCTCGTCAACGCCGAACCCGTCTTCGCGGAGAAGCACATCGCCGACCTCCAGCAGGGCCGTTCCCTCGCCCTCGTCGCGGCCCCGTGGATGATGGGCAACCTCTCGCGCTTCGTTCCCGACCTGCAAGGCACCTGGGGCGTCGCCCAGATGCCCACCTGGGACGGCACCCCCGTCGCCGGCAACTACGGCGGCTCCACGTACGCGGTCCCCGAGGGCGCCGACCACCCCGACGAGGCCCTGGAGTTCGCCCGCTGGGTGGCCACCTCGCCGGAGGCCGTCGCCGCGGCCGCCCCCGTCAGCAGCGCCATGCCCGCCGACATCCAGCTCTACGACGCGTGGCGGACCGCGCTGGAGGAGGCCAACCCCTACGTCCAGGGCATGGAGCTGCCCGAGGCGGCGCTCGCCGCCTCCGAGAGCGTTCCCCCGGACTGGGAGTGGGGTCCGGACATGGCCCAGGGATTCACCAGCCTCATGGACGAGATGACCTCCGCGGTCGGGCAGCCGCAGGGCCTGGAGAACGCCCTCCACCGATGGCAGGACACGACGATCGAGCAGTTGCGGATCCGCGGCTTCGACGTCGGCGACTGACCCTCCCCCGCCCACCGGCCCCGCGCCGCACGACCCCACAGGAATCCCACATGGCAACGCTCACCTCCCCCGGGCGGGCGAAGCGCAGGCAGCGCCACAGCGGCGTCCTGCTGCTCCTCGGCCCCTTTCTCCTCCTGTTCGGCCTCACCTATCTCGTGCCGCTGTGCTACGCCGTCGTCCTCAGCTTCTTCCGCGAGCGGTTCAGCGGCATCGGCTGGGACGGCCCGCGGCGCGTCTTCGCCGGGTTCGACAACTACACCCGCGCGCTGACGGACGAGGAGTTCCTGACCGGAGTCGGCCGCGTCCTGCTCTACGGCGGCGTCTACGTGCCGGTCCTCATCGCGCTCGCCGCCGTGCTCGCGCTGCTGCTCGACACCGCGCTCGTGCACGCCCGGCGCTTCTTCCACACCCTGCTGTTCCTGCCGCACATCGTGCCCGGCCTGATCGCCGCCATCATCTGGCTCTACCTCTACACCCCGGGGCTCAGCCCGATCATCGACGGCCTCGACTCGCTGGGCTGGCACGTCGACTTCCTCGGCAGCGCCGGCGGCGTCCTCTTCTCACTGGTCAATGTCGCCATCTGGGGCGCCCTCGGCTTCAACGTCATCCTGATCTTCGTCGGTCTCCAGGCCGTTCCCCGCACGACCATCGACGCGGCCCGGATCGACGGCGCGGGCGAACTCCGCATCGCCTTCAGCGTCAAGCTGCCCCAGGTCCGGCCCACCGTCATGGTGGCCACCCTCTTCACGATCATCGGCTCGCTACAGCTCTACACCGAGCCGATGATCCTGCGCACCTCGGGCGAGAGCCCCATCGACACCGCCTGGACGCCCAACATGCTCGCCTACGCCTCCGCGTTCAACAGCAACGACTACCACTACGCGGCCACCGTCTCCGTCCTGATCGCCGTGCTGGCCGGTGTGCTCTCCTACGCCGTCACCAGGTTCGCCAGCGGAAGGGCCCTGCGATGACACACCTCCTGGACACCGAACGGCCGCCCGCCCGGCCCGAGGACTCCCGCGGCGGGCGGTCCCCCGGCCGCGCCGCCCGGTCCGGGAAGTCCACGCCGTGGTGGCTGAGTCGCACCGCGGCGACGACCCTGTGCGCCATCGCCGGCGTCTACACGCTGCTCCCGCTGACCTGGCTGCTCTTCGCCGTCACCAAGACCCTCCCCGAGCTCTACAGCGGCAACGGCTTCTCGCCGTCCGCCGGCTTCCACGTCTGGGACAACCTCCAGGACCTGTTCACCGAGGACAGCGGCCGCTTCGGGCGCTGGATGCTCAACACCGCCGTCTACGCCCTCGGCGGCGCGCTGATCGCCACGCTGCTGTCCGTCGCGGCCGGCTACGCCTTCGACAAGTTCGCCTTCCGCGGCAAGGAGAAGTGGTACGCCCTGGTGATCGCCGGCGTGCTCGTCCCGCACACCGCCATCGTCATCCCGCTCTACCTGATGATGGCGAACCTCCAGATGACCGACACCATGTGGTCGGTCCTCATACCCGTCGCCGTCAACCCCTTCGGCGTCTACCTCGCCCGCGCCTACTCCGCCGGCGCCATCCCCGGCGAACTGCTGGAGGCCGCGCGGATCGACGGCGCGGGGGAGGTGCGGACGTTCTTCGCCGTGGGCCTCAAGATGATGGCGCCCGGCGCCGTGACGATCTTCCTCATCCAGTTCATCGCCATCTGGAACAACTTCTTCCTGCCGATGGTGATGATCACCGACAACGACCTGTTCAGCGTCGCCCAGGGCCTGTTCACCTGGAACTCGGCCGTCAGCCAGAACCCGGAGTACACCCGCCTCGTCGTCGTCGGCTCCGCCGTGACGACCATCCCCCTCCTGCTGCTCTTCATCCCCCTCCAGCGCCGCTGGCGCGCCGGCCTCGCCGAGGGCGGACTGCGGTGACGGACACGGACATCGAACGCGCCGCCGGGCTCTCGCCGTTCACCGGCCTCGCCCGCGCCGACTGGGAGCGGACCGCCGACGAACTCCTCGCCGCCGTCCGCCCGCACGCCGGAGCCGGCGACTCCCTGCTCCAACTGCCCGGGCCCGCCAGCGGATCCGGGCGGCACAGCGACGGACTGGAGGGGTACGCCCGCACGTTCCTCCTCGCCGCCTTCCGCGCCGCCCACGCGGAGGAATGCCACGCCGAGCGCGTGCTCGCCCCCTACGCGGCCGGGCTGGCCACCGGCACCGACCCGCGCTCCCCGCACCACTGGCCCTCGCCCGCCACCACCCCGCAGCCC
Source organism: Streptomyces litchfieldiae (assembly GCF_031845365.1). NCBI lineage: Bacteria > Bacillati > Actinomycetota > Actinomycetes > Kitasatosporales > Streptomycetaceae > Streptomyces > Streptomyces litchfieldiae. The sequence continues at coordinate 183,161 of NZ_JAVREL010000003.1, forward strand.
AAGGTCGAGGCCGCCTCCGTCGCCATCGGCCTGCACGAGACACGGCGGCAGGTGTGGGACCAACTGCCCGACGCGGTGCGGCAGCGCGCCGCCGACTGGCTCGGCGGGCTGGCCGGCACCGAGGTGCCGCGGAACAACTGGGTGTGGTTCAAGGCGGTCGTCGCCGCGTTCCTCCGCTCCGTCGGCGCCCCGTACTCGGCCGCCGACATCGCCGACGCGATCGAGTCGACCGAGAGCTGGTACGCCGGGGACGGGTGGTATGCCGACGGCGCCCGCGTGCCTGGCCAGTTGACGAACTTCGACCACTACAACGCCTGGGCGATGCACCTCTTCCCGCTCTGGTACTGCCGGATCTCCGGCGCCGCCGCCGAGCCCGGCCTCGCCGAGCGCTACCGCGCCCGCCTGCGCGCGTTCCTCCCCGACGCGGCCCACCTGGTCGCGGCCAACGGCGCGCCGCTCTTCCAGGGCCGGTCCCTCACCTACCGGTTCGCGGTCGCCGCCCCGTTCTTCACCGGCGCGCTGTTCGACGCGACGCCGCTGCCGCCCGGCCTCACCCGCCGCGCCGGCAGCGGCATCCTGCGGTACTTCCTCGACCGCGGCGCGACCCGCGAGAACGGGCTGCTGTCCCTGGGCTGGCACGACCGCTTCGAACTCATCCGGCAGGTGTACTCCGGGCCCGCCTCGCCGTACTGGGCGAGCCTGGCCTTCACCGGCCTGCTCCTGCCGCCCGGCCACCCCGTGTGGACGGCACCGGAGGAACAACTGCCGGTGGAACGGGCCGACTTCATCCGCGGCCTCGCCGCCCCCGGCTGGCTGGTGTCCGGCACGACCGCCGACGGCGTCGTCCGCGTCGTCAACCACGGCGCCGATCACACCCCCGCCGACCGCCCCGCCCGCGACGACCCCTTCTACGCCCGCCTCGCCTACTCCACCCACACCGCCCCCGACCTCGGCCCGGCCCTGAACCTGCGAGGCGATCCCGAGGCGCACGCCCGCGACGGCGACGCCCGCGGCGGCCAGGGCCCCGACAACCGGGTCGCCCTCATCGGCGCCGACGGCTCGCTCTCCCACCGCAGCCCGCTGCGGCGCGTCGCGTTCGACGGCCGCGCCGCCGTCTCCCGGCACGAGCCGCACTGGCCGGTGCCGGGCCAACTCGACCGGGAGAGCTGGCCGGTGGGGCCCTCCCTCGTCACCGCCTCGGTGTGCCACGGCCCCTGGGAGGTGCGGCTGGTGGCGGCGGCCGAGGCCGGCCACACCGTCGGCGTCGGCGGCCACGCGCTCGCCGCCGCCGAGCCGCCGCACTGCCGCACCGGCCCCGGCCACGTCCTCGTCACCCGCCCCGACGGCCTCACCAGCGGCCTCGTCGTGCTCCGGTCACCGGCCGGCACCCCCACGCTGCGCGTCCAACGGGCGCACGGCGCCAACGCGTTCGGCCCGCACAGCGCCACCCCCGTCTACGAGGCGCCCGGCACGCCGCACGCCGTGGCCGTCTTCCTCGGCGCCACCACCGGCGACGCCCTGCCGCCCGCGCCCCGGGCCGAACTGGCGCCCGGCGCCGCGACGGTGCGGTGGCCGGACGGCTCGCACGACACCGTCGCCTGGTGACGCCGACGCCCCACCGTTCCTGAGCCCCTTGCACGTCCACAGAGAAGCCAAGGAGGTCCTCATGAAACACAAACACCAGTGGCGCGCGGCCCGTTGGCCGGCCGTCACCGCTGCGGCGGTCCTGGTCGCGGGCGCGGCGCTCGTCGCCGGCCCCGCGAGCCACGCCTCGCCCGGCGACCCCGCTGCCACGTCGTCGTTAGCCGGATCCGGCACCACGGCGGCGCTGGCCGCGCGCCCGATGGAGAACCTCGGCCGCGGCGTCGTGGCCGTGCGCTCCAGCAGCACCCAGGTCCTGGTCTCCTGGCGGCTGCTGGGCCTGGACCCGGAGGGCATCGGATTCAACGTGTACCGGTCCACCGCCGGTGGCGCGTTCACCAAGATCAACGGTTCGGTCCTGACGGGCGGGACCAACTTCGTCGACTCCACGGCCGACCTGACGCGGGAGAACCGCTACCGGGTGGCGCCGGTGATCAACGGCGCGGAGCAGGCGCCCAGCGACGCGTTCACGCTGACCGCCAACCACGCCCAGGAGCCCGCCGTCCGCGTACCGCTGCGCTCCGGCGGCGCGGTCAAGTTCGTCTGGGTCGGCGACCTGACCGGCGACGGCGAGTTCGACTACGTGGTGGACCGGCAGGAGTCGCCCCAGCGGATCGAGGCGTACTCCGGCGACGGCGACTTCCTCTGGGAGGTCAACATGGGGCCGAACAGCACGAACCAGGACAACATCGAGCCGGGCTCCGCCACGATCGACGTGGGCCACAACGACGGCGTCACCGTCTACGACTTCAACAGCGACGGCCGCGCCGAGGTCGCCGTGCGGATCGCCGACGGCGTCCGCTTCGGCGACGGCACGACCTGGACCCACTCCGACGACAACCGGCAGTTCATGGCCATCCTGGACGGCCGGACCGGCGCGCTGCGCAACTGGGCGGCGGTGCCGACCGACTACATCGCCGACGGCCCGATGGCCGCGCGGCTGGGCGTAGCGTATCTGGACGGCACCACGCCGAGCCTGGTCGCCTACATGAAGAACCGCCAGGACAACGGGGCGTTCAACCTCATGGTGACCGCCTGGCGGTGGAGCGGCCAGAACCTGACCCAGCAGTGGAAGTGGCTGCGCGGCGGCCAGGACGCCCCCGACGGGCACAACACCCGCGCCATCGACGTGAACGGGGACGGGACGGACGAATTCGTCGAGATCGGGTTCGTGCTCAACGGCGACGGCACCCTGAAGTACTCGATGGGCCCCCGCGGCATCGTCCACGGCGACCGCTTCCACATCGCCGACATGGACCCCGGCCGCCCAGGGCTGGAGGGCTACGGCGTCCAGCAGAACAACCCCTCCGGCCTGCTGGAGTACTACTACGACGCCGCGACCGGCGGCCTGATCTGGCAGCATCGCGGCGGAGGCGGCGACGTCGGCCGGGGCATGGCCGGCGACATCGACCCGCGCTTCCCCGGCATGGAAGTGTGGTCGTTCTCGGGCCTGTACAACGCGCCCACCAACCGGCTCACGGAACCGGACACATCGCTCGCCCCGTGGCCGCAGCTGGGTCTGCACTGGGACGGCGACCTGACGATGGAACTCCTCAACAGCGGCAAGATCGAGCAGTGGGACCCGGCGAACCCGCGGCCCAGCAACAGCCTGCCCCGGCTGGAGAGCACGTGGAACTACGGCGCGGTCACCGCCGCCCAGGGCGGGCCCACCTTCTACGGCGACATCCTCGGCGACTGGCGTGAGGAGGTGGTGTACACCAACGCGGCCTTCAACGAGCTGATCGTCATGACGACGGACATCCCGACGAACACCCGTCTGTACACCCTCGCCCACAACCCGGCCTACCGGAACGCCATGACGTTCCACGGCTATATGCAGTCCCACCACGTCGACTACTTCCTCGGCAACGGCATGGCCCGGCCCCCGCGGCCGAACATCAGCTATGCGGGAGCCGCCGCGCGGTAGGCGACCTCGGGCCGTGATGCCCGACGCGGGCATCCGTTGTTCGGGCATCACGGCCTCGTTGACGGCCCAGGCGCCAGGTGATCTGATCGAGCGTCATTTCGTTCAGCACGTGATCGAACACGATCGGACAGGAGAAGATCGCATGCGTTACGTGACCGAACACCGGCGGCGCGTCAGACCGGCGGTCGTGGCCGCCGCGCTGGGCGCGCTCGCGGCGGGGCTGCTGGCGGCCGGTCCCGCCACCGCGGTCGAGGAGGGGCGCACGCACTCGGCTCCCGTGGCCATCGAGGAACTGTCGGCCGGCTGGTCCGTGCCCTGGGCCATCGCCTGGCTGCCGGACGGCTCGGCGCTGGTCACCGAGCGCGACACCCACCAGATCGTCCGGCTCGGCCCCGGCGGCGAGCGGACCGTGATCGGCACGGTGCCGGGCGTCGTCAGCGGCGGCGACGGCGGACTGCTCGGCCTGGCGCTCTCGCCCCACTTCGCCCACGACCGGACCCTCTTCGTCTTCCACACCGCCGAGAACGACAACCGCGTGGCCCGCCTCACCTACGACGGCACCGCGCTCGGCGGCTACGAGCCGATCGTCACCGGCATCCCGAAGGCCACCTTCCACAACGGCGGCCAGTTGGCGTTCGGCCCGGACGGCTACCTGTACGTCTCCACCGGCGACGCCCTCCAGCCGGAGCTCTCCCAGGACCTCGGCTCGCTGGCCGGCAAGATCCTGCGGCTCACCCCGGACGGCCGCCCCGCCCCGACGAACCCGTTCGGCTCGCTCGTCTACAGCTACGGCCACCGCGTTGCCCACGGGCTGGCCTGGGACGAGGACGGCCGGCTGTGGTCGGCCGAGAACGGCCAGGACACGTTCGACGAACTCAACATCATCCGCAAGGGCCGCAACTACGGCTGGCCGGTGTGCGAGGGCCCCTGCGCCGAGCCCGGCATGACCGACCCGCTGCTGACCTGGGCCCCGCCCGAGGCCGTCCCCGCCGGCCTGACCTACACCGACGACACGCTCTACATGAGCTCCCTGCGCGGCCAGCGCCTGTGGCGCATACCGCTCGACGGCGACCGGCCCGGGAGGCCGGAGGCGTACTACACCGGCGAGTTCGGCCGGCTGCGCGCGATCTCCACCGTCCCCGGCGGCGGCGCGCTGTGGCTGGGCAACAGCAACGCCGACCAGGTCGGCCAGCAGCCCGGCGCGGACAGCGTCTTCGAGGTCACCCTCGGCGCCCGGTAGGGCGGCTCATTCCAACTGTCTCGCGCAGCTTCACACAGAAAGACACGCACTCCGGGTTGACGGGCGGGCGAGCGAGGAGGGAGTGTGCATCGATTCACGTCCCTCCTCGTTCCGACTCGCAGGGAGTCCTGATGCACCACGACGACCGGCTGGCCGGCCTGCGGCAGCGGCTGCGCGGCCTCGCCTACGGCGGTGACTACAACCCCGAGCAGTGGCCGGCCGACGTCTGGCGGGAGGACATCCGCCTGATGCGCGAGGCCGGGGTGAACCTGGTCACCGTGGGCGTGTTCTCCTGGGGCCTGCTGGAACCGAGGCCCGGCGTCTTCGACTTCGGATGGCTGGACGAGGTCATGGACCTGCTGGCCGAGGCGGAGATCGGCGTCGATCTGGCCACGCCCACCGCCGCGCCGCCCTCCTGGCTCGCCCACGAGCACCCCGAGACCCTGCCGGTGGACGGCGAGGGCCGCCAGATCGCGTTCGGCGCCCGCGTCCACTACTGCGCCTCCTCACCCGTCTTCCGTTACCACGCCGCCCGCATCACCGAACGGCTGGCCGAGCGCTACGCCGGCCATCCGGCGCTGGCCATGTGGCACATCGGCAACGAGTACGTCGGGTTCGGCTGCCACTGCCCGGCCTCGGTCGCCCACTTCCGGCGCTGGCTCGCCGACCGCCACGGCACCGTCGAGGCGCTCAACGACGCGTGGGGCACCGCGTTCTGGGGCCAGCGCTACGACTCGTTCGACCACATCGGCACCCCCGCCCCCCGCTCCCGGCTGATCTCCGGCCCCAACCCCGGGCAACTGCTGGACTTCCAGCGGTTCTCCCACGCCGCGAGCCTGGAGTGCTTCGCCGCCGAACGCGACATCGTCCGCCGCCACACCCCCCACGTGCCGGTCACCACCAACTTCATGGGGTCGTTCAAGCACCTGGACTACTGGCGCTGGGCCGCCGAGGAGGACGTCGTCTCCCTCGACATCTACCCCCGGCCCTGGGACCCGGAGGGCCAGCTTCTGTCCGCCTGCAACTTCGACCTGATGCGTTCGCTGCGGGGCGGCAAGCCCTGGCTGATGCTGGAGTCGGCCACCGGCAACAACCTCACCGGGGGCCGCAACTCCGCGCGCCCGCCGGGTCAGTTGCGCGCCCGGTCGCTGCAGGCGGTGGCCCGTGGCTCGGATTCCGTGATGTTCTTCCAGTGGCGCGCCTCCCGGGCCGGCGCCGAGCGGTTCCACTCCGCGATGGTGCCGCACGGCGGCACCCGCACCCGGACCTGGCGCGAGGTGACCGCCCTGGGCCGGGACGTCCGCAGGCTGGGCGACCTGACAGGCGGGGCCTGTGACCCCGCCGAGGTGGCCGTCGTGTGGGACTGGGACTCCTGGTGGGCGCTGGAGGCCCCCGATCTCCCCTCCGGCGACGTGGACTTCAAGGCCAGGATCCTGGATCACTACCGGCCGCTGTGGCACGCCAACATCCCCGTCGACTTCGCCCACCCGCACGCCGACCTGAGCGCCTATCGCCTGGTCGTCGTCCCCAACCTGTTCCTGGTGGACGACGCCGGCGCCGCCAATCTCACCGCCTATGTGCGCGACGGCGGCCACCTGCTGATGTCCTACTTCTCCGGCATCGTCGACGAGCACGACCGGGTGCGGCCGGGCGGTTACCCCGGCGCGTTCCGCGACCTGCTCGGCATCATGGTCGAGGAGTTCAACCCGCTCCAGCCGGACGTGACCCTCAGTGTGAACCACGCCGGACACACCGGCACCGCCACCGACTGGCAGGACATCATCCTGCTCGACGGCGCCGAGCCACTGGCCACCTACGCCGACGGCGAGTACGCGGGGCAACCCGCCGCCACCAGGCACCGTTTCGGCGCGGGCACCGCCACCTACCTCGGCACCTCACCCGACCGGGAGACCATGCGGCGGCTCGTCCTGGACTGCGCGGGGCTGGCCGGGGCCGCACCCGTACTCGCCACCCCGGACGGCGTGGAGGCAGCCCGCCGGTCCGGCCACCTCTTCCTGCTCAACCACACGGCCCGGGAGGCGACCATCGACCTGTCCCCGGCCGCCCTGTCCCACCCCGTCGACCTCCTGGCCGACGACACCCCCGCCCCCGTCACCGGCCGACTGCGCCTCCCGCCGTACGGCGTGGCGGTGCTGCGCGAGGGGAACGCCTCGTAGCCGGTCAAAGCCGGGGGCGATTCGTCATGCCCGGACAGCACAACGGCCCCACCACGGTGAGGCCGTTCGCTGTTCCCCGGCAGTAACCGGGGGTACGTTCTGACTGTCACGATCAGAACACGGGAGTCAGTATGCCCGACGAAACCCGCACGCCCACAGGGGGCATTGGCGCGAGGATTCAGCAATTCCGCACCATCCGCGGCTTCTCTCTCACCGAACTCGGCCGCCGCGCCCACGCCTCACCCAGCCAGCTGTCTCGGATCGAAAACGGAAGCCGGTCCATCAGCCCGGCCATGGAGGCGTCCGTGGCCCGAGCCCTAGGAGTGACCGTCTCCGTTCTCCACGGTCAGCCCTACATCCACATGCTCCAGCAAGACCAGCTTGACGCACTGCTCACGCCGATCAGCAGCGCGCTGGACGCCTGGGACATCCCTCCTGACGATGGCCCCCCACGCAGCCTGGAGGACATCGCTGCCGACGTGCGAACCACAGTCTCCCTGCGGCTCCAGACACGGTTCGCAGAGATCGCGCAGGGCTTGCCGTCACTCATCGTCGAGGCCGCGGCTGCGGCGTTGACCGCGCCCGTCGGCGCCCGACGCGAGCAGGCACACCGCCTCCAGGCGGAACTCGCCCGCACCGCCGCCATCATGGCCTATCGGCTCGGTTTCCTTGACCTCGCCCGCCTCGCCCTGTCGCGTATGGCAATGGCAGCGCCGCACTCAGGCGATCCGGTCCAAGTCGCGATCGAGAGGTTCGAGCGCTCGGCCATGACTCACGCGCAAAGCGCGCGGTCGGATCGCGGCGTCGCGCTCATGCGGGTGGCGCTCCGTGACCTGGACGACGATGGCCGGACGGGCACGCGCGCTGTCCGCGGCGCGCTGTACCTGAGAGCCGCGAGCCTGGCGTTGCAGCAAGAAGACGCGAGCGGTGCGGAGAACTGGCTGGGCCAGGCTGCCGAGTTGGCCGAGCAGATCGGTGATGTGTATCACCACGCCCTCATGTTCGGCCCGTTCGGAGTGGCACTGGCCCAGATGGGCGCGGAGAACGACCGGGACGACCACGGCGCGGCGTTGGCACGAGCCTCGGAGATGCGGCTGCCGGATCACTGCCCGCCGACCCTGAAGGCTCACTTCTTGATCCGCCGGGCGCGGGCCGAGGTCTGGACGGCACATCACGACGAGGCGTTGAGGTCGCTGAGGAAGGCGCGGAAGGTGGCCCCGCAGCTGACCAGGTACCACCCGCACGTTCACGAGACAGTGGGGACACTGCTACGGGCGCGAGCCAAGGCGGGCGAGCAGCTACGGGAATACGCCCAGTGGAGCGGCGTGTAACACGGTCATCGCGCACGGTCAACGGTTTCCCGGGCGTTGGCAATGACAGCTTGTCAACGCCATGGCCGTTTTCCCAAGGCACTCTGTGACGGTCAGCACAGGAACCGTCATGGGAGCCGACACATGGCGACAACGGACGCCCAACCCTGGATGCCCACCGATGGTGTGGAACTGCTGCCGTGCGGCAGGTGGTGGGACGCGGTGCAGTTGCCGACGTTCGTCGGCGTGCGCGTCGTATCCCGCCTGGGCGAGCGTTCCGGGCCGGTGGTCCAGGACCAGGTGGCCGAGATGCTGTCGTGGCTGGTGAGGCCCGGGGCGGCTGTCGGCTGGGAGGAGCGGGTGCCCGGGGTCGCCGTTCTCGGCGCGGGCCGGTCCCTCGCGGTGCCGCCCGCGTCCTGGCGTTGCGGCCCGTCCATGCGGTGGCTGATCCGGCCGACAAAGACCTGCCTCACCGATCCCGGCGCGCTGTTCGGCGCGCTGCGCGCTACCTTCCCGCCCCGTGGGGCGCGGCGTGCGTGAACTGCTGCCCCCGGCCGAGCCGTTCGTCCCGTGCGACGGCTGCCACCGCCTGTTTCCCCGGGGCGCGCGGCATCTGTGTCCGGCGCCGCCGGAGCGGCTGCCGCTCGTGCTGATGGGACTGGATCTCGACGAGCGGCTGACCAGCCGCCAGTGGGCCGGGGCGGACTGCGCCCTGTGCGCCCGCTGGCTCGGCGACCAACTCGGCGAGGGTGCCCGGGAGTTGGCCGTCGTGCGCGGCTGCACGCTGCGCGCCTGCGCCCCCGCCTGCCCCCCACGCCGGTAACCACCACCCACACCTACGAGAGCGTCACCGTTGACTTTTCACCCTGTGCACCGCATAGCCGCCCACCGGGCGCCCTCCCGCGTCCCCGTCTCGCTGGAAGTCGATTCCGGAACGGTCCGGCGCGGGGACCAACTGATGATCGGTGGCGCGTCGTTCACCGTCAGCGACATGGTCACCCTCGCCCCCGGCCGCAAACGCCTCCACTTCGCCACCGGCGAGATCCTGACCATGGGGCCGACCACCGTGCTGTGGGCAGCGCGTCTGATCGACCCCCGACTTGCCCACCGCAGGTACCGGTGACCCGGACCACGACATGCGATTCGGGAGCAGCGACCTCGGCCTCGTGGTGGCCCGAGGATGCGGGACCGGCTACGCGGACCGTGGCCTCAGCCGCCAGGCCGAGGAGGTGCGAGACCCGGAGTAGCCCCGGGGTTCCTGGCAGACGCGCGGGTCGCTCGTTCGCGTCTTCATAGGCTGCCGCCGCACCCGACCCGAGGAGACAGCAGATGCGCCCGCAGAGGTTCCGCGACTTCGCCATCGAGACGTACCGCCGCGCCGGCCTGAACGCCGAACCATGGCCGGACGGCACCAAGCGGCCCTGCGGTGTAAAGGTGCGGTTGGCGTCGGGCGCGGAGGTGTGGCACGCGATCACCACCCAGCCCCGTGAGGGCGATCGGCCCGACGAGCCGGAGCAGCCGGTCGAGGGCGCGGCGCCCGATCCGGTGGCTGTCCCCGAACTCGGCGCCGACCGTATCAAGGTGGCCATCATCGAGCAGTACCTCGTCGCGCTCGTCACCAACGCGGGCAACCCTGAGGTGGTGCGCGCCTACGCCTACTCGGACCGGGAACAGCCCGGGAGCACGCCGGGCTTCGGCGTCGAGTTCCACTCCGGCGCGCGCGTTCGCGCCGTTCGTGCACGCCATGCGTCCCGGACAGACCCCGGGCCAGGAGTTCGACCTACCACAGGAGGTATGAATGATGCAGATAGGTCCGGCCGCTGTGAGGCCAACGCCCCATCTGCGGTAGCTACGTGGGCGTGGACGTCGGCCGGCCGACGCCGATGCACCAGGAGACCGGAGAACTCAACACCTGCTCCGGGGTCGGATCGCCCGCGATCTGAGACCGCGCGTGATGGCGACCCCGACCGGTCCGATCCTCACCCTGTGCGTCTGCTGCCAAGGCGGCGTCCGGCGCACCCCTGGAAGGACGACGCCGCTCTCGCCGGTGAGGGGGGCGTTCGCGTGTGTCCCCGGAGAGGCGCAGTTGCTCGAGGTTCTGGACCCGCACTTCGCCGCCCAAGCGTTCGTATGATCTCTTCCAGCCAACGGGAGATACCGTGTTCGCCATGCGCTCGGCCACGGCCGATGACATCCCCGCGGTTGAGGAAATGATCCTCGCTCGCTCCAACTGGCTGGAGGGACGCGGGCTTCCGAGCTGGCGGGAGAGGGCGGCCGAACTCGCGCGGCAGGCGGAGAATCCCGATGGTGACGTGTGGGTCCTCGCAGAGGACGACGGGCGAATCATCGGGTGCACCACCGTTCAGGACCAGACGCCCCCATGGGGCTGGACGGAAGAGGAGTTGAACGAATCGGCTCATTACTTGTACTCGACGGTGACCGACCCCGCTTACCGCGACAAGAAGCCGGGAACCGTGATGGGTCTGTGGGTGGTGGACCGGGCAGCATGGGAGGGGCGCACGTGGGTTCGCCGTGGCTGCCTCTTCCCCGAACTGGTGAGGTGTCACGAGACGGAAGGCTTCAAGGTCCTGCACGAAGTGCAGCGCACGCACACCAAGGTCTATCTCATGGGCCGACGAGCCGAGCGCATCGCGGGCATGGACGAGAGGTACCGGGCGCTCTGGACGAGTAGTTCCGAATGCTGAGTTCCTGAACGAAAGTTCCCCCCGGAACCTGGGGAATTTTCCGTTCAGGCACGCAGAGTGGGTACGAGGTCGGGCAGCACCCACTGGGCGGAGGCGGTACTCCGGGCGCTGCCCGCGCGGCAGGTCGTCAGGCCATCGCGTCGATGGTGATGATGCCCGTGCGTTCGGGGCCGACCAGCAACACGCAGCCGTAAAAGCCGTAGTCCTCGTCCGATATCTCGAATGGCAGGCCGATCCCGTACACCGCCGGCTGGCCGTCGCCGGGGGCGCCCGCCACCTGCGCCGCGGTTGTGTCGAACACGTCCCGGCCGAGGAGGGCCACGAGCCGGTCACCCGGGAAACGTGGCTGGGGGTCGCCGTCGATGTCGTAGTCGTCGACCTCCCCCCTGGCCCATGCGCCGCTTCTGGCCATCGACACGTTGTGTTCCTCGAAGGCGGCCAGGAACTCGGCGAGGGTTTTTTCGTCCAGTCGACGGAGCGGCTCGTCCTCTTCCCACCATTCGTCGTCCACCAGTCGTGCCCAGTGGTCGGATTTCCGCCACCACGCGTGGACCGTGTTGTCGGGGTCGGCGGGGTCGAGCTCGAGGCCGTGCGGCGCGATCTGCACCTCGACCTGCATGCGCGCGTTGTTGTTCAGCCACACGAACTTGCCGAGCAACTCCGCGGCGCACTCGGCGCGGACGGCCAGCTCCGCCCGCTGGTCCGCGCCCGCGTGCGACCCGCCGAGAGATGCGGCGGAAGGCGCAGCGGCTATGGACAGTCGCAGCGTGTCCCCGAGGTGGGATCGGACGAGCAGATGCAGTTCATCGTCAAGTGGTGCGCCGCCGGGCTGGGCAGCGACACCGACGCGGACCAGGTCCCAGTGGCCACCGGCCAGTTCCGCTGCCAATACGGTGATCAGCTCCCGGGCCTGTTCGTCCAGCACCCTCGCATCCAGGCCCGGGGCGAGCGCACCGGTCAGCAGCCGTTCGATCTCCTCGGCCACCTCTTCCGCCGGACGCGCACTCGTCCATGAGTGGCCCAGCCGCTCTGGCACGACGATCGCGTGGTTCACCGTCTCGACGGCCACGGGATACCGGTGCCCCGACGGTCCGTCCTCGGTGGACGTCTCCGGAAATCCGCCGCATTGGGCGACCTCCGCCAGCGACGGCGGCACATCCCACATCCGCTCCGTCGGTTGCAGCGCCTGACCGCTGACCGGCACGCACCGGTACGCGGGCAGATCGGTCCCCGGCCGCGTCGGCCCCCAGTGTTGCAGCAAACGCGTCGCGGCAACCAGATCGAGCGATGTCATACGTATCATTACCTTTCTTTGTAGGTTCGTTCCGGAGTCATTCGTAAGATCCTCCTCTGCTTCGCCGCACGCTGTCTGCTGGAGAGATCACGATCAAGGACTGAGGGGCCAGAAATAAGTGGTGCCACGGAAGGTCGGCAGGATTCCGATGCCCAGTGTGGACAGTGGGCTCTTTCTGCTCACGCTCACACTCGCGGCGGACAAGCCCGGGACCCCGGAAAATACCGAGACCATCGCACAGTACGCCGACGAGATGCTCGCCGTGGGCAACACCGCGGAGGCCGTCGACTGGTACTCGCGGATTGTCGAGGGCGGTGAGCCGGAACTCGGCCCGCAGGCGGCGCTGCAGATCGGCGTGGCGCTGGTGGACGACGACATCGAGGCATCCGAGGCGGCGTTGCGTTATGCGGCCGAGCACGGCACCGGCCGAGTGGCGGAGGTGGCGGCACGTAACCTCCAGGTGATGGCCGACTACGGCATCGTTGCCCGGACGGCACCTGCCACGCTGGAGGAAGTCGTCGGGCTTGCGGCGCTCGGGCGGGGCAGGATATGGGCCGCGGCGAATGATCTGCAGGGAGCCATAGAGGCGTTCGATTTCGCGGCCGGGTCACCGGTCGCCGACGTCGCCGCCGAGGGGCTAACCCTCCTGGGCTCGGCGCTGATGATGGGTGGCGACCAGGACGCGGCCGTGGAGGTCCTCAACCGGGCCATGGCGTCCGGGCACCGCAGATTCGGCGCGATGGCGGCGGTCGACCTGGCCATGATCCTGATCGACCGCGGCGAGCGTGACCGTGCTCTCATCGTGCTCCGCCAGGCGCGGGACGGTGACCTGGCCGGAACGATGGCGGCGGTGAACCTCGGGGTCATGCTCGCGCGACACCTCAGCGACCTGGACGGCGGCATCACCGCCCTGCGCACGGCGGCCCAGGACCAGGTCCCGCTGATCGCCGCGGGTGGGCTGTTCAACCTGGCGACGCTCCTGGAGGAGAATGGGGACCGGGCCGGGGCCGAGCAGGCGTACCGGGACGCGGCCGAATTGCGCCAGCCGATGTTCAGCGGCAAGGCCGCCGTGAACCTCGCGCTGCTGCTGAGCAGGCGGATGGACACCGAAGGTGAGCGCGCCGCCTACCAGCTCGCGGCCGAGGTCGGCGCCCCCCACGATCAGGCCCAGGCCCGCCGGATGCTCGTCCTCTTGGGCGGTTCGGGCTAACGAGCTCGTGCACGGTAGGCGGTGAGACGTCGGGACTTCCCTGGCGTTCGGTGTTCACCGTTGACGAGTCGAGCTCCGGTCCGCAGTCCGCTGATGGGACAGGAGGCCGGCTGCGGTCCGGACGGTGTCGCTCGTGTGCCGGCGGTGGCCCAGGTGGCGGGCGAGAGCCCGCCAGTTCTTGAGGTGGGCGATGCCGTGCTCAACTCGGATCCGCCGTGAGGAATGCGCCCTTGTGTTGCCGTGCGCGCCATTCGCCCCGGAGGCCCCGGGTACGTCGACGCACCGGCCGCTGTGGGCCGCGACGAACTGGTAGACGCCGCCGGGCGACGGCATGGCCGCCGCCGACGGTTCGGCGCCGGCCGGGGCGGCACCGGGGAGAAGGCTCAGCGCGAGGAGGAGGCAGGTGGCGAGCGCCTGCCGGGCCCGGCGCGAGGGTGGGCGGCCGGGCGGTCCGTTCCGGGCCTGTGAAAGTGGCGGGAGCATGACAATGAATCCTTTCATTCACATGCCGTGAAGCCGGGCGGGGAGGGCCGTGGCGGAGGTGGCGGGCGGCTCGCGCCGAGGTGGATCGGCAGGGGCCTGTGGGAGCGCTTCCATCAATGACTGCCCGGAAGATACTGAGCGGAAAAGAGGCCGTCAATGGATTCAGCGGCTGACCGGCTTCGACATTTTCGCTGCCCGTTCTCCCGTGTCTGCAAGGGCTCTTGACGGTCTTGAACGGTGCTTCTACAGTCTGCCGCGCGAAGATGTCGGTATTGCTAGCGAAATTTTCGATCAGACGCCGCCTGCGGCCTCGGCGCGGAGGTAAGCCATGAGATTCCGTCGATCGCTCACCGTCCCGCGGCTGTTGGCGGCGGTGCTGGTCCTGTTCGCCCTGACCGCCTCGGCCGGTGCCTCGGCGGCACCCGCTGCCGCCCCGCCGGGCGCGATCTGGTCCGACGCCCCGGTGGGCTTCGCGTCACTCGACGCGGCCGGCCAGGACGGCACGACGGGCGGCGCCGGCGGCCCCAGCGTCACCGTGCGCGACATGGCGGGCCTGGTCCACTACGCCCAGGCGGACGAGCCGTATGTCATTCAGGTCGCCGGAACGATCGAAGTCGAGCCCTTCGGCGACATGATCCGCGTCGCTCCGGACAAGACGATCATCGGTCTCGGACGGGACGCGACGATCGTGGGCGGCGGTTTCCACCTCGACCAGGTGGCCAACGTGATCATCCGCAACCTGACGTTCCGCGACTCCTACATCCCCGGCGACTGGGACGGCAAGACCCCGGAGAACGACAACGACGCCATCCGGCTGGACACCTCGCACCACGTGTGGGTCGACCACTGCGCCTTCCTGCGCGCCGGGGACGGCCTGGTGGACGTGCGCAGGGACAGCGACTACGTGACACTCTCCTGGAACGTCTTCGCCGACCACAACAAGACGCTCGGCATCGGCTGGACGGCCAACGTGATCACCAAGATCACCGTCCACCACAACTGGTTCCGCAACACCTACCAGCGCAATCCGAGCATCGACAACACCGAGGCCGCCCACCTGTTCAACAACTACTTCGAGAACTTCGGCCAGTACGGAACGATGAGCCGCGGCGCCGCGCGGGTCGTCGCCGAGCGCAACTACTACGCCACCGGCCAGGACCCGCTGGTCGTCAAGGACCCCGGCGCCGAACTGGTCCAGCGCGGCAACGTCCTGCGGGGCACCTGGGGACGCGCCGACGAGGCGGGCGAGGCGTTCGCGCCCGAGGCGTTCTACGACTACACCGCCGACCCGGCCCGGGCCGTGCCCGGGATCGTGGGTGACCACGCGGGCCCGGCGGGCTACGCGCCCGAGCGGCTGCGGGGCACGGTCACGGTCTCGCTCGACGGGGACGGCGACTACGCCAGCGTCCGGGCGGCGCTCGGCGCCGTCGCCGCGAACCCCGGCGGCCCGGTGACGATCGAGGTGGAGCCGGGCGTCTACCGCGAGCAGGTCCACGCCTGGCCGGCCGCGTCCGGGGTGACGGTCCGGGGCGCCACGGGCGATCCCGCGGATGTCGTCCTCACCTATGACATGGGCGCCGAACAGGCCAAGTTCTACGGCGGGTTGAACGGCGCGGCGGGCAGCGCGACGCTCTCCGTCCTGGCCGACCAGGTCACCCTGGCCGGCCTGACCCTGGACAACGCGTACGCGGGGGAGGGCCCGGCGGTCGCCCTGTACTCCACCGGGCGCGGCCTGGAACTGGACAACGTCGTCCTGCACGGCGACCACACGACCCGGCCCGCCGCCTGACCACCGGACGGTGGGTCCACGCAGCCGCTTGAGAAAGCCCTGGCGGCCCACCGTTCCCAGGGGCCGTGGGGGGGCGCCGAGGCGCCCCCGCACGGCGTGGCACGGGTCAGATGCCGAACGGCGCCGCGTAGCGGACCGTTCCGCCGGGCAGCGGGTGGGCGGCGTCGAGGGCGATGGCCATCAGGGCGTCGTCCGGGACGTCGATGGTCACGCCGATGCCGTGGGCGGAGGCGCGGGTGAAGCCGAACCGGGGATAGTAGGCCGGGTGCCCCAGGACGACGACGTGGCGCTCACCCGCGTCCTTCGCCGCCTTCAAAGCGGCGCGGACGGCGGCGGAGCCGGCGCCCGTCTTCTGCTGCTCGGGCCGCACGGCGACCGGGCCCAGGCACAGGGCCGGGGTGTCGCCGATGTGGCAGCGGGTCAGCAGCGCGTGGCCGACGAGGTGGCCGTTCGCGTCGCCGGCGACGAGGGACAGGCCCTCGATCCACGCGGCCGGGTCGGCGCGCAGGGCGTCGACGAGGTCGGCCTCCAGCGCGGTGGGAAAGGCGGCCAGGTTGATCTCGCGGATGGCCGGGATGTCGGCGCCGGTCTCGGCGCGCGTGATCCAGGAGTTGCTCATGACGAAGGAAGATCCGTTTCGGAGTGATGTTCGTGTCGGACGCCTCGCGAGCTCACGCTCCCGGCGAGGGCGGACAGTGCTGGGTCAGGCCACGACCCGGGACGTGAGGGAGACCGGGGCGCTGCGCACGGTGGCCCTGAGCGCGGTCATCAACTCACCTCCCGTCTCTTCGCTTTTCATGAACGAACACGAACGGGCTTGATCGTACACCCGTACACCAGGTGGTCGGCCACGCCGCCTTGAAGGCTTGACTCTCACACCGGTGTCAGTGTCTAGGCTCCGGTGCCATGGAACTTCACGTGGTGCTGCCGGACGCCGATCCGCACAGCCTCGCCGTGCTCGCCCGGGAGGCCGAGAACCTGGGCTACGGCGGCGTCTGGCTGCCCGACCACCTGCTGCCCCCGGCCCCGTACGGCCCGGTCTACGGCGGCGTCGACGATGCCCTCGTCACGCTCGCGCACCTCGCCGGTGCCACCACGCGCCTGGTGCTCGGCACCTCCGTGCTCGTGCTGCCGCTGCGCAATCCCTTCGTCGTCGCCAAGCAGTCCGCGACCCTCGCGCGGCTCTCGGGCGGGCGCTTCGTCCTCGGCGTCGGCGCCGGCTGGGAGCGCCACGAATTCGACGCCACCGGCGGTGACTTCGCGACCCGGGGCGCCCGCACCACCTCGGCCCTCCGGCTGATCCGCCACCTCCACACGACCGGCGGCGCGCCGTTCGACGACCCCTACTACGGCTTCGGCGGCGGGGTCTTCGCCCCGGTCCCCGGCCGGCCCGTGCCGCTGCTCGTGGGCGGCGTCACCGACGCCGCGCTGCGCCGCGCGGCCGCGGTCGCCGACTGGTGGCAGGCCGTCGGCCTCACCCCGGAGCGGTTCGCCGAACGCGCCGCCCGCCTGAAGTCCCTCACGGAACGCCCGATCGGCCTGGCGAACCGGACGGTGTGGGCCGACGGCCAGCCGGTCGGCGACGCGGCGGCCGAGATCGCGGCGAACGAGGAGGCCGGCGCGGACCAGGTGGCCGTCTCGCTGATCTCCGCGTTCCGGGACACGCGGACCGCGGTGGAGAGGATGCGCGAGCTGTCCGCCGAGCCGGCCGTAGCGCGCTACCTCGCGACGGGGGACTTGAGGTAGGTGGCCGTCTCGGTGAACCCCAGGCGGCTGTAGAACGCGGCTGCCCGCCGAGTGGGGACTGTCACCTCCACATCGCCGGCCCGCCCGGCCCTGGCGAGGGCGGCGCGGACCAGGAGCGAACCCAGGCCGTGGCCCCGGTGGCGCTCGTCGACGGTCAGCTCCAGCACGCTGAGAACGGTCCCGCCCGCGAAGAGGGTCGGCAGCCGGGCAGCCAGCAGGTAGCCGGCCACGGCGCCGTTCAGCTCGGCGACCAGGAACTCGGCCCGGCCGTCCGCGGCGGCCGTCAGGGCGCGGGGAAACGTGCCGTGGTCGAAGGCCGCCCGGTCGGGCCGATGGCTCGTGACGAAGTCGCGGAGCAGGCGGTAGACGTCCGCCGAGTCCTCGCGCGTCGCGGCGCGAACCGTCATCGTTTCCCCCGCGTTGTTCCCGGAGCGCGGCAACGCCCGCGCCCGCGTTGCAGTTGGCGCGAAGAGTCTGCCACGGGCTCCGCGCGGCCGGGCATGCTGGAGGCATGACCGAGCTGGGGCAGTACGTGGCGGAGTTCGTCGAGGCGTGGAACGAACTCGACGGACTCTACCGGGACTTGGCCGCCGCCGCGTGGTGGCCCCGGGAGATTCGCGAGTGGGAGGGGAAGCGGCGGGAGCACGAGTGGGCGCGCAAGGACGTCGCGCCCAGCCAGGAGGGGTTCGAGGCCGCCGCCCGCCGGTGGCGCGCCGAAGCCGCCGGGCTGAGCGGGCAGTTGGCGCGGCTGCGCCGTTCGACGCCCGAGCAGCAGGCCCAGTGGCTCGACCCCTGGTCGAAGGTGCGCCGGTCGGGGACCGGCCACGCGGACGGGCCGCCCTTGTGGCCCGGGTGGCGGGAACGGCTGTGGCGCGCCGCCCTGGCGTCCGACCTCTGGCTGCCCAGGCCGCTGCTCGCCGCCGAACTCGCCGCGGCCGAGGAGCAGTTGGGGGTTCGGCTGCCGGGGGAGTACCGGCGTTTTCTGCTGGAGGTAGCGGCGGGAATCCCCGGTGGCATGCCGGCCCCCGGCCTCGCCCCGCTGGTGCGGGACGACGCCGGCCGGTGGGGCTGGGACGACATCGGCACCCGCACCAGGCTGTCCCGGCTGGCCGAGGAGTTCCCGGCGCGGGAGGTCGACGCGCTGCCCGACGACGAGCCGCGCCGCGCGGACTTCCCGAGCGAGGAGGCGTACCTGGCCGAGCTGGTCAAGTGGGACAACGACGAGCCGCCCTACGGCGGGGATCCGGTCGGCGACCTGACCTGTGGCGCGCTGTGCCTGCACTCGCTGGGCTGCGGCGACGCGGTCTGGCTGGTCGTCAGCGGCCCCCTCGCCGGGCGAATGTGGAGCGACCACCTCGTGAACGAGGGGGGCCTGTACGCCCTGCGCCGGGACCGCCGCGCGCCCGTGTTCTTCCGTGAGTGGTTCCTCGACGCCCGCGGTTGAGGAGGCCGCCGGTCAGGCCTGTTGGAGCCCGGGGCGGCCGGCCTCCAGGGCGAGGCGGGCTCGGGTCTCCAGCGGCGCGCCGGGGGTGGTGACGTAGGGCACGACGCGGTAGCTCGTCAGCCAGGTCTCGCGGTCGATGTCGCAGCGCAGGTAGCCGCGCCGGTTGAGGGAGTAGCGCAGGTGGGGGTTGGAGGCCAGGGTGCCGGACGGGCTGTCGCCGCCGTCGCGGCCGGAGGTGATGGAGGTGCACACGAAGTCGGCGGCGACCGGCGCCGCGTCGGGGTCCTCCATGTTCAGGGTGAGGTCGTGGGCCATGTGCCAGTGTACGTCGCCGGACAGCACCGCGACGTTGTCGATGTCGCGCTCGGCGATGAACTCCAGGATGCGCTGGCGGGCGGCCGGGTAGCCGTCCCAGGTGTCCATCGAACGGCGGCGGACGGCCGGGTCGTTGTCCAGCTCCCACTGGCCCATGGGGACTTGCTGGGGAATCGCCTTCCAGGTGGCGGTGGAGGTGGCGAGCTTGTTCAGCAGCCAGCGCTCCTGCGCGGGGCCGAGCATGGACCGGTCGGGATCGTCCCACTCGTCGCACACGGGCTTGTTGAAGTCGCCGCACGCCTGGTCGTCCCGGTACTGGCGGGTGTCCAGCAGGAACAGGTCGGCGGTGCGGCCCCAGCGCAGTCCCCGGTACATCAGGGCGTCGGGCCCGGCGGGGATCTGCGCCCGGCGCAGCGGGAGGTGTTCGTAGTACGCCTGGAACGCGGCGGCGCGGCGGGCGGCGAAGTCCGGGGTGGGGTTGGGCCGGCCGGGCGGCTCCAGCATGCCGGCCCAGTTGTTGACGACCTCGTGGTCGTCCCAGGTGGGCAGGAACGGGAAGCGCGCCGAGGCGAGTTGGAGGTCCGGGTCGAGCCGGTAGGTGGCGTGGCGGTGCCGGTACTCCTCCAGGGTCATCGGCTCGAAGTCGCCGTGCGGCCGGACCACGCCGCGGGTGAACCAGGAGTCGGGGTCCTCGTAGATCCAGTCGCCGAGGAACGCGACCAGGTCGACGTCCTCCTCGGCCAGGTGCCGGTAGGCGGTGTAGTAGCCGTCGGTGTAGGACTGGCAGCTCGTGGCGGCCATCCGCAGCGGGCGCGCCGCCCAGGGGGCCGGCGCGGTGCGGGTGCGGCCCACCGGGCTGAGGTGCCCGCCGGCGCGGAAGCGGAAGAAGTACCAGCGGTCCGGGTCGAGACCGCGCGGCTCGACGTGCACGCTGTGGCCCAGTTCGGGCCTGGCCCACGCGGTGCCCGCGGCGGCGACGCGGCGGAACGACTCGTCGTGCGCGAGCTGCCACCCCACCGGCACCGCGCGGCTGGGCATCGAGCCCGGGTCCAGCGGGTCCGGGGCCAGCCGCGTCCACAGCACGACGCTGTCCGGCAGGGGGTCGCCGGAGGCCACGCCGAGCGTGAACGGGTCGGCGAAGCCGCCTCCGCCCCGGCTCGCCGCCGCCGTGCCCGGCAGCACGACCAGGCTGGACACTCCCAGGGCCCCGCCAAGGACCGATCTGCGCGATGCCACTGGAATCGCCCCTTTCCTGTTCCGGAATGATCGCGGCGACGCTAACCAGCGCCGGCATACGACGGGCGTCGTGCGGATGAACTCCCCCGCGCGGGCGGACGTCTCCGCGTCAGGGGGCGCCGATCGCGTCCTCGGGCGTGGCCGGCAGGGCAGGCGACGTCGGCGGGCGGCCAGGGTGTCGAACCGCTCGTCGCCGGGCGCGGTCCGCCGACCGCCCAGGCTCCTCAACTCAGCGACGGCCTCGGACAGTTCGGAGCGCAGGACCTTGAAACCCCCGGGGCAGCGGGATGTGCGGATAGCGGAACCGGGGGCACGTCGGAACGCCGCTCACTTCCCGGGTCAAGTGCTGCCCAGCGCGCGCCGTTGTCAGCGCGCTGCGGGCGACGCGTCCAGCGCCGGGGTGATCACGGCGAAGGCGTCCTCGATCAGCGCGGCGGGGTCCTCGGCGCCGTCGCTGCCGCTCCACCGCCGCAGCACCGCGTCGAAGGCGGTGAGCGCCATCCCGGCGGCGAGCTGCGGAGAAAGATCCGTCTCGGCGCCGAGCTCCAGGCGGCGCGCCAGCTCCGTCGCCAGGCCGTCGCGCCACTGCGCCTGACGCTCCAGGAAGCGGGCGCGCAGGGCGGGGGTGCGCAGGATCAACTGAACGACGCTCAGGGCCCGTTCGGACTGATCGCCGCAGGCGGCGAGGGGCACCGAGACCGCGTGCCGCAGCGCCAGTGAGGGGCGCTCCCCGGCCGGGCGGTCGCACAGCCCCGCGTGCATCCCGGCGCCCAGGTCGCCCAGGAACTGGACGACCACGTCCTCCTTGGACGCGAAGTACCGGAAGAACGTCCGCCTCGACACCCCGGCGGCGGCCGGGGAGTTCATCGGGCCGGACGGCATGGGCGAGCTGCGCGGCGGACCGACGCGGGTGACCGCCGGCCCCGCCGTGACCGACGCCGAGACCGGCCACCGGCTGTGGGAGGTGTCGGAGGAACTGACCGGCGTGCGCTTCGGGTTCCCGGCGCCGGCCTGAGCCGACCGGGGTGCCTCAGGGGGCGACGGCGCGCAGGGCGCGCGCCGGCATGGTGAGGCGGTCCAGGGCGGCGGCGGTGGCGTCGTCGGCCGGGAGCTGGACCACGATGCGCTGGTCGTCCGAGGTGAGGTCCAACGTCTCGTAGGCCAGGCGCAGTTCGCCCGCCTCCGGGTGCCGCAGCCGGGTGACGCCGTTCGGCCGGGGCAGGCCGGGCACGGAGGCCACCCGCCCGGTGAACTCCGCGCCGGCCGTGAGGGACAGCTCGTCGGCGAGCGCGGCCACGTGCTGGTCGCGCCGGAACGGCCCGTCCTTGAGCGCGGCGACCTGCTCGTTGGCGACGTGGTCCCAGTCCGGGTAGACCTCCCGGGCGCGCTCGTCGGTGAAGACGAAACGGGCCAGGCTGGGCGGCTCGCCGTCCAGCAGGCCGAGCGGGGCGGCCAGCCGCGTGTACCCGTCGGTGTGGGCGAGCACCTCGCTGAGCCGGTTGAGCACGACGGCCGGGGCGGGCTCCAGGCGGGCGAGGATGCTCCGCACCGAGGGGCGCACGGTGCGCTCCGGCGGCGGAGCGCTGCTCCCCATGCAACTGAAGCCGTCGGCCGCCTTGGCGAGGCGGTAGACATGAACGCGCTCGTTCAAGGTCAGCCGGAGCACATCGGCGAGCGTGGACAGCACGCCGGCCGACGGGTGGCGGTCGCGGCCCTGTTCCAGCCGTGTGACGTACTCGACGCTGACCCCGGCGAGTGTGGCCAGCTCCGACCGGCGCAGCCCGGGCGTGCGCCGGCGCGTGCCGGCGGGCAGCCCCACCTCGGCCGGGGTCACGGACTCCCGGCGGCTGCGCAGGAACAGGCCCAGTTCGTTGTCGTGCGTGCTCACCCCTCGAACGTAGCAGGGGCCGTCGCGCGGAGGGTGGCCGTGGCACTACCAGTCTCGGGCCGGTCTTCCTGGCCCGGCGGCGGGGCGGCAGGTTGAGGGTGTGGCCGCGACGGCCACCGGTTTCCACCCTCAAGTCGCACAAGCAGGAGACACCATGTCCGCTCAGCCCCTCCGCCTCGCCGTGATCGTCGGCAGCGTCCGGGAGGGCCGGTTCGCCCCGGTCGTGGCCCGCTGGTTCGCCGAACAGGCCGGCGCCCACAGCGCGTTCACCATCGATGTCATCGACCTGGCCGATTTCCCGCTGCCCCTGGAACTGCCGCCCGTGCCGCCGGCCGTCGAGCCCGACATGCCCCGCCCCGACGAGATGGCCGACCTGACGCGCCGGCTCCGCGAGGCGGACGCGTACGTGGTGCTCACCCCGGAGTACAACCGCAGTTTCCCGGCCTCGCTCAAGTCGGCCATCGACTGGCACTTCACCGAGTGGCAGGCCAAGCCGATCGGTTTCGTCGGCTACAGCGGCGCGACGGGCGCGGTGCTGGCAATCGAGCAGCTCAAGCAGATCTTCGGCGAGCTGCACGCGCACACCATCCGCAACTACGTGTCCTTCCCGCGCTACTACCTGCTCTTCGACGAAGACGGCACGCTCAATGAGCCCGAGGGCCCGGCCGGCGCCGCCAAGGTCATGCTCGACGAACTGGCGTGGTGGGCCACGGCCCTCACCGAGGCCCGCCGCGAGCGCCCGTACGCCGAGGTCGGCTGACGACGTTCGCGGATGTGGACGGTGGCGCGTTCAAGCGGAAGGCGCCGCGCCACGGGGGAACCGGCGGCCCGTTGCATGCAGTCGCCGCCCGGTTCCGTCCGGGCAGGTCGGCGCCACCGTGTGACCGCCGATGACATTTCCGTTGCCCGGTCGGTCCGTCCGCCGTTCTCCTCCGACCGCCCGGGAGCAGCGGCGCGGTGCGCGCCGGGGTGCGTCGGGGTGCGTCGGCGATGCTTCCCGCGCATTGCCGCCATGTGTCGGCGCCGGAGGCGTCCTTGTCAATTCCTCTACGGGAGCTGACCATTCAAGTGGGTGTCGTGCACATGGCCGTACGGACATGAAAGCATATTGTCATGGGCATGACTTCCTTTTCTGCCGAGCGTTCTGCTTGAGCGCACCACCTATGAGGAGGAACCCTCCATGGCAGTGATGCGAATGCCGGGCCGTCCGAGGACCAGCGCAACCGTGGCCACCGCCGCGCTGCTGGCCCTCGGGCTCGGCGCGACGGTGTCGGGCGAGGCCCGGGCCGATGAGGCAGTGGGAGTGATCGCCGACGCCGGCGCCGAGGGCGCCATCGCGGGCAGCTACATCGTCATCCTGGAGGACAGCGCGTTCTCCGCGAACTCGGAGCGCGGGGAAGCGCTCGCGGACAGACACGACGCGAAGGTGACGAGCGTCTACGAGCACGCCCTGAACGGCTTCGCCGCCCGGATGACCGAGTCGGAGGCCCTGGAGCTGGCCGCCGACCCGGCCGTCGCCCAGGTCGTGCAGAACCAGACCGTCAGCATCAACGACACCCAGACGGACCCGCCCTCCTGGGGCCTGGACCGCATCGACCAGGCGGACCCGCCGCTCGACGACAGCTACACCTACCCCTCGCACGCGGGCGCGGGCGTCACCGCGTACATCGTGGACACCGGTGTGCGCCTCAGCCACGAGGACTTCGGCGGCCGGGCCACGTTCGGCTTCGACGCGTTCGGCGGAAACGGCTCCGACGGCAACGGGCACGGCACCCACGTCGCGGGCACCGTGGCCGGCGCCTCGTACGGGGTGGCCAAGGCGGCCGACATCGTGGCCGTGAAGGTCCTCGACAACGCCGGCTCCGGAACGATCGAAACGGTCGTCGCGGGCGTGGACTTCGTCACCGGCGACGCCGACGGCCCGGCCGTCGCCAACATGAGCCTGGGCGGCGGCGCCAGCGCCGCGCTGGACACCGCCGTGCGCAACTCCATCGCGGCGGGCGTCACCTACGCCGTGGCCGCGGGCAACGACTACGGCGACGACGCGAGCGCCAGCTCCCCGGCCCGCGTCGACGAGGCGATCACCGTCGCGTCGAGCACCAACACCGACGCCATCTCCGGCTTTTCCAACGTCGGTTCGGTCGTCGACATCTTCGGCCCCGGCTCCGGCATCACCTCCGCCTGGAGCACCGGGGACAGCGCCGAGAACACCATCTCGGGCACCTCGATGGCCACCCCGCACGTGGCGGGCGCCGCCGCGCTCTACCTGGCCGACAACCCGGCGGCCACCCCCGCCCAGGTCGAGGCCGCGCTCGTGGACTCCGCCGTCTGGAACCGCCTCAGCGGCGTGCCCTCCAACACCCCCAACGCCCTGCTGCACATCGGCGGCGAGGGCGGCGCGCCGGAGCCCCCGGACGGCCCGCGCTTCGAGAACGTCACGAACGTGGACATCAGTGATCTGACGACCTCGGAGTCGGAGATCGACGTCACCGGGGCGGGCGTGCTGGACGGCGCCTACCAGGTCGAGGTCGACATCGTGCACACCTGGATCGGTGACCTCACCATCGAGCTGATCGCGCCCAACGGCACGGTGCGGGTCCTGCACGACCAGTCCGGCGGCAGCACCGACAACCTGAACGCGGTCTACACGCTCAACGGCACCGGCCTGTCGGCCGACGGCACCTGGACCCTGCGGGTGACCGACAACGCGAACGCCGACGAGGGCCATCTGAACGGCTGGGCGCTCCAGTTCTGAGCGCCTGAACGACGCGGCCCCGGCACCCGGCCGGGGACCGCGCAGGCACTTAGGCCCTGCCCGGCCGGTCTTGCCGGGCCCTTGACTCCCCCAGCTAACGCTGGGAGGTGCCCCCACACGGCACCTCGCTGCTCCCCCAGACTTCTCCCCCAGCTAACGCTGGGAGGTGCCCCCAGGGAGGTGCCCCCAGCTGAATCGCCCAAGTACGTCCCCCAGCCTGGCGGCTGGGAGGTGCCCCCATGCGTACGAGTGGCGATCCGGCGCCTTGCTGGGGGTACCTCCCAGGCCCCCGAGGGCCTGGGGGAGCCAAGGGCTGATCCTCCCCCAGACTCCGTCCGGGGGGACCCCCATCGACCGACCGGACAGGACCTAGCTCACGCCTTGGCCGGCGTCTCACGGTAGATGTCCGGCTCCAGGTAGATGACACGCGCGATCGGCACCGCCTCGCGGATGCGCGCCTCGGCGGCGTCGATCGCGCCCGCGACGGTGGCGGCGTCGGCCCCGTGGGCGACCGCGATCTTGGCGGCCACCAGCAGCTCCTCGGGGCCCAGGTGCAGGGTCTTCATGTGGATGACGCGGGTGACGGCCTCGTCGTCCACGATCGCCTCGCGGATCTTCGCGACCGACTCCTTGCTGCCGGCCTCGCCCAGCAGCAGCGACTTGGTCTCCACGGCGAGCACGATGGCGATGAGCACCAGCAGGACGCCGATGGACAGGGTGCCGATGCCGTCCCAGACGCCGTCGCCGGTGCCCAGCGCCAGGCAGACGCCGACGAGCGCCAGGATCAGGCCGATCAGCGCGCCCAGGTCCTCCAGCAGCACGACCGGCAGCTCGGGGGCCTTGGCCGTGCGGACGAACTGGCCCCAGGACTGCTTGCCGCGGACCTCGTTGGACTCCTTGATGGCCGTGCGGAACGAGATGGTCTCGGCGATGATCGCGAAGACCAGCACGCCCACCGGCCAGTACCAGTGCTCGATCTCATGGGGGTGGCGGATCTTCTCCACGCCCTCGTACAGCGCGAACACGCCGCCCACCGAGAACAGCACGATGGAGACGATGAAGGCGTAGATGTACCGCTCCCGGCCGTAGCCGAAGGGGTGTTCCTCGCTCGCCGCGCGCTTGGCCCGCTTGCCGCCGAGCAGCAGCAGCGCCTGGTTGCCGGAGTCGGCCAGTGAGTGCACGCCCTCGGCCAGCATGGAGGACGAGCCGCTGAAGCCCGCGGCCGTGAACTTGCTCACCGCGATGGCGAGGTTGGCGCACAACGCGGCGACGATCGCCCTGGTTCCGCCTGACGCGCTCATGGATGGCTCGCTGTCCTTGTCGTCACTTCGGGCGCGGGGGCCCCTTCGGGCGCACATTGTGTCAGGCGACGGCCCGGGCGCTCAGGCGAACGGGAAGGACGGCCCGGACCGTTCAGCCGCCGGACAGCGGGCGCCGCATGCACACGCGCGGCCACCGGTCGAGGCCGATCGCGGCCTCGTGGCGCCGGATCGCGCGCAGCCCGGGGGTGATGTCGTCCTCGGCCAGCACCAGGAAGCCGCAGCGGCGGTAGTAGGGCGCGTTCCACGGGATTTCGGCGAACGTGGTCAGCGTCAGCGCGGGCAGCCCGGCCGCCGCGGCGTGGCCGGCGGCCTCCTCGATCAGCGAACGGCCCAGGCCGCGGCGGGCGTGCGCCGGGTGCACGGAGACCTGCTCGATGTGCAGGGCGCCGTCCACCGGTTCGGCGACGAGGTACGCCACCGGGCGGTCGGCGGCGTCCGTGGCCACCCAGGACAGGCCGGCGCGCGCGTGGCGGTCGAGCTCGGCGAGCGGCGGCGGTTCGTCGTCGGCGATCTCGGCCATGCCGAGGGCGCGGAACGGCTCGCCGGCGGCGCGTTCGATGTCCTGGAGGAGGGGCGACTCGTCGGGACGTGTTTTCCGCAGGGGCATCCGCCCATTGAACGCGCCCACGAGGATGGGTGCCGAGTTCTTTTGGCGAGTTGGCGAGTTGGCGAGTTGGCGAAGCCGTTGCGGATCGGGGCGCGGGTGGTGAGGGAGCGGGGCGGGATGCGGGTGACCAACTTCGCGGTGGCGAAGGTATTTCACCGGCTCGCGGTGACGTCGGACGGCCGCCGGCGGCGGGAGCGGGTGCCGGGGGAGTGGAGTTACGCGTACCAGTTGCGGGCGTTCGCCGCGGCCGTTCGGAACGGCGCTCCGGTGCTGACGCCGGCGGCGGACGCGGTGGTCACGATGGGGCTGCTGGACGACATCTACCGGGCCGCCGGACCGTCTCCGCGGGGCCTTTCATGAGCGCTCATCACTTCGAGTGAAACTCTGGCCGTCTCTTGCGGGCGGACACCCTCCGTTGTCAAGCTGTTGCTGATTGTCAACACATGCAGGAGGGGCAGTGCCGTTCGGTGAGCAGCCCGCGTATCTCCGAGTCGCAGAAGACCTTCGACAGCAAATCGCCGACGGCACCCTGCCGCCGCACACCAGACTTCCTTCGCAGGCGAGTATTCGCGCCAAGTACGGGGTGTCCGACACGGTCGCGCTGGAGGCGCGGAAGGTGCTGATGGCCGAGGGGCTGGTGGAGGGGCGCTCCGGCTCGGGCACGTATGTCCGCGAGCAGCCCGTGCGGCGCGCGATCTCCCGCAGCGGGTACCGGACGCTGGGGGACTGCTCGCCGTTCCGGCAGGAGCAGGCGGACGAGCGGGTGCGCGGCACCTGGGAGGGGGACAGCGAGCAGGCGGAGGCGAGCCCGGCGATCGCCGAGCGGCTGCGGATCGAGCCCCGCGAGGCGGTGATGTGCACGCGTTATGTGTTCCGCGTCGGCGGCGAGCCCGCGATGATCTCGACGTCCTGGGAGCCGCTGCGGCTGACGGGCCGCACGCCGGTGATGCTGCCCGAGCAGGGCCCGCTGGCGGGGCGGGGGGTGGTGGAGCGGATGGCGGCGATCGACATCGTCGTGGACAACGTGGCGGAGGAGGTCGGCGCCCGCCCCGCGCTGGCGGCCGAGGCCCGGGTGCTGGGCGGGCTGGCGGGCCACTCGGTGCTGGTCATCTCCCGGACGTACCGGGCGGGGAGCCTGCCGGTGGAGACGGCCGACGTGGTGGTGCCGGCCGACCGCTTCTCGGTGGCATATCACCTCCCGGTCCGTTAGCCGTTTCCGCCTGGCAGGGGGGCTGGGCCGCCGCCGGTCCGGTGGTGCCAGATACACCCGCGCCCGGTGTCCGGACCCATCGCCGCTGCCGCGCGCGCTCCCTAGCGTCGTTGGTGGTGGCGCACCGGGTGCCATCGGGAGAGAGGTGGACGATGTTCCGACGTCACGACGGCCCGGCGGCGGGGCACTCGGCCGAGGCGCTGCGGCTGGTGTCCCTGCACAAGACCTATGGCTCGCCGGCCGACGGCACCGAGGTCAAGGCGCTGGACGGCGTCTCGCTGTCGCTGCCCGCGGGCAGCTTCACGGCGGTGATGGGGCCGTCCGGCTCGGGCAAGAGCACGCTGTTGCAGTGCGCCGCGGGGCTGGACCGGCCGAGCGCCGGGCTGGTGGTCGTGGACGGCGCCGAGCTGACGGCCGGCGGCGAGGCGGAGCTGACGCGGTTCCGCCGGCGGCGGATCGGCTTCGTGTTCCAGCAGTTCAACCTGCTGCCGACGCTGACCGTCCTGGAGAACGTCACGCTGCCGCTGAGGCTGGCCGGCGCGAAGGTGTCCCGGGCCCGGGCCGTGGCGATCCTGGAGCGGGTCGGGCTCGGCGGGCGGCTGCGGCATCTGCCGGCCCAGCTCTCCGGCGGTCAGCAGCAGCGCGTGGCGATCGCCCGCGCGCTGGTGACCGAGCCCTCCGTGATCTTCGCCGACGAGCCGACCGGCGCCCTGGACACCCGCAGCGCGCGCGAAGTCCTCGGGCTGCTGCGGCAGTCGGTGGCCGAGTACGGCAGGACCGTGGTCATGGTGACCCACGACCCGGTGGCCGCGTCCTGGGCGGATCAGGTGCTGTTCCTGGCCGACGGCCGGCTGGTGGGCCGGATCCCCGAGCCGACCGCCGAGGCGGTGGCCGAGCGCATGGCCCACCTGGGCGACCTCTACGAGACGGCGGTGGCGTGACCATGTTCTCCCTGGCCCTGCGGTCCCTGGCCAAGCGCCCCGGCCGCTTCCTGGCGGGCTTCCTCGCCGTCTTCCTGGGCGCCGCGGTGGTGATGGCGTTCGGCTCGCTGCTGGATACGGCCCTCGCCGGCGAGGTATCGGACACCGACGAGGAGACGCTGATCACGATGGCGTCCGTCGTCGGCGGCTGGGGCCTGGCGCTCGTCGTGTTCGCCGTGGCCGCCACGATGACGCTCACGGTGCGGCAGCGGGCGGCGGAGTTGGCCCTGCTGAAGAGCACCGGCGCCACCCCGGCGCAGGTCGGCCGGCTGATCGTCGGCGAGACCCTGCTGGTCGCCCTGGGGGCGGCGGTGCTGGCGATCGTGCCGGGCGCGCTGCTGGGCCGGCTGCTGGTCGGCGTGCTGGGCGAGTCCGGCCAGATAACCTCCGGCATCGACCACACGTTCGGGCCCATCGGCCTGAGCATGGGCATCGGCAACGCGGTGACCGCCGCGCTGCTCGGCGCCGCGCTCACCGCGCGGCGGGCCGCCCGGACGCCGGCGGTCACGGCCCTGACCGACGCGGCGACCGAGGGCGCGGGCGGGCGGTCGATGGGCCCCTGGCGGTGGCTCGGCGCCGTGCTGGCGCTGGCCGGCGGCACCGCGCTCGCCGTGGTGACGGCCACCGTGATGGACGGCAAGGGCACGGATGTGATGCAGACCGCGGGCCCCGCCGTCGTGGTGTCCTCGATCGCGCTGGCGCTGCTGTCCCCGGTGCTGCTGCGCGCGGTGACCGCGGTGCTGGCCGGGCCGGTGCGGCTGCTGGCCGGCGCGAGCGGCGCGCTCGCCGTGACGAACGTCCGGCGGCGCACCGCCCAGCTCGCCGGCGCCGTGATGCCCGTGGTGCTCTTCACCGGGATCTCGGCGGGCACGATCTCGATGCAGCGCGTGGAGAGCACGCGCGCCGCGGCCGAGGGGGCCGCGGTGGTGGCCGAGGGCCGGACGTCGGAGACGCTGAACTACGTGGTGGTCGGGATCATCGCCGCGTTCTGCTGCATCATGCTGGTCAACACCCTGGTCTCGGCGACGGTGTTCCGGCGCCGCGAGTTCGGCCGGCAGCGGCTGGCCGGGGCCACGCCCGGGCAGGTCTCCGGCATGGTCGCCGCGGAGGGCGCGCTGATCGCGGTGACCGGCGTGCTCGCCGGGCTGCTGGCGTCGCTGGCCGCGCTGGTGCCGTTCTCCATGGCCCGGACCGGCGAAGCGCTGCCGGGCGACGGCGCGGTGCTCGCGATCCACGGCACGGTCGTCGCCCTCGCCCTGCTGGTGACCCTGGCCACCGGGGTCGGCACCGCCCGGCGCACGGTGCGGCGCACGCCCGCCGTCGAGTCGGTCCTGGCGGCCTGAGGCCGGGGCGCCCGGGGGCTCGTCAGCCGGGGATCTCCAGCTCGAACCACACGGTCTTGCCGACCGGTTCGCGCCGGGTGCCCCAGCGGCGGGACCCTCGCGCCACCAGCGGCACACCACGACCACCCTCGTCCTCCAGGGTGGTCGTGCGCTCGCGCGGCGGCTCCGCCACCGGGTCGGTCACCTCGACCAGCAGCGAGGCGGAGCCGCGCACCATCCGGACCTCGACCGGGCCCCGGGCGTGCCGCACCGCGTTGGTGACCAGCTCGCTGACCAGCAGCTCCGCCCGGTCGACGACGGCGGACAGACCCCAGACGCGCAGCGCGGAGGTCACCGCGTGGCGGGCGTGGCGCACCACTCGGCGCTCGGCCGGGAAGCTGCGGTACAGGACCCGGTCCTCGGAAAGCGCGCTCAGCCGCGCGGCCAGCAGCGCCAGATCGTCGGACTCCCGCTCCGGGGCGTGCGGGCGCAGTCCGCCGACGACCTCGTCGCAGATCGTCTCCAGCGAGACGCCCGGCCCGGCGGTGCGGGTCAGCAGGTGGCACAGCCGGGCGACCCCGACGGAGAGGTCCTCGTCGCGGGTCTCGATCAGCCCGTCGGTGTAGAGGATCAGCAGCGAGCCCTCGTCGACCTCCAGGCGCCGCTCCTCGAAGGGCACGCCGTTCACGCCCAGGGGCGCCCCGGTCGGCAGGTCCACCGGCCGGGCGCGCCACTGGCCAGAGGCCGGGTCCGTGGCGACCAGCACCGGCGGCAGATGCCCGGCCTTCGCCAGCGTGCACACCCGGGTGGCCGGGTCGTAGACGGCGTAGACGCAGGTGGCCAGCATCGGGGAGCCGGGGTGCTGGGCGATGTCCTGGCCCAGCTCGTTGAGCCGGTGCAGCAGTTCGGCCGGGGCCAGGTCCAGCCAGGCGAGGGTGCGCACGGCGGTGCGGAGCTGGCCCATGGTGGCGGCGGCGCGCATCCCGTGGCCGGTGACATCGCCGATCACGAACGCCAGCCGCCCGCCGGCCAGCGGGATCACGTCGAACCAGTCGCCGCCGATCTCCGCGCCGCTGCGGCTCGGCATGTACCGGTGGCCGACCTCGACGCCGAGCACGGGCGGCATCGACTGGGGGAGCAGGCTGCGCTGGAGCATCAGCGCGCCCTCGCGCTCGCGGGCGTAGAGCCGGGCGTTGTCCAGTGAGATGCCGGCGCGGGTGGCCAGTTCGACCGCCAGGGCCAGGTCCTCGCGGTCGAACGGGGTGCGCTGCCCGGCCCGGCTGATGACCAGCAGCCCGAGGACCCGGCCGCGGGCGCGCAGCGGCAGCGTGAGCATCGAGTGGATGCCCAGCTCGTGAACGGCCCTGCTGGTGGGGTCGTCGGGGCCGAGGGCGCCGAGCACCTCCTCCTGCGTCTCGGCCAGGTGCGGGGAGCCGGAGGCCAGCACGGAGCCGTAGATCGAGTCGGCGGCGACCGGGGTCTCCTGGCCGTAGCTGATGATCTTCTCCACGGCGGGGTCGCGCCGCGCGACGGCGGTCGCGATGCGGCGCAGCGACGTGTCGGCGAGCTCTCCGGCGGGCGGGGGTTCGCGGCCCTCGGCGACCGTGTCCAGCAGACCCACGCCGGAGAAGTCGCCGAAGCGGGGCACCAGCGCGCGGGACAGCGCCTCGCAGATCGGCCGGACGTCCAGCAGGTTGCCCAGCGCGGTGCCGACGTCGTTCAGCAGGGACAGCCGCTGCCGGGCGTTCTCGACCTTGTCCAGCGCCTCCCGCCGTTCGGTGATGTCCATGACGGTGCAGCTCACGCCGACGGTGCGGCCCGTATGGTCGGTGAGGCGGCCGAGCGACACGGACTGGGCGCCGCGGCCGTCGGGCGAGGAGGTGACCAGATCGGTCACGGGCCGCCCGGAGGCGAGCACGGCCTGCTGGAGGCGGTGGATCTCCTGGGACATCGGCGGCGGCAGCACATCGAGCACCGTCTTGCCGATCAGGTCCCCGAACGAGGCGCCGTGCAGCCGGGACAGCGCCTCGTTGACCCGGACGTAGCGCAGCTCGCTGTCGAAGATCGCGATGCCGAGCGGGGAGGCCGTGAACAGGCCGTCCAGCGTGGCCAGATCCTGCTCGACGGCGCGCATCCTGGGCGATTCGACGAGATTGGCCAGAACGAACGGGCATCCCTCGGCGTCCCTCAGCAGCGACGCCCGCAGGTCCAGCTCCACCATGCGGCCGTCGCGGTGGCGCAGGGGCAGGGTGTCGCGCCAGGTGCGCGCGTCGGGCGCCGGGGCGATCGTGCGGCCGGGCGCCGTGAAGTCGGTGACGGGCTTGCCCACCGCCTCGGGCGCGGTCCAGCCGAGGATCGCCTCGGCGGTCGGGCTCCAGAAGACGATTTCCCCGTCCGCGTCCAGCAGCAGCGTCCCGACCCGGAGCAGGTCGAGCCGGGACTGGCGGGTGGGCGGGCCGCCGGCGGCGTCGTGCCCGCCTCGTGCCCCGGAAGGATCTGTCCGCACGCTCCAAGCCCCTGTCGGGTGTCTTCGCCGGCGGAGTCCGGCGAAGCGGGCGAAATGCCCCTTATGACCCGATTGTGCCCGGCGTCAGCGGTGCGCGCCGCCTCCGACCTCCACGCGCTCGACGAGATAGTGGACCGTGCCGTTCGCCGACTCCTGACCACCGCTCAGCCGCAGGCGCTGGATGAGCCGCTGCGCCTCGGCGCGCGTGGCGCAGTGTCCTATGCGGTAGCGACCGCCGTTCTCGTCCTCGCGGACCACTTGCCAGGGTTGCAGGGTGCTGCCGTTCATTCCTCACCCCCCATCTGCATATGCCAGACCATACGCCAGTGCCTTACCCAACGAACAGGGATCAGGCCACAGCGTTAGCATCGCGAAGCGCCAGTGCGCGCGCCTCCCGGGCCAGCGCGTCGGCGCGCCACGCGAACGGCAGGGCCGCGGCCGCGTCGTGCGGGGCGGTTCCCAGCGCCCGGTCGAGCTGATGCCCGGCCTCGGCCAGCCGGGCCCGGGCCGGGCTGCCCACCTCGCCGCGGTGGGTGGTGATGTAGTCGCGGGCGGCGGTCAGTTCGGCGCCCGCCGTCAGCAGCGCCTCCTCCAGCAGCATGCGGTCCCGCCGGTTGCGCGCCTCCCGCTCGCGGTCCGGGGCGAGCGCCTGCGCCAGCGGGGTGGCCCCCTCGGCCAGCCGGCGCAGTCCGCCGAACGGGTCGCGCGGTCCCGGGCCCGCGCCCTCGCGCGCTTCGGTGAGCGCCTGCCGGGCGCGGTCCACCGCGTCCCGCAGCGCGGGCAGCCCGGGCGCCTCCGCCACATCGGTCCCGGTGGCGGTGAGGGCCTGGGCCAGCGCGTTGTCGGCCCGGCCCAGCTCCCGCGCCCACCGGGTGACGCCCTCGGCCAGCGCCTCGCCCTGCCCGATCCCGGCCTCGGCCGCGCGTACCGCGTCCGCGGCGGCGGTCAGGTCCCCGGCCGCCACCGCCCGGTCGGCGCGCGCCAGTTCGTCGCGCGCCGCGGCCAGCCGCTCCCGCGCCGCGACCGGATGGCCGCGCACCGGCGTCAGGGCCCGTTCCGCGTAACGCTCGTCCAGCCGCCGCAGCATGTCCTCGGCCGCGTCCAGCCGGCCGGCCAGCGCCTCACCGCGGCTCCGGGCGCTGGCCAGTGCCTCCCCGGCGCCGTCCGGCAGGCCCCGGGCCTGCGCCAGCGAGCCGGTCAGCACGTTGAGCCGGTCCCGGGCACGGGAGCAGCGGCCGATGATGTCGTTGAGCACCCGGCGGTGTTCGGTCTCGTTGCGCCGCACCGCCGGGTCGTCGAGCCGGTGGCGCATGCGCAGCGCCTCCTCGGCCTGCGCCGCGGCGTCCGCGACGGCGGCGCGGTGCGGATCGGTGGCGGTCGTCCCGGACTGGGCGGCGGCGGCCCGCAGTTCCTCGTCGCGCTGGAGCACGGCGTCGTCCAGCCGTATCAGCAACCCCCTTGCCCGGGCGTCCAGTTCGGCCACGCTCGGCTCCCGCCGCCGTGCCTCGGCCTCGCTCGGCGGAGCCGTCGCCCGGCCGTCCCAGCGGTGCGGCACCGAGCGGTAGCCGCCCGTGCCATGGCGCCGCCGCAGATGGAGGACCACCAGCACCACGGCCAGCGCCAGGGCGAGCGGCAGCAGCAGGGCAACCGCGTCGGAGGCCCGGGCGGCACCGGGCTCGGCGGCCGCGGTCAGCGCGGCGACGTGTGCAGTGTGCATCCGTTCACCCTTCGCCGAAGGAGGGAACGCTGCCCTCCTTTCGACGTTAGGCCAGCCGTGCGGGTGCCGCGAGTCGGCCGGGAGGGCGGTCAGTCCCCCCGCCCGCGCCGCCGGATCTTGTTCCCCAGCCAGACCAGCGGGTCATAGGCCCGGTCGGCGGCGCGCTCCTTCATCGGAATGAGCGCGTTGTCGGTGATCTTGATCGACTCGGGGCACACCTCGGTGCAGCACTTGGTGATGTTGCAGTACCCGAGGCCGTGGTCCTCCCGCACCGCCCGCTTGCGGTCCAGGCCCGCGCGCTCCGCGTCGTCCAGCGGGTGCATGTCGAGCTCGGCCATCCGCATCAGGAACCGGGGCCCGGCGAACGCCTCCTTGTTCTCCTCGTGGTCGCGCACCACGTGGCAGACGTCCTGGCACAGGAAGCACTCGATGCACTTGCGGAACTCCTGCGACCGCTCCACGTCCTCCTGCCGCATCCGGTACTCGCCCGGGCCGAGGTCCTCCGGCGGCACGAACGCGGGGATCTCGCGCGCCTTCTCGTAGTTGAACTCGACGTCCGTGACCAGGTCCCGCACCACGGGGAACGTCCGCAGCGGCGTGATCGTGATCGTCTGCGCCGGGTCGAACAGCGACATGCGCGTCATGCACATCAGCCGCGGCCGGCCGTCGATCTCCGCGCTGCACGAACCGCACTTGCCGGCCTTGCAGTTCCAGCGGACGGCCAGGTCCGGGGCTTGCGTCGCCTGGAGGCGGTGGATGACGTCCAGCACGACCTCGCCCTCGTTGACCTCGACCGTGAAGTCGGCCAGGTCACCCGCCTCGGCGTCGCCGCGCCACACCCTCAGGTGAGCGTCGTAGCCGGTGCTCGCCGTCTGGCTCACCGGTCCTTCACCTCCTCCTCCGTCAGGTACTTGGCCAGCTCTTCGTCCTCGAACAGGTCCAGCAGATCCGCCCGGATCCGCGGCAGATCGCGGCGCTCCAAGCGGATCCGGCCGCCCTCGCCGCCCGCGTCGGCGGCGTCCGGCTCCCCGGTGCGCAGCAGGCAGAGCAGATTCACCCGGCGCCAGGCCGGGTCCATGCCGGGGTGGTCCTCGCGGGTGTGGCCGCCGCGCGACTCGGTGCGCTCCCGGGCGGCCCGGGCCACGCACTCGCTGACCAGCAGCATGTTCCGCAGGTCCAGGGCCAGATGCCAGCCCGGGTTGTACTGCCGGTGGCCCTCCACGGTGGCGCGGGCCGCGCGGCGGCGCAGCTCGGCGAGGTGGGTGAGCGCCTCGGTCATCTCCGGCTCGCGCCGGATGATGCCGACGAGATCGTTCATGATCTGCTGGAGGTCCTGGTGGACGGCGTACGGGTTCTCCGGCTTCTCCGCCGGCGCCCCGTCCTCCTCCGCCGCCTGCCCCGGCGGGTCGAACGGGCGCACCGCCTCGGCCACCGCCGCGTCGATCTGCGCCGCGCCCGCCAGTGGCCGGTCGGCGGCGGCCAGCGCGGCGGCGTGCCGTGCCGCGTACAGGCCGGCGCGGCGGCCGAAGACCAGCAGGTCGGACAGGGAGTTGCCGCCGAGCCGGTTGGAGCCGTGCATGCCGCCGGCGACCTCGCCCGCCGCGAACAGCCCCGGCACGCCGGTGGCCGCCGCCGTGTCCGGATCGACGTCCACGCCGCCCATCACGTAGTGGCAGGTGGGCCCGACCTCCATCGGCTCAGCGGTGATGTCCACGTCCGCCAGTTGCTTGAACTGGTGGTGCATGGACGGCAGTCGGCGGGTGATCTCCGCGGCGGGCAGCCGCGTGGACACATCGAGGAACACCCCGCCGTGCGGGCTGCCGCGCCCCGCCTTCACCTCGGCGTTGATGGCGCGGGCCACCTCGTCGCGGGGCAGCAGCTCGGGCGGGCGGCGGTTGTTGTCGGGGTCGGTGTACCAGCGGTCGGCCTCGGCCTCGTCCTTGGCGTACTGCGCCCGGAACACCTCAGGGATGTAGTCGAACATGAACCGGCGGCCCTCGCTGTTGCGCAGGACGCCGCCGTCGCCGCGCACCGACTCGGTCACCAGGATGCCCTTGACGGACGGCGGCCAGACCATGCCCGTCGGGTGGAACTGGACGAACTCCATGTTCACCAGCGGCGCGCCGGCCAGCAGCGCCAGGGCGTGCCCGTCGCCGGTGTACTCCCAGGAGTTGGACGTCACCTTGAACGACTTGCCGATCCCGCCGGTGGCCAGCACCACGGCCGGGGCGTCGATGACGAAGAACGTGCCGGACTCCCGCCGATAGCAGAAGACGCCCGCCACCGGCCCGTCCGGCGTCGCGTCGTCGTCCGCCTTCAGCACGCGGGTGACCGTGCACTCCTGGAAGACCTTCAGCCGCGACTCGTAGTCGCCGGTCTCCCGCTTGTCCTCCTGCTGGAGCGCGACGATCCGCTGCTGGAGGGTGCGGATCAGCTCAAGTCCGGTGCGGTCGCCGACATGGGCCAGCCGGGGGTACTCGTGGCCGCCGAAGTTCCGCTGGGAGATCCGCCCGTCCCCGGTGCGGTCGAACAGCGCGCCCCAGGTCTCCAGTTCCCACACCCGGTCCGGGGCCTCCTGGGCGTGCAGCTCGGCCATCCGCCAGTGGTTCAGGAACTTGCCGCCGCGCATCGTGTCCCGGAAGTGGACCCGCCAGTTGTCCCCGGAGTTGACGTTGCCCATCGCGGCGGCGATGCCGCCCTCGGCCATCACCGTATGGGCCTTGCCGAACAGGGACTTGCAGATGACGGCGGTCCGCAGGCCCTGCTCCCGGGCCTCGATGGCCGCCCGCAGCCCGGCGCCGCCGGCCCCGACGACCACGACGTCCCACGCCTGCCGTTCCACTGTGCTCACGTCGAGATTCCTCCTAGAACAGCCGCGGGTCGTCGAACGCGCCGGTGGCCAGCAGGTACACGTACAGATCCGACAGCGCCAGCGAGAACAGCGACACCCAGGCGAGCGTCATGTGGTGGCCGTTCAGCCTGCTCACCCACGTCCAGAGGCGATAGCGGACCGGATGCCGGGAGAAGCTCTTCAGCTTGCCGCCCATGATGTGCCGGCAGGAGTGGCAGGACAGCGTGTACGCCCAGACCAGCGCGCTGTTGGCCAGGAAGAGCAGCGTGCCCAGCCCCATGTGCCCCCACTCGTAGGAGGAGTCCCGGAACGCGAGCAGCGCGTCGTACGTGAGGATCACGGCGAAGACCGCCGCCACGTAGAAGAAGTAGCGGTGGCTGTTGTTGAGGACCAGCGGGAAGCGGGTCTCCCCGGAGTACGACTTGTGCGGCTCGGCCACCGCGCACGCCGGGGGCGACGCCCAGAAGCTGCGGTAGTACGCCTTGCGGTAGTAGTAGCAGGTCAGCCGGAAGCCGAGCGGCAGCCCCAGGATGAGCAGGGCGGGGGACAGCCCCCACCAGTCGCCGAACAGCGCCCAGTTGGGGCCGTCGCGCATGTCGACGCAGTTCTCCGACAGGCAGGGGGAGTAGAACGGCGAGACATAGGGCGCGGCGTAGTAGTCGGCGTCCGCGAACGCCCGCCAGGTCGAGTACACGATGAACGCCAGCAGAACGCCGACGGTGGTGGCCGGCGCCAGCCACCAGCGGTCCAGGCGCAGATGGCGCCGGTCGATGGCGGCCCGCCCGGCGGTCGTGGGCTTGCGTGTCGCTTCGGTTGCCACGGGACTCTCCGAAGGGTGTGGGCGTACGGGGCTGTGGAGGCGGGCGCCGTCAGGGCGGGCCGCCCGGACCGCGCCGAGCTCCCACTCCCTCGTCGTCGGCGTCCGTCCACAGCCGGTCGTCGTAGGGCGCCTCGGGCACGCCGATCAACTCCCGGCCGCCGTCCGGGACCTGGCCCGGGGCGGCGTCGGCCAGCAGGTCCAGACTCTCGCGCAAGTGCTCCGCGTCGCTGCGCAGCCGCCGGGTCTCGATGCCGCGGCCGAGCTCCCGCTCCAGCCGGGTGACGCAGCGCGTCAGATCCTCCACACAGCGTCGGGCAGCGCGCAGCTCATCGTGCAGTGACACCCGTGCCACCTCCATTGGTGGTGCATCACCGGACGATGCGAGTGTGACGCTTGACACACCCTGTTGGGAAGAGGGCCGCAGGGGCCCGTCCCTCAGGAACGCACCAGAACGGACAGCAACTCACCCACGAGCGCCTCGTCCAGCGGCTCGCGCGTGGCCAGGATCCGGTACCACAGCACGCCGAAGACCAGGTCGAGCACGGTGTCCGGGGCCGGCCGCGGCGGCAGGTCCCCGCGCTCCCGCGCCCGTTCGACGATGCGTCGGAGCGCGTCCCGGCGCGCGCGCAGAAAGGAGTCGCGAAAGCGCTCCCCGAACGCCGGGTCCACCTGGGCGTGCGCCATCAGCGCCCGCAGCACCTCCGCCACCCATGGCCGGCTGCCCAGCCGGAACGTGTCCCCGAGGAACGCGCGCAGATCCGCCGCGTAGCCGCCGTGGTCGCCGGCCGGCACCCGCAGCTCGGCCTCCTCGACCAGCGCGTCCAGCAGTACATCGGCCTTCGAGGGCCACCAGCGGTAGATCGTCTGCTTGCCGACCCCGGCCCGCGCCGCGACCCCCTCCACGGTCAGCCCCGCGAAACCGCCCTCGCCGACCAGGTCCAGCGCCGCGCCCAGGATGGCCCGCCGGCTCTCCTCGCTGCGCCTGCGGCCCGGCCGGGCGCGCGGCGGCGGTGGCTCGGCGGTCGTGGGCATGGCCAACAGCTTAGGCGCACCCCCGCCCGTCCGCGCTGGCCCGGTCGGGTGGCCTCGCCGCCGGTGGCCGCCGTGTCGCCGCGCGCCCGTCCCGGGCCTCACTTTCAGTGAACGCACACATGTGATCAGCGCACCGGTGAAGCCGGAGGTAACAGGCATGTCAGGCGTTCCAGGGAACCGGGGTCCCGGTCCGGGACAGCGGCGGCGAGCTAGGGGAAACGGGAGGCGCCGCCTGACGGCGCTCCTCGCCGGGGCCCTCCTCCTGCCGCTGTTCGCGGGCTGCACGGACGAGGAGGAACACAGCCGGAGCGCCGGCGGCGCCGCCCAGTCGGTCGCCGACGCCCGCCGGGCCGAACTGACCAGCGGCGGCCGGGTGACCTGGGGCATCGACCGGCTGCCCGCCACGCTCAACGCGTTCCAGAACGACGCCGACCGCGTCACCGACCAGGTCGCCGCGGCCGCGCTGCCCATGCTGTTCACGATCGACGCCCACGGCCGGCCGCAGCTCAACGAGGACTATCTGCGGTCGGCCGAGATCACCGAGCGCGAGCCGAAGCAGACCGTCGTCTACACGCTGCACGACAAGGCCCGGTGGAACGACGGCGAGTCGATCGGCGCGGCCGACTTCGTCGCCCAGTGGAAGGCGCTCAACGGCGAGGACAACGCCTACTGGTCCGCCCGCAACGCCGGCTACGACCGCATCGAGAAGGTCGCCCCCGGCCCGGAGCCGCACCAGGTCAAGGTCACCTTCGCCAAACCCTACGCCGACTGGCGATCCCTCTTCAGCCCGCTCTACCCGCGCTCGGTCACCGGCGACGGGGACCGTTTCAACGATGGCGCCCGCGCCGAACTGCCCGTCTCCGCAGGCCCGTTCAAGGTCAAGAAGGTGGACGAGGACGCGGCGGCCATCACCCTGGTCCGCGACGACGCCTGGTGGGCCGAGCCCGCCCTGCTCGACAAGCTGGTGCTGGCCGCGGTGCCGCGCGGTGAGCGGCGCGCGGCGCTGCTGGCCGGGAAGCTGGACGTCGCCGAGGTGGACTCCGCCGACGCCGACGGCATCACGGCCGCCGCCGGCCGGCCGCCCCGCGCGGCCGACGACGGCGAGGGCCAGATCGGGAACGAGATCGAGGACGGCGGCGAGGGCGAGGAGACCGGTAACGGGCCGGCCAGCCGGCCGGCGACCACCGACGCGCTGCACGACCTGGCCACCGCGCGGCTCTCCGGCGAGGACGAGGTCGCCGCGGCCGAACGTTTCGCCCGGGCGTACGCCGAGACCGAGCAGGCCCGCGAGCGCGCCTTCGCCACCCGCGAGGAGGCCGTCCGGGAACGGCTCGGCGGCTTCACCGTGCACCGCGCCTACGACGCCGCGTACACCCACCTCGCGCTGAACGGCGCCTCCCCGGCGCTCGCCGACGAACGCGTGCGCTGGGCGATCGCACGCGCGGTGGACCGCGAGAAGCTGGCCGGCCTCGTCCACGAACCGGCCGGGCTGCCGACCCGGGCGCTCGGCAGCCATCTGCGGGTGCTCGGCCAGGCCGGCTACCAGGACAACAGCGAGGCGCTTGGCGAGAGCGGCACCGAGTCGGCCGCCGCGCTCCTCGACGAGGCCGGCTGGCGCCCCGGCGGGCAGGCCCGGGACGACGGGGAGGGCAACGCCGCCGGCGCGGCCGGCGTGCCGGTCCGGGCCAAGGACGGCGAGCCGCTGGAGCTGCGCTTCCTGCTGCCCGACGGGGCGGCGGCCCGGCAGCTTCGGGCGGTCGGCCGGAACATCGTCGACATGCTGGCCGGAATCGGCGTTTCCGCGAAGATCACCAAGGTGCCCGCGGACGAGTACCTGACCGATCACGTCGCGGAGGGCGACTTCGACCTCGCGCTGTTCTCGTGGCCGGCCACGGCCTACCCCGCGACTGACGCCCGGCCGCTGTTCACCAAGCCGCAGTCGATCGCCAGCGGCGAGCAGCTCATCGAGCAGAACTACACCCGGGTCGGCACCGACTACATCGACCAGTTGCTGGAGCAGGCCGCCGGCGAGCTCGACGAGAAGGAGCACGACAAGCTGCTCAACCGCGCCGACGCCCACATCTGGGCAGCGGCCGGCTCGATCCCGCTCTACCAGCGCCCCCAGCTCGTGGCGGCCCGCGCGGACCTGGCGGGCGTCGGAGCGTTCGGCATGGAGACCCCGCGCCACCAGGACATCGGCTATCGCCGCTAGGGCCTGTGTCGAGTTCCCGGTCGGATCAGCCCGCGGCGTCAGACGCGGTGCCCTCCCAGGCCCTTGGGGGCCTGGGAGGTACCCCCAGCAAGGCACCGGATCGCAGCTCATACCCGGCCGTATTCGCGCGATTCGGCTGGGGGCACCTCCCAGACGGAGTCTGGGGGAGCGGCGAGGTGCCGTGACTGGCGTCGCGGGCCCGGACGGGAACTCGATACAGGCCCTAGACCCCCGCGCCCACCCGTCCCTGCCCCGGCAGGGACGGGTGGGCGGAGTCCTGTCCGGGAAGCCCGTGACTTCGGGGGTTTTGGCGGGCCCCGTACGATGGCTGGTGAGGCCGGTGACATGGCCCTGCCCCGTTGGGCCGGGCGCTCTCTGCCGAGCCGTCTCAGTCACGAATTCCGGGAGAAGCGCCCCAGCCATGCCTACGCGCCACGACATCCGTAATGTCGCCATCGTCGCCCACGTCGACCACGGCAAGACGACTCTGGTCGACGCCATGCTCCGGCAGGCAGGCGCCTTCGCCGCCCACCAGCACGTCGACGACCGGGTCATGGACTCCAACGACCTGGAGCGCGAGAAGGGCATCACGATCCTCGCGAAGAACACGGCCGTCCGTTACCACCCCAAGGGCGGCGGCGACCCGGTCGTGATCAACATCATCGACACCCCCGGCCACGCCGACTTCGGCGGCGAGGTGGAGCGCGGGCTGTCCATGGTCGACGCCGTCGTCCTCCTCGTCGACGCCTCCGAGGGCCCCCTGCCGCAGACCCGTTTCGTGCTGCGCAAGGCGCTCCAGGCCCGGCTGCCGGTCATCCTCTGCATCAACAAGACCGACCGCTCCGACGCCCGCATCTCCGCGGTGCTGGACGAGACCTATGACCTCTTCCTCGACCTGGACGCCGACGAGGACCAGATCGAGTTCCCCATCGTCTACGCCTGCGCCCGGGCCGGTATCGCCTCGCTGACCCAGCCCGCGGACGGCACGGTGCCGACCGACAGCGACAGCCTGGAGCCGTTCTTCTCCACCATCCTGGAGACCGTGCCGGCCCCGGTCTACGAGGAGGACGCGCCGCTCCAGGCGCACGTCACCAACCTCGACGCGGACAACTTCCTCGGCCGCATCGCGCTCTGCCGCATCCGCCAGGGCAACCTCCGCAAGGGGCAGACCGTCGCCTGGCTGCGCCGCGACGGCACCGCGCAGAACGTCCGCATCACCGAGCTGCTGATGACCGACGCGCTCACCCGCAAGCCCGCCGAGGTGGCCGGCCCGGGCGACATCTGCGCGGTCGCCGGGATCC
Source organism: Streptomyces litchfieldiae (assembly GCF_031845365.1). Taxonomy (NCBI): domain Bacteria; kingdom Bacillati; phylum Actinomycetota; class Actinomycetes; order Kitasatosporales; family Streptomycetaceae; genus Streptomyces; species Streptomyces litchfieldiae. Next base: position 226,201 of record NZ_JAVREL010000003.1, read on the forward strand.
CGGACATCATGATCGGCGAGACCCTGGCCGACCCGGAGAACCCGGTCGCGCTGCCGCTGATCACCGTGGACGAGCCCGCCATCTCCATGACGATCGGCACCAACACCTCGCCGCTGGTCGGCAAGGGCGGCAAGGGCCACAAAGTGACCGCCCGGCTGGTCAAGGACCGCCTGGACCGCGAGCTGATCGGCAACGTCTCGCTGCGCGTGCTGCCCACCGAGCGCCCCGACGCCTGGGAGGTGCAGGGCCGCGGCGAGCTGGCCCTGGCGATCCTGGTCGAGACGATGCGCCGGGAGAACTTCGAGCTGACCGTCGGCAAGCCCGAGGTGGTCACCCGTGTGATCGACGGCACCGTGCACGAGCCGGTCGAGCGCATGACGATCGACGCGCCGGAGGAGCACCTGGGTGCGATCACCCAGCTCATGGCCAGCCGCAAGGGCCGCATGGAGACGATGACGAACCACGGCTCGGGCTGGGTGCGCATGGAGTTCCTCGTGCCCTCCCGCGGACTCATCGGCTTCCGCACCGAGTTCCTGACCGAGACCCGCGGCACCGGCATCGCGCACAGCATCTTCGAGCGCCACGAGCCGTGGGCCGGCGAGCTGCGCACCCGCAAGAGCGGCTCCCTGGTCGCCGACCGCACCGGCGTCGCGACCCCCTACGCGATGATGAACCTCCAGGAGCGCGGCACGATCTTCGTCGAGCCGGGCACCGAGGTCTACGAAGGCATGATCGTCGGGGAGAACTCCCGGTCGGACGACATGGACGTCAACATCACCAAGGAGAAGAAGCTCACCAACATGCGGGCCGCGGCGGCCGACACCACGGAGAACCTGGTGCCGCCCCGCAAGCTCTCGCTGGAGCAGTCCCTGGAGTTCTGCCGGGAGGACGAATGCGTCGAGGTCACCCCGACCGAGGTTCGCATTCGCAAGGTGGCGCTGGACCAGCGGGAGCGCGCCAGGGCCACCGCGCGGGCCAAGCGCCAGTGATTCGTCCGGCTTGCCCGGGATCACCGGTTCGTTCGAGTCATGTCAAGCCCCTTTTCGGCCCGATGTGAGATTGACCGTCCGGTATCCGGACCGAGACACTTGACTTGGGTCACATCAGTCCGGATACCGGAGAGTGTTCACTTGGGCTTTGTCCGGATATGGGGCTTGGCATCTCCTCATCTTCATCAAAATGAAATAGCCGATCGGTGGTTCACCGCAGGTTTATGCCCAATAGTTGTGGGCATTGCGAACCGGACGCGGGTAGACCCCTGCGCTCCGGGGTTCCCTATGCATTGAAAGCGGACTCCCAAGGAGGCAAACCCCATGCGTGGTGCTCGCAGCGCCAAGTGGGTCGCCAGTGCGATAGTCGTGGCCCTCGCCGCGACCGCCTGTGGTGGCGGCGATGACGATGAAGGCGGCAACGGCGGCGACAACGCCGGGGGGAACCCCGATGGCATCGTCCGCATCGACGGTGGTGAGCCCCAGAACCCGCTGATCCCCACCAACACCGGTGAGCAGTACGGCGCTCTGGTGATCCAGAACGTCTTTTCCAAGCTCGTCGACTTCACCGACGAGGGCGAGGTCTACAACGTCCACGCGGAGTCCGTGACGCCCAACGAGGACAACACCGTCTGGACGGTCAAGCTCCAGGACGGCTGGACCTTCCACAACGGTGACCCGGTCACCGCCGAGAACTACGTCAACGCGTGGAACTGGGCCGCCCACATCGACAACAACCAGGCCAACGGCTTCTGGTTCTCCGACATCGTCGGTTACGAGGACGTGCACCCGGAGGAGGAGGGCGCCGAGCCCACCGCCGACACCATGTCCGGCCTGACCGTTGTCGACGACCTGACCTTCGAGATCACGCTGAGCTCGCCGGTCACGTACTACGACTACAAGATGGGCTACGACGCGTTCACGCCGCTGCCCGACGTCTTCTTCGACGACCCCGAGGCGTTCGGCGAGCACCCGATCGGCAACGGCCCGTACGAGTTCGTCGAGTGGAACCACAACGAGTCCATCGAGCTGGCGCGTTACGACGAGTACGCCGGTGAGAACAAGGCCCAGAACGGCGGCATCCACATCCAGGCCTACACCGGCCTGGACGCCGCCTACCAGGACCTGCGGTCGGGCAACCTCGACATCATCCGCCAGGTGGACCCGAAGGACCTCCCGGTCTACCAGGACGACCTGGGCGACCGCGCCGTCAACCAGCCCTACAACGGCATCCAGACCATCGTGCCGGTCTGGTACGAGTGGGAGGACACCCCGCCGGAGGTCCTGCAGGGCATCTCGATGTCGATCGACCGCGAGACCATCACCACCACCGTGCTGAACGGCTCCCGCACCCCCGCCGACAGCTTCGTGGCGCCCGGCGTCTACGGCTACCAGGAGGGCATCGGCGGCGAGATCACCTCCTACGACCCCGAGCGCGGCCGGCAGCTCGTCGAGGACAACGGCGGCGTCCCGAACAACAGGATCGTCCTTCAGTACAACGCGGACGGCGGTCACCAGGAGTGGGTCGAGGCCGTCTGCAACAACCTCATCGAGAACCTGGGCGTGGAGTGCGTCGGTGACGCCAAGCCCGACTTCGACACCGACCTGGAGGCCCGCGAGGCCGACGAGGTGCAGAGCATGTACCGCGGTGGCTGGTTCCAGGACTACCCGCTGAACGCGAACTTCATGAAGGAGCTCTACCACTCCACCGCGCACAGCAACTACGGCCGCTTCAACAACGAAGAGGTGGACGCGCTGTTCGACCAGGGTGACGCCGCCGCGGACCTCGAGGGCACCGTGGCCGCCTACCAGGAGGCGGAGCAGGTTCTGTTCGAGACGATGCCGGCCATCCCGCTCTGGTACCAGAACGTGAACGGCGGCTGGGGCGAGAACGTGGAGAACGTCCGCTTCAACAGCGCGGGCCAGCCGGTGCTGACCGAGGTCACCGTCAACAGCTGAGCCCACTGGGGTACCTGCGGCGTAAGCGGCGTAGGGGGGCCGGCGGGCCGTCTCCGCGAACCGGAGCGACCGTCGGCCCCGCCGACTGACATGGAGGAATGATGGGGCGTTATGTCGTGCGGCGACTGCTCCAGATGATCCCGGTGTTCATCGGGGCCACGTTCATCATCTTCATGATGATGTACGCACTGCCCGGTGACCCGATTCGGGCCCTGTGGGGCGAACGCGCCCCCGACGAGGCACAGATGGCCGCGATGAAGGCGGACCTCGGCCTCGACGACCCGATTCTGCAGCAGTACTGGAACTACCTGACCGGTCTGGTCCAGGGCGACTTCGGCACCCAGATCGCCAGCAGACGCGAGGTCATCGATGTGATCTCCGAGGCGCTCCCCGCCACCCTGCGGCTGACCGCGCTGGCCTTCATCATCACCGCCGTCGTGGGTATCGGCATGGGCATCGTCGCCGGCCTGCGCGCCGGGAAGAAGACGGACCGGGGCATCCTCTTCATCACCCTGCTCCTGATCTCGGTGCCGGTGTTCGTGCTCGGCTACCTCTTCCAGACGTACTTCGGCGTCCGGTGGGGCTGGGTCGAGCCCAACGTGCAGGACTCCGAGAACTGGGGCCAGCTCGTTCTGCCGGCCATCGTGCTGGCCTCGCTGTCCCTCGCCTATGTGGCGCGGCTGACCCGCACCTCCATCGCGGAGAACCGGCGCGCCGACTACATGCGCACCGCGAGGGCCAAGGGGCTCACCCAGCGCCGCGCGGTCGGGGTGCACCTCCTGCGCAACTCGATGATCCCCGTGGTGACCTTCCTCGGCGTCGACCTGGGCAATCTGATGGCCGGGGCCGTCGTCACCGAGGGCATCTTCAACGTCCGCGGCATCGGCAACGCGGTCTACTTGGCCCTGAAGGCCCGCGAGGGCGCCACCGTGGTGGGCATCGTGAGCTTCATCATCCTGGTGTATCTCGTCGTCACCCTGCTCGTCGACCTGCTCTACGCGGTCCTGGACCCGAGGATTCGTTATGCCTGAGGCCATGGACAAGGTGCAGAAGAAGGAAGCCATACCGACCGTGGCCGGTCCGGCGACCGTCGCGGTCGTGGAGGCCGGTCCCGCGCCGGGCAAGCCGCGCAGCCTCTGGTCGGACGCCTGGCACGACCTCCGCCGCAAGCCCAGCTTCCTGATCTCGGCGGCGATCATCCTGCTGCTGCTGGTGATGGCCGCGTTCCCGGGATGGTTCACGTCGGCCAGCCCGCGCGCCGCCGACCTGGGCGCACACTATCTGAAGGAGCCCGAGCTCACCCACTTCTTTTCTCCGGAGTGGCTGGGCTACAACCAGCAGGGCCAGAGCATCTACGCGCGTATGATCTACGGCACCCGCGCCTCGATCATCATCGGTGTCCTGGTGACCGCGATCGTGGCGGTGTTCGGCGGCCTGATCGGCATGCTGGCCGGCTACTTCGGCGGCTGGCTGGACGCCATCCTCTCGCGCGTCGTCGACGTCTTCATGGGCATCCCGTTCCTGCTGGGCGCCATGGTCATCCTCATCTCGTTCGACACCCGGACGGAAATGACCGTGACCCTGGCGCTGGCCTTCCTGGGCTGGACGACCATCGCCCGCGTGATGCGCGGCTCGGTGATCTCCGTCAAGCAGTCCGACTACGTGGCCGCGGCCCGTTCGCTGGGCGCCGGCACCTGGCGCATCCTGCTGCGGCACATCCTGCCCAACGCGATCGCCCCGGTGATCGTCGTGGCGATGGTGGCCCTCGGCGGTTACATCACCGCGGAGGCCGTGCTGTCGTTCCTGGGCCTCGGCCTGACGGAGCCGGCCATCTCCTGGGGCGGCGACATCAACCGGGCGCAGGACCAGATCCGGGTCGCCGAACACGTGCTGCTCTACCCGTCGATCCTGCTGAGCATCACCATCCTGTCCTTCCTGATGCTGGGTGACGCCGTGCGTGACGCCCTCGATCCCAAGCTGCGCTGAGGGAGTACGCGTGTCGATCGAAATGACCAAGGCGGACGTCCCGGGCGTGCCACTGCTCGAAGTCCGCGACCTGCATGTGGAGTTCCGCACCCGGGAGGGCGCGGCCAAGGCCGTCAACGGCGTCAGCTACACCGTGGACGCGGGCGAGACGCTGGCCGTGCTCGGCGAGTCCGGCTCCGGCAAGTCCGTGACCGCCCAGACCATCATGGGCATCCTGGACATGCCGCCCGGCCGGATCACCGGCGGCGAGATCCTCTTCCGCGGCGAGGACATGCTGAAGATGTCCGAGGACGAGCGGCGGCGGATCCGCGGCGACAAGATAGCCATGATCTTCCAGGACGCGCTGTCCGCGCTCAACCCGGTGCTCTCGGTGGGCTTCCAGCTCGGCGAGATGTTCCGCGTGCACCGCGGGATGTCGCGCAAGGAGTCCAAGGCCAAGGCCATCGAGCTGATGGACCGGGTGCGCATCCCGGCGGCGAAGGAGCGGGTGAACGACTACCCGCACCAGTTCTCCGGCGGTATGCGCCAGCGCATCATGATCGCCATGGCGCTCGCGCTCGAACCGGACGTCATCATCGCCGACGAGCCGACCACCGCGCTGGACGTGACCGTGCAGGCCCAGGTGATGGACCTGCTCGCGGAGCTCCAGCGCGACTTCCACATGGGACTGATCCTGATCACCCACGACCTGGGCGTGGTCGCCGATGTCGCCGACAAGATCGCGGTGATGTACGCCGGGCGCATCGTGGAGAACGCGCCGGTGCACGAGCTGTACAAGCGGCCCGCGCACCCGTACACCAAGGGCCTGCTGGACTCGATCCCGCGCCTTGACCACAAGGGCAAGGAGCTCTACGCGATCAAGGGCCTGCCGCCGAGCCTGACGGCGATCCCGAACGGCTGCGCCTTCAACCCGCGCTGCGCCCAGGCGCAGGACATCTGCCGCACCGACGTGCCGCCGCTGGTGGACGTGACGGAACAGGACGGCAGCCCGCTGGGCGGCCGGACCAGCGCCTGCCACTTCTGGAAGGAGACGATCCATGGCTGACCGGGAGCCGATCCTCGAAGTCCGCAATCTGGTCAAGCACTTTCCGCTGACCCAGGGGATCCTCTTCAAGCGGCAGGTCGGCGCGGTCAAGGCCGTGGACGACGTCTCGTTCACCCTGCACCAGGGCGAGACCCTGGGCATCGTGGGCGAGTCGGGCTGCGGCAAGTCGACGGTGGCCAAGCTCCTGATGAGCCTGGAGAAGCCCACCTCCGGGCAGATCCTGTACAAGGGCGAGGACATCTCGAAGCTGTCCGGCCGCGCGCTGAAGGCCGTGCGCCGGAACATCCAGATGGTGTTCCAGGACCCGTACACCTCGCTCAACCCGCGCATGACGGTGGGCGACATCATCGGGGAGCCGTTCGAGATCCACCCGGAGGTGGCGCCGAAGGGCGACCGGCGGGCCAAGGTGCGGGAGCTGCTCGACGTCGTCGGGCTCAACCCGGAGTACATCAACCGCTATCCGCACCAGTTCTCCGGCGGCCAGCGGCAGCGCATCGGCATCGCCCGGGGCCTGGCGCTGAACCCGGAGATCATCATCTGCGACGAGCCGGTCTCCGCGCTGGACGTCTCGGTGCAGGCGCAGGTGATCAACCTGATGGAGCGGTTGCAGAACGAGTTCGAGCTGGCGTACCTCTTCATCGCCCACGACCTGTCCATCGTGCGGCACATCTCCGACCGGGTCGGGGTGATGTACCTGGGGAAGCTGGCCGAGGTCGGCACCGACAGCCAGATCTACGACCACCCCACGCACCCGTACACCCAGGCGCTGCTGTCCGCGGTCCCGCAGCCGGACCCGGAGGCCCGGGACAGCCGGGAGCGGATCATTCTGGCCGGCGACGTGCCGTCGCCGGCGAACCCGCCCTCCGGCTGCCGGTTCCGCACCCGCTGCTGGAAGGCGCAGCAGAAGTGCGCCGACGAGGTGCCGCTGCTGGCCGTTCCGGAGCGCTTCAAGGACAGCGACACCGGCGCCAAGCACGCCTCGGCCTGCCACTTCGCCGAGGAGAAGGACGTCGTCCACGCGTAACCGCCGTCCGGCGGGGAACGGCGGTTCAACGGATCCGGGCGGGTCGCGAAGGGAAACCTCCGCGACCCGCCCGGGCCGCCCCGCGAGGGGCGCGGGGCTGTGCCCCGGACGGCTCCGCCGCGTGGGCGCGATCGGCCACGGGCGGCCCGCACGCTCTTGGCCGAAGCCGCAGTCGTGACGGCGTTTCCAGCGGAGCGCTTATGCGTTGCCGCCGAGGATCAGCGTGTGCCAGGTGAAGCCGTCGGCCGAGATGCGGTAATGGCCGGGGATGCCCAGGTCGCGCAGCAGATAGCCGGCGCGGGTCAGGTCCGGCTCCTCGGGCGGCGGCCCCGGGCGGGTGACGTCGAAGCTGCGGCCGTGGTCGTGGCTGGTGTAGATGCCGTCGTCGGCGTAGACGGTCAGGGTGTCGTCGGCCGCCGCGATGGGCGTGCCCAGCAGTGAGCGCGGGGTGGCCCCGCCGCCGCCCGTCCACACCCGCTCCCAGCTCTCCCCGCGGTCCTCGCTGCGGTGCACGGCGACCAGCAGCTCGGCCGAGGAGCCGCTGAAGACGTCGGTCATCACGACGCCGGTCTCGAAGGCGTACAGGACGCCGCCGGGTCCGGCCACCACCTCGCGCGTCTGGGCGTCCTCGTGCCCCGCCGGGGTGGGCAGCGGGGCCAGCACCCGCCAGCCGCGGCCCCGGTCCTCGGTCAGCGCGATGGCGCGTTCGCCGGTGTCGGGGTCGGTCCCGGAGGTCCAGTACGAGCCGTCGCCGGTCGCGGCCGGCCAGGTCAGGTCGGCGAGCGGGGGCTGTTCGGCCAGCCGGCGGTACTCGGCGGTGTCCGGCATGAGCACCCGGATCCCGTCGCCGAGGGACAGCTCGGCGCCCTCGGGAATCTCCTCGGCCGTGCCGTCGGCCGCCGCCCCGGCCGGCTGCCAGGTGCGCCCGCCGTCGGTGGTCAGCCACGACTCCACGGTGCCGTCCTCGTGCTGCGCGGACACCCGGGCGCTGCCGGGCCCGGCCACCTCCATGTTGTGGTGCCTGCCGTCGGGGTCCGCGGCCGGCAGCGGCGTGTCGCGCAGCTCCCAGCCGATGCCGTCCTCCAGCACGGCGAGCCGGAACGCGCAGGGCCCGCTGTCCGTCTCGCACACGGTCAGCAGCGCGAACGCGTTCCGCTCGTCGGCGAACTGGAGCCAGACGTCCCGGCCGGGTAACTCGGTCGCGGAGGGAACGCGCGGCGGCTCGGTCGAGGGGGTGGGCAGCGGTTCCGCCGAGGGCGGTGGCGGCTCGGTGTCCCGGTCCTCGTCCGGCTCCGAGGAGGACGAGCAGCTCAGCAGTGCGGCGGCGAGGAGCAGGACCGTTGCGACTGAGGACCCACGGCGCATGGTCCGGACGATAGCCGAGGACGGCCGTCCGGCATATGGGCGGTATTCGGCAACACTCCGCCGGGGGCGGCGGGCCGTTCGCCACGCATAGGGGATATAAGCGCTTTTATGGCGCATGATACGGCTTTCCCAGTCCGAGGAGGCACCCCCATGCGCGGAAGCACTCGCCTGATCGGCGCCGTCGCCGGCGCGATGGCCCTGGCCCTGACGGCGACGGCGTGCGGCGGCGGGGACGACGAGGGGGGCGGCGGCGGGGACGGGGTGATCCGTGCCTCGTGGGGCGACCCGCAGCACCCGCTGGAACCGGCGAACACCAACGAGGTGCAGGGCGGCAAGGTCCTCGACATGATCTTCCGGGGGCTCAAGCGCTACGACCCGGAGACCGGCGAGGCCGAGGACGCCATGGCCGAGTCGATCGAGACGGACGACCAGCAGACGTTCACCGTCACGATCAAGGACGGCTGGACGTTCAGCGACGGCACGCAGGTTACCGCCAACTCCTATGTGGACGCCTGGAATTACGGCGCCCACGTGGACAACGCGCAGATCGGCAGCTACTTCTTCCAGTTCATCGACGGCTACGAGGACGTCCACCCGGCGGACGAGAACGCCGAGGCGACCGCCGACACGATGCGCGGCCTGGAGGTCGTCGACGACCACACCTTCACCGTGCGGCTCACCGAACCCTTCTCCCTGTGGCCGGAAACGCTCGGTTACGCCGCCTACGCGCCGCTGCCGAGGTCGTTCTTCGAGGACCACGACACGTGGCTGGACAAGCCGGTCGGCAACGGCCCGTACAAGATCGACTCGTACAGCAGAAGCCAGAGCATGACGCTGTCGAAGTACGACGAGTACGCCGGGGACGACGAGGCCCGCAACAACGGCGTCGAACTGCGCGTCTACACCGACAACAACACCGCCTACACCGATCTCCAGGCCGGGAACCTGGACCTGATCGACGACGTGCCCGCCTCCCAGCTCCAGAACGCCGAGCAGGACCTCGGCGACCGCTACATCAACCAGCCCGCGGGCATCATCCAGACCGTCTCCTTCCCGCTGTACGACGACGACTGGAAGGGCGAGGACGGCAAGCGGCTGCGCCAGGGCCTGTCCATGGCGATCGACCGCGAGCAGATCACCTCGCGGATCTTCCACGACACCCGCACCCCGGCCAGCGACTTCACCTCCCCCGTGCTCGGTGAGGCCGGCGGCTACGACGAGGGCCTGTGCGGCGACGTCTGCGAGTACGACCCCGAGCGGGCCAGGGAGCTGATCGACGAGGCCGGCGGGCTGCCCGGCGGCAGCATCACCATCACCTCCAACGTGGACACCGGCTCGCACCGGCAGTGGATGGACGCCGTCTGCAACAGCATCAACAACGCGCTGGACGACACGAAGGCGTGCACGGTCAACCCGGTGCCGACCTTCGCGGACTTCCGCAACCAGATCACCAACCGCGAGATGTCGGGCATGTTCCGCACCGGCTGGCAGATGGACTACCCGCTCATCCAGAACTTCCTCCAGCCGCTGTACTACACCGACGCCTCGTCCAACGACTCCGGCTACAGCAACGAGGAGTTCGACCGGCTGATCGACGAGGCCAACTCCGAGGACAGCGAGGAGGACGCCATCGGCACCTTCCAGGAGGCCGAGCGGATCCTCGCCGAGGACCTGCCCGCGATCCCGCTGTGGTACCAGAACGGCACCGCCGGCTACTCCGAGCGCCTCGAAGACGTCAGGCTCAACCCGTTCTCCGTGCCCGTCTTCACCGATATCACGGTGAGCTAACCCTTATGGGGCGCTACGTCATCCGACGCCTGCTCCAGATGATCCCCGTCTTCATCGGGGCCACCTTCATCATCTTCATGATGGTGTACGCGCTCGGCGACCCCGTCTCCGCGCTCTTCGGCGACCGCGGCCCGGACCCGGCCACCGCCCGGGCGCTGCGCGAGGAGTTCAACCTCGACAAGCCCGTGTGGCAGCAGTACCTGCTCTACATGGGCAAGATCTTCTCCGGCGACTTCGGCACCGCGTTCAACGGACAGCCCGTTACCGAGCTGATGGAGCGGGCCTTTCCGATCAGCTTCCGGCTGATGCTGGTCGCGCTCGTCTTCGAAGTGATCCTGGGGATCGTGCTGGGCGTCATCACCGGGCTGCGCCGCGGCCGTTCGCTGGACACCTCGGTGCTGGTCCTGACGCTCGTCGTGATCGCGATCCCGACGTTCGTGCTGGGCACCACCGCCCAGTACTTCTTCGGTGTCGAGTTCGGCTGGATCGACCCGGCCGTCAGCCCCGACGCGCGGGTGGACGAGCTGATCGTCCCCGGGCTCATCCTCTCGCTGGTCTCGCTCGCCTATGTCACGCGGCTGACCCGCACGTCCGTCGCCGAGAACGCCCGGGCCGACTACATCCGCACCGCGATCGCCAAGGGCCTGCCGCGCCGCCGCGTCACCGTGCGCCACCTGCTGCGGAACTCGCTGATCCCGGTGGTGACCTATCTGGGCGCCGACATCGGCACGCTGATGGCCGGCGCCATCGTGACCGAGCGGATCTTCAACATCCAGGGCGTCGGCTACCAGCTCTACCAGGGAATCCTGCGGCAGAACTCGCCGACCGTCGTCGGCTTCGTGGTCGTCCTCGTGCTGATCTTCCTGCTGGCGAACCTGCTCGTCGACCTCCTCTACGCCGTGCTCGACCCGAGGATCCGCTATGCCTGACCAGCCCTCGTCATCGGCGCCGCTGGGTGCCCAGGAGGAAGCCGCGGCCAAGGGCCTCACCGTCGGCAGCGCCATGCCCGAGCCGGGCGCGGCCCGCAGCCTGTGGTCGGACGCCTGGCACGACCTGCGGCGCAACCCGGTCTTCATCGTCTCCGCGCTGCTCATCCTCTTCCTGGTGGTGATCTCGCTGTGGCCGGGCCTGATCGCCTCCCGGGACCCGCAGCGCTGCGATCTCGGCCGGTCCCTCGAAGGGCCCGCGCCCGGGCACTGGTTCGGCTTCGACACCCAGGGCTGCGACGTCTACACCCGCACCGTGTACGGGGCGCGCGCCTCGATCACGGTGGGCCTGTGCGCCACGCTGGGCGTCGCGCTGGTCGGCGCGGTCGTCGGGGGCCTGGCCGGGTTCTTCGGCGGGTTCTGGGACGCCGTGCTCTCCCGGCTGACCGACATCTTCTTCGGCATCCCGCTGATCCTGGGCGCCATCGTCTTCCTGAGCATGATCACCCTCACCGGCATCTGGCCGGTGGTGCTGGTCATCGCCGTGCTGAGCTGGCCGCAGATCGCCCGCATCACCCGCGGCTCGGTGATCACCGCCCGGCAGAACGACTACGTGCAGGCCGCACGGGCGCTCGGCGCGAGCAACAGCCGGATGCTGCTGCGGCACATCCTGCCCAACGCCGTGGCGCCGGTCATCGTGATGGCGACGATCATGCTGGGCACGTTCATCGCCCTGGAGGCGACGCTCAGTTACCTCGGCGTGGGGCTCCGGCCGCCCACGGTGTCCTGGGGCGTGGACATCTCCGCGGCCTCGGACGGCATGCAGTTCCGCAACGCCCCGCACATCCTGCTCTATCCGGCCGCCGCGCTGAGCATCACCGTGCTGGCCTTCATCATGCTCGGCGACGCCGTGCGCGACGCCCTCGACCCCAAGCTCCGCTGACCCGGGAGGAAGCCGCCATGCTGCTCGAAGTCCGGGACCTGCGCGTGGAGTTCCGCACCCGGGACGGGATCGTCAACGCGGTCAACGGGGTCAGCTACTCGGTGGCCGAGGGCGAGACGCTGGCCGTGCTGGGCGAGTCGGGCTCCGGCAAGTCCGTGACCGCCCAGGCCGTGATGGGCATCCTCGACGTGCCGCCCGGCCGGATCGCCGGCGGCCAGATCCTCTTCCAGGGCCGGGACCTGCTGACCATCGGCCGCGAGGAGCGGCGGCGGATTCGCGGCGAGAAGATGGCGATGATCTTCCAGGACGCGCTGTCCTCGCTCAACCCGGTGCTCTCGGTGGGCTTCCAGCTCGGCGAGATGTTCCGCGTGCACCGCGGGGCCTCCCGGAGCGCCGCGCGCGCCCGGGCGATCGAGCTGATGGACCGGGTGCGCATCCCGGCGGCGAAGGAGCGGGTGAACGACTACCCGCACCAGTTCTCCGGAGGCATGCGCCAGCGCATCATGATCGCCATGGCGCTGGCCCTGGAGCCGGACCTGATCATCGCGGACGAGCCGACCACCGCGCTGGACGTGACGGTGCAGGCCCAGGTGATGGACCTGCTCGCCGAGCTCCAGCGGGAGTACCGGATGGGACTGATCCTGATCACCCACGACCTGGGCGTGGTCGCCGACGTGGCCGACAAGATCGCGGTGATGTACGCCGGGCGCATCGTGGAGAACGCGCCGGTCAAGGAGTTGTACGCGCGGCCGGCGCACCCCTACACCAAGGGCCTGCTGGACTCCATCCCGCGGCTGGACGCCAAGGGCAAGGAGCTGCTGGCCATCAAGGGCCTGCCGCCCAACCTGCTGCGCATCCCGGCAGGCTGCCCGTTCCATCCGCGCTGCCCGCTGGCGCGGGAGGTCTGCCGGCACGACCCGCGGCCCCCGCTGTACGAGGCGGTCGGCGAGGGCCGTTCCAGCGCCTGCCACTTCTGGAGGGAGACGATCGGTGAGTGAGGCCCCCCGGCGCGAGCCGATTCTCCGGGTGCGCGGCCTGGTCAAGCACTTCCCGCTGACCCGGGGCATCCTGTTCAAGCGGCGGATCGGCGCGGTGCAGGCCGTGGACGGGGTGTCGTTCGACCTGTACCCGGGCGAGACCCTGGGCATCGTGGGGGAGTCGGGGTGCGGCAAGTCGACGGTGGCCAAGCTGCTGATGAGCCTGGAGAAACCGACCGCCGGGGAAATTCTGTACAAGGGCGAGGACATCTCGAAACTCTCCGGCCGGGCGCTCAAGGCGGTGCGCCGGAATATCCAGATGGTGTTCCAGGATCCCTATACCTCGCTGAATCCGCGGATGACGGTGGGCGATATCGTCGGGGAGCCGTTCGAGATTCATCCCGAGGTGGCGCCCAAGAGGGACAGGAGGCGCCGGGTGCGGGAGCTGCTGGATGTGGTGGGGCTGAATCCGGAGTACATCAACCGTTATCCGCATCAGTTCTCCGGCGGCCAGCGGCAGCGCATCGGCATCGCCCGGGGCCTGGCCCTCAATCCGGAGATCATCGTCGCGGACGAGCCGGTGTCGGCGCTCGATGTGTCCGTGCAGGCCCAAGTGGTCAACCTCATGGAGCGGTTGCAGGACGAGTTTGATCTTTCGTATATGTTTATCGCCCATGATCTGTCGATTGTCCGGCATATTTCGGACCGTGTGGGGGTGATGTATCTGGGACGGATCGTGGAAATCGGGACGGACCGCGAGATCTACGAGCACCCGACCCACCCCTACACCCAGGCGCTGCTGTCGGCCGTGCCGGTCCCGGATCCGGAGCTGAGCCGGCGACGCGAGCGCATCATTCTCGCCGGAGATGTGCCCTCACCGGCCAATCCGCCGTCCGGCTGCCGCTTTCGCACGCGTTGCTGGAAGGCGCAGCGGCTGTGTGCGGAGGTGGATCCGCCGCTGGCCGTGCCAGTGGAGTTCGAGCGGGCGACGGGGCCCGTACTGCACGACTCCGCCTGCCACTTCGCGGAGGAAAAGCCGCATGTGACCAGCGCCTGAGCCCTTCCGGGCGGCCCGGACACGAACCGGGGCGGTGGGGACTGAACGTCCGCACCGCCCCGGTCTACGGCACCCGCACGGCCGTACCGCCTCAGTCTGGGCCGTTCGCATATCGGTATAGGGTCTGGGAGGTTGCTGCCTTGTTAACTGGCGCGGTCAGCAATTATCCCTACATTTCCGATCGCCTGAGCCATCGTCAAGCACGTTTGCGCATCAATCCGCATAACCTTGGCTCACCAATTGACCGCCATAGGTTTATACCATTGCTACACCTTGACGGGGCGTGGGCGCCTTGCCACAGTCGCGATCTACTCGCATCGACACGCAGCATGAGCACTTCGTCGGGGGGACGTGATGTCCGATCAAGTCCAGGTCGCCGAGGGCGTCGGGGGCGTCGAGGCCGTCGACGTCGCACTCGTCGGCCGCTCGCCCGGCCAGTTGATGTGGCGCCGCTTCCGGCGCGACCGAGTCGGCGTCATATCCGCGTGCGTCGTGCTGTTCTTCTTCCTGATAGGGCTGCTCGCCCCCGTCATCTCCTGGCTCTACGGAAAGGATCCCTACACCCGTTACGGCCAGAAAGAGGACGGTCTCCTCAATGACTTCGGTTATCCCATCAAACCCAACGGCGGGATCGACGGCGAATTCTGGTTCGGCCTCGAACCCTTCATGGGTCGCGATGTATTCACGCAGCTCCTCTACGGAATCCGCACATCGCTGCTGATCGCGCTCGCCGTGACCGTCCTCGCCACCCTGACGGCCATCGTGCTCGGCATCGCCGCCGGATATCTCGGCGGTCGCTGGGACTTCTTCATCAGCCGGTTCATCGACCTGCTGATGGCCTTCCCCAACCAGCTCTTCTTCGTGGCGTTCCTGCCCATCGTGGCCACCCTCTTCGTGGACCCCCGCGAGGAGACCCCCACCTATGTGCGGGTGGTCTCCGTCATCGTCGTGCTCTGGGTGCTGGGCTGGATGACGCTCGGGCGCATCCTGCGCGGCGCCACCCTGGCGCTGCGGGAGCGGGAGTTCGTCGAGGCGGCCAAAGTGAGCGGCGCCTCGCCCTGGCGGATCATCCGCAAGGAGCTGCTGCCCAACGTGGTCTCGCCGATCCTCGTCCAGGCCACCTACATGCTGCCGAACTTCGTCACCACCGCGGCGGCGCTGTCCTTCCTCGGCGTCGGCCTGGTCGAGCCGACCCCCGACTGGGGCCGGATGTTCGCCATCGGCGCCGAGGTCTACCGGGCCGACATCACCTACATGTTCTTCCCCGGGGTCTCGATGGTGATCTTCGTCGTCGCCTTCAACCTCCTCGGGGATTCGGTCCGCGACGCCTACGACCCCAAGTCCCACCGATGACAACCGAAACGGGCAGGTGCACACCGAAGATGAGCATGAGATCACTGAGCCGAGGGCGCGCCGCCGGCGTCTCCCTCGCTCTCGCGGGGGCGTTGATCCTGAGCGCCTGCAGCAGCGGAGGCGGCGGCGGAAACGGTGAGGGGAACGGCGAGGAGACCGCCGGCCCCGAAACCATGGAGGCCATCAGCTTCGGCGACGTCGAGGCGTCCACCGGCCCGGCCGAGCCCATACCGGGCGCCGAGGCCGGCGGCACCATCAACGTCATCCAGGCCGCCAGCCCCGCGCACCTGGACCCGGCGCAGATCTTCGTCTCCTCGCAGTCGAACATCGCCCGGCTCCTGCACCGCGGCCTGACCACGGTGTATCTGGACAACGACGGCAACTACTCGGTGATCGGCGACCTGGCGACCGACTCGGGCCAGATGTCCGACGACGGGCGGACCTGGACGTACACCCTCAAGGAAGACGTCCACTTCAACGACGGCACGCCCATCACCTCCGCCGACGTCCGGCACACCATCGAGCGGACGTTCGCCGAGTTCATCACCGAGGGCCCGCAGTACATCCAGCAGTGGCTGGCGGGCGGCGCCGACTACCGCCCGCTGCTGCCGAACGGCCCCTACGAGGGCGAGCACCTGCCCGACACCGTGCTGGAGACCCCGGACGAGCGGACCGTCGTCTTCCACTTCGAGAACCCGCAGCCCGACCTGCCCTACGCGCTGGCAATGGTCGGCTACGCCATGGTCTCCGAGGAGGGCGACACCCAGGAGGCGTACGACCAGGACCCGGTGACCTCCGGGCCGTACCAGATCGAGGAGTTCCGCCCGGACCGCTCCATGACGCTCGTGCGCAACGAGCACTGGAACCCGGACACGGACGCCGCCCGGACCGCCTACCCCGACCGGTGGGAGATCACCTTCGGCCCCGAGGACGCCGACTCCACCGCGCGCCTGATGGCCGACAACGGCGACGACCGGTACGCCATCAGCTTCAACAACGGCGTGGACCCGGGCAACGCCCCCGAGGTCGCCTCCAACCCCGAGTACCAGGAGCGCATGGTCTCCGGCTACCAGCCGTTCGTCGCGACCCTGGCCATCAACATGGACCGGGTCACCGACAAGCGGGTCCGGGAGGCCATCGCCCTCGCGCTGCCGCTCAACGGCATCCTCAACGCCTACGGCGGCTCCTTCGGCGGCGAGTACGCCAGCAGCCTGATCAGCCCGCTGCTGCCCGGCTTCGAGGAGGGCTACGACCCCTACGGGAAACTGGAGAACCTGCGCGGCGACCCCGAGGGCGCCCGCGCGCTGCTGGAGGAGGCGGACGCCGTCGGCTACGAGCTGAACTACGTCCACCACACGGCCACCGAGGACGCCCGCGCGGCCGTGGTGATCGAGGAGGCCCTGGAGGAGGCCGGCTTCGAGGTCAACCGCAGCGAGGTGCCCGAGACGACCTGGTACGACGAGATCGGCGTCGTCGACAACGGCTACGACATCTACCGCAGCAACTGGGGCCACGACTGGCTCTCCGGCTCCACGGTGATCCCGCCGCAGTTCGACGGCCGGCTGATCGCGGACGGCGGCAACAACTACAGCCACCTGAACGACGAGGGCGTCAACGCCGAGATCGACCGCATCAGCGCCATCACCGACCCGGCCGAGGCCGCCACCGAGTGGTTCGAGCTCAACAAGACCATCCTCGAGGACCACCTGCCGATGGTCCCGCTCTACTACTACAAGCAGAACATCCTGCACGGCTCGCTGGTCGGCGGGGCGGTGTTCAACGACGACCTCGGCACCGTCGACATGAACCGGCTCTACGTCATCCAGGAGTAAGCGCCCAGCACGGCGGCGGGTGCCCGGCCCTCTCGGCGGCCGGGCACCCGCTCCCGATCCCGGCGGACCCATCCCGAAGGCTGCGACCCGATGCTCCGATTTCTCCTGCGGCGATCGCTCGGCGCCATCGCCATCCTGCTGATCATCAGCGCCATCACGTTCTTCCTCTTCTACGCGATCCCGCGCAACCCGGCGCTGCTCTCCTGCGGCCGGTCCTGCACCCCCGAGCAACTTGCCGTCGTCGAACGGAACCTGGGCATCGACGACCCGGTCCCCGTGCAGTACTGGGACTACATGGTGGGCATCTTCATGGGCCGCGAGTTCCCGGCGGGCAACTGCCCCGCCCCCTGCCTCGGCTTCTCCTTCACCGACAACCGGCCCGTCCTGGACACCATCCTGGACCGGCTGCCCACCACCGTCTCGCTGGCCCTCGGCGGCGCCGTGGTCTTCCTCGTCGTCGGGCTGGCCCTCGGCATGCTCGCCGCCTGGCGCCGGGGCACCCTGCTGGACAAGGCGGTGAGCTCCACCTCGCTGGTCCTCAGCTCGATGCAGATCTACTTCATCGGCCCGCTCGCCATGGCCGTGCTGGTGCACAACATGGAGATCCTGTCCCAGCCGAAGTACGTGCCGTTCACCGAGGACCCGATGGGCTGGTTCGAGGGGCTGCTGCTGCCCTGGCTGGTGCTGGCCACCATCTTCACCGCCGGCTACACCCGCATGTCCCGCGCCTCGCTCATCGAGCAGCTCCAGGAGGACCACGTCCGCACCGCCCGGGCCAAGGGCATGTCGGGCTCCACCGTCTTCTTCCGGTACGCCTGGCGCGGCTCCCTCATCCCCATCGTCACCATCTTCGGCATCGACCTGGGCTCGCTCTTCGGCGGCGCCATGATCACCGAGGCCACCTTCGCCCTGCCGGGGCTCGGCCGGCTCGCGGTCAACTCCGTCCTGGAGTCCAACCTGCCCATGCTCATGGGCGTGATGCTCTTCGCCGCGATGATGATCGTGGTCTTCAACATCCTCGTCGACGCCTGCTACGCGCTGATCGACCCGCGCGTCCGGCTGGCCTAGGAGCGGACCGAACGTGACCACCACCAGTGCAGCCAAGGACGGCGCCCCGGCCAGTGACGCGGCCGACGGCGCCGGGCCGTTCCTCTCGGTGCGCGACCTGCGCGTCCACTTCCGCACCGAGGACGGCGTCGTGAAGGCCGTGGACGGGCTGTCGTTCGACCTGGAACGCGGCCGGACCCTGGGCATCGTCGGCGAGTCCGGCTCTGGCAAGTCCGTCGCCAACCAGGCCGTCCTGGGCCTGCACGACCCCGCCAACACCCGGGTCTCCGGCGAGATCCACCTCGACGGCCAGGAGCTGACCACCACCGGCGAGCGCAAGCTGGAGCGGCTGCGCGGCAACAAGGTCGCGATGATCTTCCAGGACCCGCTCACCGCGCTCTCGCCGTACCACACGGTCGGCCGCCAGATCGCCGAGCCGTTCCGCAAGCACCGCGGCGCCGGCCGGCGCGAGGCCCGCGAGCGGGCCGTCGAGATGCTCGGCAAGGTCGGCATCCCCAACCCCCGCAAGCGCGTGGACGACTACCCGCACCAGTTCTCCGGCGGCATGCGGCAGCGCGCCATGATCGCCATGGCCCTGGTGTGCGACCCGGATCTGCTCATCGCCGACGAGCCGACCACCGCGCTGGACGTCACCGTGCAGGCGCAGATCCTGGACCTGCTGATGGAACTCCAGCAGGAGTTCGGCTCGGCGATCATCATGATCACCCACGACCTCGGCGTGGTCTCCCAGGTCTCCGACGACGTCCTGGTGATGTACGCGGGCCGCGCCGTCGAACGCGGCACGGTCCACGAGGTGCTGCACCGGCCGCAACACCCGTACACCTGGGGCCTGTTGACCTCCATGCCGCGGCTGACCGGCGACGTCGGCCAAGAGCTGGTGCCCATCGGCGGCACCCCGCCCAGCCTGCTCCACGCCCCTCCCGGCTGCCCGTTCGCCCCGCGCTGCGCGTTCCCCGGCGAGGTCGCCGGGCCCGCCTCCTGCGAGACCGACCGGCCGGCGCTCCCCGAGGGGCGCGGCGCCGCCTGCCACTTGAGCGCCGAGCAGAAGCGGACCTTCTTCGTCGAGCGGATCCAGCCCCGGCTGCGCTAGGGCCGGGCCGAGGTAAGGACACATGCGGTGATGACCAGCGTCACGTTGAACAAGGACGACCGGGTGCCCCTGATGACCGTCGAGGGGCTGGTCAAGCACTTCCCGGTCAAGGGCGGTTTCCCGGTCCGGCGGACCGTCGGCGCGGTCAAGGCCGTGGACGGGCTCGACTTCACCGTTCACCAGGGCGAGAGCTTCGGCCTGGTCGGCGAGTCGGGCTGCGGCAAGTCGACCACGGGACGGCTGCTGGCCCGGCTGCTGGAGCCGAACGCGGGCCGCATCACGTACCGGGACCGGGACATCACCCACGCCTCGCGGCGGGGGCTGGCGCCGGTCCGCTCCGAGATCCAGATGATCTTCCAGGACCCCTACTCCTCGCTGAACCCGCGGCAGACCGTGGGCACCATCATCGGCGGACCCATGGAGATCAACGGGATCGAGCCGCCCGGCGGCCGGGAGGCCCGCGTCCGCGAGCTGCTGGCGACCGTGGGCCTCAACCCCGAGCACTACAACCGTTTTCCGCACGAGTTCTCCGGCGGCCAGCGGCAGCGCATCGGGGTGGCGCGGGCGCTCGCCCTGGAGCCGAAGCTGATCATCGCCGACGAGCCGGTCTCCGCCCTGGACGTCTCCATCCAGGCCCAGGTGGTCAACCTGCTGCGGCGCGTGCAGCGCGAACTGGGCATCGCCTTCCTCTTCATCGCCCACGACCTGGCGATCGTGCGGCACTTCTCGCAGCGCATCGCCGTGATGTACCTGGGCAAGATCGTCGAACTGGGCGACCGCGCCTCGATCTACGAGCGGCCCCGCCACCCCTACACCCACGCGCTGCTGTCCGCGGTGCCCGAGATGGCCCTCGCCCCCGAGGACGGCGAGGGCCCCCGGCCGCCCCGCGAGCGGATCCGCCTTCAGGGTGATGTGCCCTCGCCGACCGATCCGCCCTCCGGGTGCCGCTTCCGCACCCGCTGCTGGAAGGCGGAGGCCAAGTGCGCCGCGGAGGAGCCCCCGCTCGTCCGGCTCCCCGGCAACGCCGAGGGCCACCTCACCGCCTGCCATTTCCCCGAGGAGGGCACCACCGCGGCGGCCCTTGAACGAGCCCGCTGAACGAGCCCGCGCGGGGGGCGTGCGGGGGGCGTGCGCCCCTCTTCTGCTCCCGTGCACCGAGCCGTGCTCGGCCTGTTGATCGTTATGATCCGAGGCGCGTGGTGGAAGGACACTTCCAGGAACGGAAGGTCTCCTTGGCCTGCCCGGAGCCGGGCACGACTTCATGGAGGTGATCTTGGTGGCGCTCTCCGTCTCCGCGGTGCTGCTGCTCGCGGTCATTGTCGTTCTGCTGGTCAGGAGGGCGGGACTGAAGGTGCTGCACGCGATCGTCTGCGTGCTCTTCGGTTTCTACCTCGCCGGATCGAACATGGCCCCTACCATCGACGACTTCTCGACCAATGTGTCGGACATGATCAGCGACCTGAGCTTCTGATCGGGCGTGCGCGGCGGCCGTTAAGCTCACTGCCATGAGCTCCGGCCAGGCCGGCGTGCTGCTCGTGCACGCCCACCCCGACGACGAGTCGATCAACAACGGCGTGACCATGGCCGCCTGCGTGGCCGCGGGCGCCCGCGTCACCCTGGTCACCTGCACGCTCGGCGAGGAGGGCGAGGTCATCCCGCCGGCGCTGGCGCACCTGGCCGCCGGCCGGGAGGACGCCCTCGGCCCCCACCGCGCGGGCGAGCTGGCCGCGGCCATGCGCGCGCTGGGGGTCACCGACCACCGCCTGCTCGGCGGGCCGGGCCGCTGGCGCGACTCCGGCATGATGGGCCTCGCCTCGAACGACCGGCCGAACGCGTTCTGGCGGGCCGACCTCGACGAGGCCGGCGCCGCGCTCGCCGAGATCATCGCCGAGGTCCGGCCGTCGGTGCTCATCACCTATGACGAGAACGGCGGTTACGGCCACCCCGATCACATCCAGGCCCACCGGGTCGCCCTGCGCGGCGCCCAACTCGCCGCCGGGCGGCACGAGATCGCCCGCCTCCTGGTCAACTGCGTGCCGCGCTCCGTCGCCGAGGACCGCCTCGCCCGGCTGGCCGCCGCCGGGCCCGGCCCGTTCCCCGGCGTGGCCACCGTGTCGGATGTGCCGGGGGTGACGGCGGACGAGCTGGTGACGCTGGCGGTGCGCGGCGACCCGGCCCGGGTCGCGGCCAAGACCGCGGCGATGGCCGCGCACGCCACCCAAATCGAGGTCGGGGACGGGGTGTTCGCGCTGTCCAACGGCCTGGCCCAGCCGCTGTGGGAAACGGAGTACTACCGGCTGATCGGGGGCGCGCCGCTGCCGGCCGGGGCGGAGGGCATCTTCGCCGGTCTGGCAGCCGATCCCGGTCAGGAAGGGGACAACGCATGAAGTGGGCCGGATACGCGGGGCTGGGGGTGCTCGGCGTGCTCGCCGGGGTGGCCGGTTCGCTGGTGCAGGGCGGCTGGTTCCCGCTGGGGCTGCTGCTGGCGCTCGGCGGCGCCGCCGGGCTGTTCTGGGGCGGCGCGCTGGTGACCCGTTCCCGGCTGGGGGCCGGGGCGCCGGCCGGCGGCTGGGCGGTCGCGGTGCTGGCGCTCACGGTGACCCGCCCGCAGGGGGACTTCATCTTCGCGGCGGGCGCCGCCAGTTATCTGTTCCTGCTGGGCGGCATGGCGCTCGCGGTGGCGTGTGCCACGCTGGCTCCCGCCGACCGCCCGCTGTTCGCCGTTCCCGAGCCGCGCTCACGTTCGTGAGGGCGGCCGGATGTGCCAATCCTGTGGTGGCGGCGTACCACCCCGCCGTCCCCAGTATCGTGGGGCCAGCCGTCCGGTCCCGGCCCGCCCGGGCCGGCTGGTGAAGCCCAACCGGGAGACCTTGCCTTGAGTCGTGATACTGACAATCCGCCCCCGGGACCGCTGGGGTGGGGGGAACCCCAGCGCAGCGAGGGGGACGGTGACGCTCGCCCGGCGCCACGGGCCGGGGAGAAGAAGACCGAGACCACGCTGACGACCCGCGCCCGGATCAACATTCCCGGATCCCGGCCCATTCCGCCCATCGTGGTGCGGGAGACGGTCGACGAGCCGGCGGCGCGCGACACCCCCGCGCCACCGAGCCCGCCGCCCGCGGCCGGGGTGACCGGAGCGGGCGCGGCGGGCGGCGCGGCCGGCGGCAAGAAGACCAGTTCCTGGTTCGAGCCCAAGAAGCCGCCCGCGCCCAAGGGGGGCGCCGCGCCGCGGCCCACTCCGCCCACCGCCCCGGAGACCCCGCCCGGAGGCCACCCGGCCGTGCCCGAGACGCCGGCGAGCGGCATCCCGGAGGACTGGTTCCGGCAGCCCGCCGACACCCCGCCGGCCGGCACGCCGCTGGGCCTGCCGCCCCGGCCCGTCGGCCCCACCTCGGGCCCGGTGACCGGCGACATGCCCGTGCCCCCGGCCCCGGCGGCGCCCCGGCGGCCAGAGCCGCCGCTGCTGCCGGAGGAGGAGGACCCGGTCGGCACCACGATGGACCTCGGCGGGCCCTTCCCGCCCGCGCCGCCGCCGGACGTCACCGCCACCGGTCCCATGGCCGCGCTCGCCGCCCCGTTCGCCGGCCCGCCCGGTCCCGAGCCGGGTCCGGCGGTGCCGCCGCCCGGCCCGCGCCCGCCGGCCGCGGTCGCCGAGGCGGAGCCCGAGCCGAAGCCGAAGCCGGCCGCCCCGGCGGCGGCCAAGCGCAAGGGCGGCCGTTCCAAGCTGCGGCTGCTGGCCATCGGCGTCGTCGGAATCGCCGTGGTGGCCTATGGCGCCGGGCTCTACCTCAGCCCCGAGGACGTGCCCAGGGGCACGACCGTGCTGGGCGTCGACATCGGCGGCCTCAGCTCGGACGAGGCCCAGGAGCGCCTGGACTCCGCGCTGAAGCAGGCGAACGACGACCCGCTGACGCTGCGCATCGGCGAGCGTGAGGTCGAGCTCAAGCCCAGCGTGGCGGGCCTGTCGGTGGACACCGAGGCCACGGTGCAGGCGGTCTCCGGCCAGGACTACAGCCCGGTCGCCGTGTTCGGCTCCCTCCTCGGCGCGGAGCGCACGGAGAACGCCGAGTTCGCGGTGGACCGCGAGAAACTGACCGTCGCGCTCCAGGACATCGCGGACCAGGCCGGCTCCGGACCCGTCGAGGGCACCGTCGTCTTCGAGAACGGCGAGGCGATCGGCCGGCTCGGCGAGCCCGGCACCGCGGTGGACCTCCAGGCCGCCGCCGACGCGGTGGAGTCCGCGTTCCGGGAGCGGGCCGCCACCGGGCGGAACCCGGCCATCGAGCTGCCGATGACCAACCAGGAGCCGACCGTGGGCGAGGCCCAGGTGCAGCAGGCGCTCCAGGAGTTCGGCGAGCCGGCGATGTCGGGCTGGGTCTGGGTGATGGCGGGCGAGAACTACGCGCTGCCGCTCAGCGAGCAGACGCTGAGCAACGTGCTGTCGATGGCGCCGAGCGACGAGGGCAACCTCCAGCCGGTCATCGACACCGAGGCGCTGGAGGTCGAACTCGAGGGCTACTTCGACGGCGTCATGATCGACGGCGGCGCCGGGGTGGTCCCGATCACCATGGAGCACATCGCCGCCGCCTTGATCCCCGCGCTGCGCGAGACGGCCACCGTGAACGACGGCCCGGGCCGCCGCGAGGCCGTCGTCGAGGGGGCCATCGGCTAAGGCCGGCTATCCCTCCGGCGCCGTCCGGTAGTGGTAGTGGTGGTGATCGGCGAACCCCAGGCGCGCGTAGAGCGCACGGGCGCCGGGGTTGTCCGTCTCCACCTGGAGGTACGCGGCGCTCGCGCCCTCGGCGAGCGCCGCGCGGGCCAGTTCGGCCAGCACCGTGGTGGCCAGGCCGCGTCTGCGGTGGGCCGGGTCCACCCGCATCGCCGCGAACCCGGCCCACCGGCCGTCCACCACGCAGCGGCCCACCGCCGCCGGGCGGCCGTCGTCGCCGGGGATCAGCGCGAACAGCACCAGCGGGCCGCCGCCCAGGATCCGCCGGGCGGTGGCCGGTGCCTCGGCCGCACGCGGCCAGCCGCGCAGCCACTCTTCCGTCAACTCCCGGCTGACGAGCACGCGTTCATCGGGTGCCCGGTCGGCGAGCGGGGCGAGCGCCGCGACCTGGACCGAGGTGTGCGCGGCGGCGGTCCAGCCGCGCCGGTCGAGTTCGGCGGTGAGCATCTCCCGCCCGGTCGGGAGCTGAAGGTTCGCGCGCAGGCCGCGCGCCGCGTACCACTGGACGAGCCGGTCGAGGTCCGGCGGGCTGTCACCCAGCGGCACCGCCGAGTTGGCGCGGCGCGTCCAGCCCTCCCCGGCCCTGGCCAGCCAGTCCCCGAGGCGCTCGGCGTCCGGCGCGGGCCAACTCCGCACCGCGACCGTGGTCAGCTCGGCGACGGTCGTCGCGGGCAGTCCGCGCGGTCGGGCGGTGCGGGGCGGCACCACCTTTCCCGCGACCAGGGCGGATTCCGCGAGGTGGACAATCCGCCCGTCCCGGCGTGTGACGGTGAGCACACCACCCGTCCACGATGTGAGCACCCCGACAGTGTCGGTAAAGCGGGCGCCGGGCTCACCGGAGCCCGTCAGGGTCCGGACGGAGACGCGTTTGCCCACGTCAGCGGCGGTGATACGGACGATAAAGTGTGCGTCCGCGGAGAACTGCATGCGTCTTCTCAGCCCCTCTTGTTCGTCCTTTAGCCCCAACCGGCGATACTAGGGCTGAGCATCGACGACGCCGCGCTCCCGCGCGCCATAGTGGCGGACCCCGCCGCCCCCAACGAGGAGGACTGACAGCGTGACCTACGTCATCGCGGAGCCTTGTGTCGACCTGAAGGACAAGGCATGCATCGAGGAGTGCCCTGTCGACTGCATCTACGAGGGGCAGCGCGCCCTGTACATCCACCCCGACGAGTGCGTGGACTGCGGTGCTTGCGAGCCTGTCTGCCCCGTGGAGGCCATCTTCTACGAGGACGACACCCCCGAGGAGTGGAAGGACTACTACAAGGCGAACGTCGAGTTCTTCGACGAGCTCGGCTCGCCCGGCGGCGCGAGCAAGCTCGGCCTGATCGAGCGGGACCACCCGCTGGTCGCCGCGCTGCCTCCGCAGAGCCACGACGAGTGACGTCCCGCCGGTCAGTCCCTGCCCGGCGTCGGTCACCGGTCCCGCGCGGCAGCCGCCCGCGCGGGACCGATGCGTTCGGCGGGTGTGCTACTCGTTGAGCCCGTTGAGCCCGTTGAGACCGTGAGTTCGTGCGACCGCGCCCGCCGGCGGTCGTCGTTGAAGAAGGGGAGCCACCCGTGCCGTCCGTCTCCGCCCGCCTGCCGGTCTTCCCCTGGGACCGGCTCGAACCGTACAAGGCGACCGCGGCCGCCCATGACGGAGGCATCGTCGACCTGTCGGTCGGCACCCCCGTCGACCCCGTGCCGGAGGTGATCCGGCGGGCCCTGGCCGCGGCCGGTGACAGCCCCGGCTACCCGACGGTGTGGGGCACGCCCGCGCTGCGGGACGCCATCGTCAACTGGTGCGAGCGGCGCACGGGCGCCAGTGGTCTCGGCCACGCGAACGTCCTGCCGCTGATCGGGTCCAAGGAGCTGGTCGCCTCGCTGCCCGCCCAGCTCGGCCTGGGCGCCGGGGACCGGGTGGCCTTCCCCGAGCCCGCCTACCCGACGTACGAGGTGGGGGCGCGGCTGGCCGGCGCGGAGCCGGTGCCGTACCGGGGGGCGGCCACCGAGCTGGACCCGGCCGGGCTGCGGCTGCTGTGGCTCAACTCGCCCGCCAACCCCACCGGCCGCGTTCTCCAACGGGCCGAGCTGCGCGAGGTGGTGGCTTGGGCGCGGGCGCACGACGTGCTGGTCGTCAGCGACGAGTGCTACCTGGAGCTGGGCTGGGACGCGGAGCCGGTCTCGGTGCTGCACCCGGACGTGTGCGGCGGCAGCACCGCGGGTCTCGTCGCCGTGCACTCGCTGTCCAAGCGGTCCAATCTCGCCGGGTACCGGGCGGCGTTCCTCGCGGGCGACGCGGCGGTCCTGGGTGAGCTGCTCGCGATCCGCAAGCACGCCGGGATGATGATGCCCGCGCCCGTGCAGGCCGCGATGGCCGCCGCGCTCGGGGACGACGCGCACGTGGCCGAGCAGCGGGCGCGGTACGCGGCGCGGCGGGAGGCGCTGCGCGGGGCGCTGCTGGGGCGCGGGTTCCGCATCGAGCACAGCGAGGCGTCGCTCTACCTGTGGGCCACGCGCGACGAGCCGTGCTGGGACACGGTGGCGGACCTGGCCAAGCAGGGCATCCTGGTGGCGCCCGGGGACTTCTACGGCCCGGCGGGGGAGAGTTTCGTGCGGGTGGCGTTCACCGCGACCGACGAACGCGTCGCCGCGGCGGTCGCGCGCCTGTCGGCATGAGGCGGCCCCGGGGACGGGCTGCTTCCCCGGGGCCCGTCCGCGGCCGTCAGAGCGTCAGGGCGTGCATGTCCGGGTCCTCCAGCGAGGGCAGGGCACGCGCCACCTCGTCCGGCGTGGGGCCGGTGTGGGAGAGGGTGGTCGCCACGTCGTGCACCAGCGCTCCCGTGGTCGTGGCGGTGCTGGCGCCGACCTCGTGGGCCAGTGGCATGACGATCGGCGCGGCCGTCCGCAGGGCGTCGTCGCCGACGTCCTCGGCCAGGCCGGCGGCGGAGCGCCCGGTCCTGTCCACCGTGTCGCCGAGACCGTCGTCGTCCAGCTTGGTCAGTCCGCCGAGGTCCGGCAGCAGCGGGTCATCCGCCGCGGCCGCCTGACCCGCCGCCCCGAGAACGGGTGCGGCGCCCGCGGCGAGCAGAAACGCGGCCTTGGCAAGACGGCGCGCAACAGGGTTGGACATGATGCTCCTTTGCGGAGAGATGCGATGCGGACGCCGTGCCTATCGGTCGCGGGCCGGGAGAGGTTTCGGTCGGCACGGGTAAAGGATTGGCAATGCATCGCATTATCGAGACCGCGGAATGAGATGGATCGGCCGCCTGGCGGAAGGTAATTGACCGAACGTCACGTCCTTCCCCGGGGCCCGGAATTCACCTTGGTCCGGGACGGCCGGGCCGGCGCATTCCCGTACAACTGTGCCGGTGTGCCGCTACACCGGGGAGAAAACGGAGAGCCGGAGTTCGTCGGTGGAACTGGCCACGTTCTCCTCGGTTATCTCCTGCCAGCCGTCGGCCGAACTCTCGGCCTCCCACAGGTGGTTTCCATAGGAGATCCGCGCGATGCCCAGCTCGGCGGAGTGCGCCACCGCCCAGTGCGCCAGCTCCCAGCCGCGCCGCGTCTCCTCGCCCGCCCGCAGCGGAACGGTGACCTGGGTGCCGTCGCCGATGGGCTGCACGCCCTCGCCGAACTCCCGCACCAGCCGGTCGTACACCTCCGACGGCTGCCCGTCCTGCTCCGCCCCGACGATCCACGAGCAGCTCAGCGCCGCCGGCGTCCGCCCGGTCAGCGCGGCGGCCAGCAGCGCCGCCTCCTCCTCGTGCTTGGCGTACTCGTCGGGGAAGGCGCTGCGCTGCACCTCCTGCGCGGCCTCGGTCAGCGGCATCGTCTCGTACGACGGGACCTCGACCAGCCGGTCGTAGAAGGCGCCCGCCGCGTACACCGGGTCCATGACCTGCTCCTCGCTGCCCCAGCCCATCGAGGGCCGCTGCTGGAAGAGGCCGAGGGAGTCCCGGTCGCCGTAGTCGAGGTTCCGCAGGCTGGACTCCTGCATCGCGGTGGCGATCGCTATCGTCACGGCGCGCTCGGGCAGCCCCCGGGCGGAGGCGACGGCCTCGATGGTGGCCGCGTTGGCCGCCTGCTGCGGCTTGAGCGTGAACGCGCGCTCGCCGTCCGCGCGCGCCACCGCGCAGTGCGGTGGCCCCTGGGAGCCGTCGCGGTCGTAGAGCGTGACGAACGCGTAGCCCCCGATACCGAGCAGCACCAGCGTGGCGAACGCGCCACGCGCCGCTCGTCGGCTTCGCTTGGCGGTCGTCGGTCCGGGCACGCGAAGAGGGTAACGGGTCGGACCGACAGCCCGCGCCCGCCGGGTAACGTGAGGTCATGGAACCACCCGCCACCGAACCCGGACTTCTCGATCTCGGCCGGGACGCCGCCGCCCTCACGGCCCAGCTTGTCGACATCCCCTCCGTCAGCGGCACCGAGAAGCCGCTCGCGGACGCCGTGTTCGAGGCCCTGGGGACGCTGCCCTGGCTGCGGGTCGACCGGTACGGCAACAACGTGGTGGCGCGCACCGAGTTCGGCCACGACCAGCGGGTGGTCCTCGCCGGGCACCTCGACACCGTGCCCATCGCGGACAACGTCCCCTCCCGGCTGGACGAGGACGGCGTGCTGTGGGGCTGCGGCACCAGCGACATGAAGTCGGGCGTCGCCGTCCAGCTCCGCGTCGCGGCGACCGTGCCCCGCCCCAACCGCGATCTCACCTTCGTCTTCTACGACAACGAGGAGGTCGAGGCCCACCGCAACGGCCTGGGCCACCTCGCCGCCGCCCATCCCGACTGGCTGGCCGGGGACTTCGCCGTGCTCCTGGAGCCCTCCAGCGGGGAGGTGGAGGGCGGCTGCCAGGGCACGTTGCGCGTCCAGTTGCGGCTGCCCGGCCAGCGCGCCCACTCGGCGCGCGGCTGGATGGGCTCGAACGCCATTCACGCCGCCGCGCCCGTGCTCGCCAGGCTGGCCGACTACCGGCCGCGGCGGCCGGTGATCGACGGCCTCGAATACCGCGAGGGGCTCAACGCCGTGCGCGTCGAGGGCGGCGTCGCCGGGAACGTCATCCCGGACGAGTGCGTTGTCACCGTGAACTACCGCTACGCGCCCGACCTGGACGAGGCGGCGGCCGTCGCCCACGTCCACGAGGTCTTCGACGGCTGCGGCGTCGCCGAGTTCGTCGTGACCGACCACTCGCCCGGCGCCCTGCCCGGGCTGACGCACCCGGCCGCCCGCGCCTTCATCGAGGCGGTCGGCGGCGAGCCGCGGCCCAAGTTCGGCTGGACCGACGTGTCCCGCTTCAGCGCCCTGGGCGTGCCGGCGGTCAACTACGGCCCGGGCGACCCGAATCTGGCCCACAAGCGGGACGAGCGCGTGGAGACGGAGCTGATTCTGCGCTGCGAGGAGCGGCTGCGCAGGTGGCTCTCCGGACCAGCGGCGGCGTGACCGTACGCTGCTCACAGGTCCCCGACAGCGACAGGTGAGGAGCACGGCATGAGCGGCAGCGGCAGCCCGGATTCCGGCGAGCGGGACGGCAGGCGCGAACAGCACCTGGGCCCGGTGGTGCGCCGGCGCGGCCAGGTGATGCCCGGCACGGCCGATCAGCGGCTGCTCGACACCCGCGGGCCCTCGGACTGGGTGCACGGCGACCCCTGGCGGGTGCTGCGGATCCAGTCGGAGTTCGTCGAGGGCTTCGGCGCCCTGGCCGAACTCGGGCCGGCCGTCAGCGTGTTCGGCTCCGCCCGCACCCGGCCGGGCGCGCCCGAGTACGAGCTGGGGCGGCGCATCGGCCGCGGCCTGGCCGAGGCGGGCTTCGCCGTGATCACCGGCGGCGGCCCGGGCGCGATGGAGGCGGCGAACCGCGGCGCCAGCGAGTCCGGCGGCGTCTCGGTCGGCCTCGGCATCGAGCTCCCCTTCGAGCAGGGGCTGAACGAGTACGTCGACATCGGGGTCAACTTCCGGTACTTCTTCGTGCGCAAGACGATGTTCGTGAAGTACGCGCAGGGCTTCCTGGTGCTGCCCGGCGGCCTCGGCACGCTGGACGAGCTGTTCGAGGCGCTGACTCTGGTCCAGACGCAGAAGGTGACGCGTTTCCCGATCGTGCTGGTCGGCACGGAGTACTGGAGCGGCCTGGCGGCCTGGGTACGCGACACCGTGATCGCGGGCGGCAAGGCGTCGGAGAAGGACCTGGCGCTGTTCCACGTCACCGACGACGTGGACGAGGCCATCGCGCTGGTCACCAAGCCTTAGGGCCTGTATCGAGTTCCCGCCCGGGCCCGCGACGCCAGTCACGGCACCTCGCCGCTCCCCCAGACTCCGTCTGGGAGGTGCCCCCAGCCGAATCGCGCGAATACGGCCGGGTATGAGCTGCGATCCGGTGCCTTGCGATGCACCGCGTCTGACGCCGCGGGCTGATCCGACCGGGAACTCGATACAGGCCCTAGGTTCCGGTCCTGTCGATCTTGCCGGATCGGCCGGACAGGACCTGGGCCCCGGCCCCCGGGCCCGGCTCAGGCCAGGCCCCGGCGGGCCACCGCCGGCGGGCGGTGGCCCGCGATCGAGGCCACCATGTCCAGCACCTGCTTGGTCTCGGCCACCTCGTGGACCCGGTAGACCCGGGCGCCCAGCCAGGCCGAGACCGCGGTGGTGGCCAGCGTGCCCAGCAGCCGCTCCCGGACCGGCAGGTCCAGCGTCTCGCCCACGAAGTCCTTGTTGGAGAGGGACACCAGCACCGGCCAGCCGGTGGCCGTCATCTCGCCGAGCCGCCGGGTGGCCTCCAGCGAGTGCCGGGTGGACTTGCCGAAGTCGTGCCCGGGGTCGATCAGCACGGCGTCGCGCCGCACGCCCAGCGCCACCGCCCGCTCGGCCAGCCCCACGGTGACCCGCAGGATGTCGGCCATCACGTCGTCGTACGCCACCCGGTGCGGCCGGGTGCGCGGGCGCGCGCCCCCCGCGTGGGTGCAGACCAGGCCGACGTCGTGCCGCGCCGCCACCTTGGCCAGCAGCGGATCCACCCCGCCCCAGGCGTCGTTGAGCAGGTCCGCGCCGGCCGCGCAGACGGCCTCGGCCACCTCGTGCCGCCAGGTGTCCACGCTGATCACCACGGACGGGTGCCGGCGGCGCACCTCGGCGACGAAGCCGGCGGTGCGCCGGATCTCCTCCGCCGCGTCCACCTCGGCGCCGGGCCCGGCCTTGACGCCGCCGATGTCGATGATCGCCGCGCCCTCCGCCACCGCGCGCTCGACGCGGGCCAGGGCCGCCTCGTCCTGGAACGTGGCGCCCTGGTCGTAGAAGGAGTCGGGAGTCCGGTTGACGATGGCCATGATCACCGGTTCGTCGGGGGCGAACTCTCGCTCCCCAAGGCGCAGCATCGCTCTGTTCTCCGTTCCAGCCCGTCCCTCGCGGCATACTCTGTCGAACCTACCCGCACGCGGGTGTCGGCGCGGCATGCGACGATCGGCACCGCAGGAGAGTCGAAGCCAAGGGGAGGCAGCCGTGTTCTGGTTTCTGATGGCCGCGATGGTCGTGGTGATCGCCGCGGTCACGCTGGCGGTGCTCGGCAGCGGCGACGGCTCGGGCGGGCCGTCGACCGGCGGGCTCACGGACGCCGAGCCGGACCGGCTGGCCGATCCGCTGCCCAGCGACCGGCCCATCGGCCCCGCGGACGTGGTGCGGGTGCGGCTGCCCGTCGCGCCGCGCGGCTACCGGATGGCCGAGGTCGACGACGTGCTGGACCGGCTGGCCGCCGAGCTCGCCGAGCGCGACGCGCGGATCGCCGAGCTGGAGACGGCGCTGGCCGGAGCCCGTTCGGTGGCGCCGGACGGGGACGCGGCGCCGCCGTCCGAGCAGTCCTGAGCGACCGCGCCGCCGGGCGGCTCATTCGCCGGCGAACCGCGGGCTTTCCTTCCGGGTGAACGCGGCCACCGCCGCCCGGTGGTCCGCCGTGGCCCCGGCCTCCCGCTGGAGCCGGGCCTCGACCTCCAGCGTCTCCGTGAACGGGTGGCCCGCGGCGTAGGCCAGGGACTCCTTGATCGCCGCGTAGGCGAGCGTGGGCCCCTCGGCCAGTCGGCGCGCGGTCTCCAGGGCCGCCGCGGGCAGCTCCTCGTCGGGCACGACCCGCTGCACGATGCCCAGCCGCTCGGCCTCGGCGGCGTCCACCGTCCTCGGGAAGAGCAGCAAGTCGGCGGCCCGGCCCGGGCCCACGGCCCGGGGCAGGGTCCAGGAGAGGCCGGAGTCGGCCGACAGCGCAATTCCCGCGAACGCGGTGTTGAAAGACGCGCTCCGGGCGGCGAGTCGGTAGTCGGCCGCGAGCGCGAAGCCGAATCCGGCTCCGGCGGCCACCCCGTTCACCGCGGCCACGACCGGTTTCCGCATTCCGGCGATCGCGCTGACGATGGGGTTGTAGTGCAGCGCCACGGTGCGCATCGCGTCGTCTTCTTCCGCCGCCAATGCCGCGACGTGTTCCTTGAGGTCCTGTCCCACACAGAAGGCGCGGCCGTTGCCGGTGAGGAGAACGGCCCGGACCTGGGAATCCCCCGCCGCCCTCCGCAACGAGTCGCGCAGTGCTTCCTTCGCCGTCACATTCAGGGCATTCATCGCCTCGGGACGATTCAGCGTGACAGTCGCGAGACCGTCGGTTACCTCGTAGAGCACGGTGTCGGTGTCGGCCATGCCGCTCAGCATGACGCAGAAGTCCGTGCTATCGCGGGACAATCGGCGAATTGAGTGGTTTTGCGCGTGCGCGTTGCCGAAGGGATACCGCCCAATGTTGGTCATGAGGACGTTCCATGCGGGATAATGGCGTGAAGCAATGTGTTCGAGACCGGTGACCCTCATGTGTTGTCGGGCTCGACGAGCTGGTTCAGGAAGGGGAACGAGCATGGCGGCCATGAAGCCGCGGACGGGCGATGGTCCGCTTGAGGTGACCAAGGAGGGGCGGGGCATCATCATGCGCGTTCCGCTCGAAGGCGGTGGCCGACTCGTCGTCGAGCTGACCCCGGACGAGGCTGTCGCCCTCGACGAGGAACTCAAGAAGGTGACCGGCTGAGCCGCCGCGCTCCGAGCTGACAGTCGGCGCTGCCCCGGAAGGCGATCCGGGGCAGCGCCGTTTGGTTTCTTCTAGGCGCGGGCCGCGCACAGCAGGCCGTCGCCGACGGGCAGCAGCGCCGGCACCAGATCCTTGCTCTCCCGCACGGCGCGCAGCAGCTCGCGCAGCTTCCGCACCTCCGTCGGCTGCGCCCCGGAGTCCACGGTGCGCCCGCCCGCGAAGACCCCGGCGAAGCACACCAGCCCGCCGGGCCGCAGCAGCCGCAACGATTCTGCGAGGCATTCCAGGCACTCCAGCCGGTCGCCGTCGCAGAAGACGAGGTCATAGCCGCCGTCGGTGAGCCGGGGCAGCACGTCCAGCGCGTGGCCGGGGATGAGCCGCGCGCGGTTGCCCGCGAAACCGGCCATGCGGAACGCCTGCCGGGCGAACTGCTGCCGCTCCGGCTCGATGTCCACCGTGGTCAGCACGGAGTCGGGCCGCATCCCGGCCAGCAGGTGGATTCCGGACACCCCCGTGCCGGTGCCGATCTCCACCACGGCCCGGGCCCCGGCGGTGGCGGCCAGCAGGCGCAGGGCGTCCCCGGTCCCGGGGGACACGGGGCGCACGCCGACCTCCCGGGCCCGGTCGCGGGCCCAGCGGAGCGCCGCGCCCTCCGGTGCCTCGGCGTCCGGTGCGCCATACGCCTCGGCGAACGCCCAGCTCGTCAGCCGGTTGCCGGTAATGGCCCTCTCCTGTCCCCGTCTGTCACGCGCTTTGACTGTATCGACTCCCGGGGGGAACAGGACGCCCGGACCGGTCGTTGGATCAGTCACGGGGCATCCGCGGGAGCGGGTGCGGGGCCGGGAAAGCCGGTCAAGAAATGCTTATCCGGAGCTAACGGGCGAGGTGGCTATGGTAGGGACTCCACTGGACACCACCAGAGCCGACAGGGGAGGTGCGGCCACGTCCACCGGCCGGGGAGTGCTCACACGCTTCCTGCGGTCTTCCGGCGGGCCGAATTCCGTGACAGAGAACGCTGACGCCGACCGGGCGCATGTCACCATCGACGAGGCAGACGGCACCACCGCGACCGTCGCCACGTTCAACGCGGGCTCCGACAGCACCACTTGGGCCCCGCCGAGCTGGGAAGAGATCGTCAGCACTCACAGCGCACGTGTGTACCGCCTGGCCTACCGGCTCACGGGGAACCAGCACGACGCCGAGGACCTGACGCAGGAGGTCTTCGTCCGGGTCTTCCGTTCGCTGTCTACCTACACGCCCGGCACCTTCGAGGGCTGGCTGCACCGCATCACCACGAACCTGTTCCTGGACTCCGTCCGCCGCAAGCAGCGCATCCGGTTCGACGCGCTCGGCGAGGACGCGGCCGACCGGCTGCCCAGCCGGGAGCCCACGCCCCAGCAGCACTTCAACGACACGCACTTCGACGCCGACGTGCAGCAGGCCCTGGACACCCTGGCCCCCGACTTCCGCGCCGCCGTGGTGCTGTGCGACATCGAGGGGCTGAGCTACGAGGAGATCGCCACCACCCTCGGGGTGAAGCTGGGCACGGTCCGCAGCCGGATCCACCGCGGCCGGTCGCACCTGCGCAAGGCCCTGCGCCACCGCTCGCCCGGCGTGCGTGCCGAGCGCGAGGAGTCCCTCCTCGCCACGGTTCCCGCCGCCCGGCGTGCCGGGGAAGGCGGGGCGGAGTGACCAGTGCCCAAGAGCCCGGCCAGGCCGACCACCATCTCGGGGAGAGCCTGGCCGCTCTCGTGGACGGCGAGCTGTCGCACGACAGCCGGGACCGCGTGCTGGCCCACCTCGCCACCTGCCCGAGCTGCAAGGCGGAGGCGGACGCCCAGCGCGAGTTGAAGAGCGTCTTCGCCGAGAGCGTGCTGCCGGGCCCCTCGGACGGGCTGCTGGCCAGGCTCCAGAGTCTGCCGGCCGTCGGCGCGGAGCCGCCGGCCGACTCCTCGGACGCGCCCGGGGGGCGGGAGGAGCAGCCGCCCGCGCAGCGGCGGTCCTCCGTGCTCCGGCTGGACCTGCTGCCCGGCGGCAAGCAGCGCGAGTCGGCGCTCGGCCCGCCCCGGCTGGGCGGCGAGCGGGGCTTCCGGATACATGAGCCGGGGGCCGCCCGCGTGCCCCGTGGCCACCGGCTGGCGTTCGCCGCGGCCGGCGCGGTGTCGCTGGCGGCGTTCGCCATCGGCGGCGCGGTCTCCAGCGTCGGCGCGGGCACGGCCACCGCCGGTTCGTCGCAGCCCGGCACGGTCGCCGCGGGCAGCAACGTCAGCCAGGTCGCCATGGCCCGCACACAGAGCGGACGTTCGGAAGAGGAGAGGGAGCTGCCGGAGGCCATCGCCGCCCAGGCCGCCGGGCTCGCCCTGCTCAGCGCGCCCGCGGGGCCGATCGGATCGAGCGGTCAGCTCTTCCCGTTGCTGGGTGCCGGCCTGAAACTGGCGCCGCTCGCCGATCCCTCGGCGGGCCCCAGCATCCTCGGAGCCGTGAGCCCCCGCTGAATTCGGCGGACTGACCTGGTTCAATCTGTGCCGGGAACAGGACCGCCGCGGACACGATGGGGACAGCCGCCATGGACAAGGGGAACAGCCTTCCCGGCCAGCAGGCCGCCTCCCGCGCCTCCTGGGGAGCGCCCGGGCCGAGCCAGGGCGAGGACCCCGACGCACGGCCGGGGCACGACCCGTACGGCACACCGCCCTACGGGCAGCCCGGCCCCTGGGCGCCCGCCCCGCCCGTTCAGCGGCCGACCCCGACGCCGCCCGGTGGCACCCACGTGCCGCCGAACGGGACCCCGGCCGCCGGCACGCATGTGCCGCCGCACGCCACCCCCGCCGCCGGGACCCATGTCCCGCCGAACGCCACTCCTTCCGGTGGCACGCACGTTCCGCCGAACGCGACTCCGGCCGCCGGCACGCATGTCCCGCCGGGCGGCACCCCGGCCGGGGGGACCCATGTGCCGCCGGGCGCCGTCCCGGGCGGGGAGCAGCCGCGGCGGTACGACCCCTGGGCCGCGCCCGGCGCCGCCCCCGCGTTGGTCGGCCCCGCCGCCCCGCCGTCCGGGACCGGCGGTCCCCGCCTC
This sequence comes from Streptomyces litchfieldiae, assembly GCF_031845365.1. Taxonomy (NCBI): domain Bacteria; kingdom Bacillati; phylum Actinomycetota; class Actinomycetes; order Kitasatosporales; family Streptomycetaceae; genus Streptomyces; species Streptomyces litchfieldiae. Next base: position 262,424 of record NZ_JAVREL010000003.1, read on the forward strand.
AGCCGGCTGGTGGGCGGTGCCGCGGTGATCGCGCTGCTGGCCGGCGTCCTCGGCGGGACGATCGGCGTCTACCTGGAGCGCGAGGGCGCGTTCAGTGAGGTGCGGCTGCCGCAGGCGGTCACCGAGGACTCGCCGCCGCCGGAGGGCAGCATCGCCGGAATCGCCGAGGCCGTGCTGCCGGGCGTCGTCACCCTCCATGTCTCGGGCGGCGGCGAGGGCGCCACCGGCACTGGCTTCGTCCTCGACGAGCAGGGCCACATCCTCACCAACGCCCATGTGGTGCGGCCGGCCGGCGAGGGCGGCGTGATAGACGTCACCTTCAGCAGCGGGGACACGGCGAGTGCCGAGGTCGTCGGCCAGGACGCCGGCTACGACTTGGCCGTGGTCAAGGTCTCCGGTGTCTCGGGCCTCAGCGCGCTGCCGCTCGGCGACTCGGACTCCGTCCGCGTCGGCGACCCGGTGGTGGCGATCGGCTCGCCGTTCGACCTCCAGGGCACCGTCACCTCCGGCATCATCAGCGCCACCGAGCGTCCCATCACGGCGGGCGGCGAGGAGGCGGACGGCTCGGACGTCAGCTATGTCAACGCCCTCCAGACGGACGCCCCGATAAACCCGGGCAACTCCGGCGGCCCGCTCGTCGACCTCAACGGCCGGGTGATCGGCGTCAACAGCGCCATCCGCACCGCCGACGGCGGCGGCCTGGACCCGGGCCAGTCCGGCAGCGTCGGGCTCGGCTTCGCCATTCCGGTCAATCAGGCCAAGGACGTCGCCGAGCAGTTGATCAACACGGGGCGTGCCAGCCACCCGGTCATCGGGGTCACCCTGGACACCGGTTATCTCGGCGACGGCGCCCGGGTCGGCAGCTCCTCCGGGGAGCCGGCCGTCGTGCCCGGCGGCCCGGCCGAGGCGGCGGGTGTCGAGGAAGGCGACGTCATCACGGCCGTGGACGGGGAGCGGGTGCTCGGCAGCGACGAGCTCATCGTGAAGATCCGCAGCCACCGGCCGGGCGACGAGCTGGTGCTGACCATCGAGCGCGACGGTGAGGAGATCGAGCTGACCGTCACGCTGGGTGAGGCGTTCGGCGACTGAGGGAGGGCCGGTTGACGGGCGTGTGGGCCAGCGTTCACCGCGTTGTGGGTTCCGGCGTCTCCCGCCGGCCGCCGAGGGCGGGTACCGTAGCCATCTACCGTATGCGTGAGGGAGCTGTCAGGTGTTCTTCGATATAGGGTCACTGGAGTTCATCACGCTCGTCATTCTCGCGGTTCTCGTCTTCGGTCCCGAGAAGCTTCCGAAGATGATCCAGGACACCGCACGGTTCCTGCGGAAGGTCCGCGAGTTCTCCGACGGCGCGAAGCAGGACATCCGCAACGAGCTCGGCCCGGAGTTCAAGGACTTCGAATTCGAGGACCTCAACCCCCGCCGGTTCGCGAAGAAGCACCTGCTGGACAACGACGATCTCGGCCTGAAGGAGATCACCAGCAGCCTGGACATGCGCAAGGAGCTGACCGAGGTCACCGACGCGGTGAACGGCCGCCCGGCCTCCCGCACCAGCCTGGCCAAGCAGTCGCCGGAGGGCGCCGCGGGCGCGGCCGGGGCGAGCGGCACCACACCCGTCACGCTGTCCAAGGACACCGCCGGGGACCGCGCCGAGACGCAGCGCGAATCCCCGCCGTTCGACGCCGACGCCACCTGAGTGCATTCGCGTCTTTTCGGGGGCATATGACGCCACCCGATCTCCGGGCATGCCCGACACCCCGGACCCGGATGGCTATCCTCCCTATGTCCGGGGTGTGCCCAGGACGAGGGCAATGAGGAGGCGTCGCGTTACATGGAGACGACGAGTCGGGCAGAGCCGCAGGACGCGACAGGCGGCCCAGGCGCGTCCGGGGGGCAGGCCGCATCGCAGGGGGTACCCGGTGCGCGCCGCGCGGTGGAGGGCTATCTGATGGCCGGCTTTCCCTGGTACGGACTGGACGAGGCGTTCACCGGCCCTCGCTGGCTGATGCAAGTGGGGGTCGCCGCGGACGGCGCTGTCGAGCACGGCTCCACGGGCCACGGGGACGAGCCGTCCCTGCGGGGCGAGCTCGGCGAGGAGGAGCAGCGGTTCGCCGTCGTCGTCACGGTCGCCAGCCGCCCGGTGCGGCGCAGCCCCGACGGAACGGGCGTGCTGGAGGCCACCTCGGTCTCCTCGGCCGCCTGGCTGGCGGGCTCGGGCCTGCTGTCGTGCACCTGGCCGGCCCAGATGGAGCGCGCCCTGCGGCAGGACTGGCTGGAGCAGCAGACCGCCATCGCCTGGGAGTTGGCCGACGACCTGCACGGCGACGGCTGGACCGTGCTGTCCCTGCCGGTCGACGGCGTTCCCACCGACTTCCACTACCGGGAGTCCGAGTACGGCTGGGTGCTGGCCGGAGCCGCCCAGCACGACGTGCACATCGGCGCCTACGGGCGCGGCATGAGCGCCTACGGTCTCGGCTTCGCCGTGGTCAAGGACATCGAGAGCTACGCCTAGCTAGGCGGGCAGCGCGGGTGGGTGGTGGGGGCCGCCCACCCGGTGCCCCTCAGAACTTGTTGCGCGGGGTGATGCCCAGCGACAGGCCCGCCAGCCCGCGCTCCCGGGCGCCGAGCGCGGACGCCACCTTCCGCAGCGCCGTCCCGGCCGGGGAGTCGGGGTCGGACAGCACGACCGGCTTCCCCTCGTCGCCGCCCTCCCGCAGCCGCACGTCGATCGGGATCGAGCCCAGCACCGGCACCTTGGCGCCCGTCGCCCGGGTCAGGCCCTCGGCGACCCGCTCGCCGCCGCCGGTGCCGAAGACGTCCACCATCTCCCCGCAGTGCGGGCACGGCAGCCCCGCCATGTTCTCCACGACGCCGACGATCTTCTGGTGCGTCTGCACCGCGATCGAGCCGGCCCGCTCCGCGACCTCGGCCGCCGCCTGCTGGGGCGTGGTCACCACCAGGATCTCCGCGCCCGGCACCAACTGGGCGACCGAGATGGCGATGTCACCGGTGCCCGGCGGCAGGTCCAGGAGCAGCACGTCCAGATCGCCCCAGAAGACGTCCGCGAGGAACTGCTGCAACGCCCGGTGCAGCATCGGGCCGCGCCACACCACCGGGGCGTTCCCCGGGGTGAACATCCCGATGGAGATGACCTTCACGCCGTGCGCCGACGGCGGCATGATCATGTTCTCCACCTGGGTGGGGACGGCGTCCGTGCCCAGCATGCGCGGGACCGAGTGGCCGTAGATGTCCGCGTCCACGACGCCGACCTTCAGGCCATCCGCCGCCATCGCCGCGGCCAGGTTCACCGTGACCGAGGACTTGCCGACGCCGCCCTTGCCGGAGGCCACGGCGTAGACCCGGGTCAGCGAGCCCGGCTTGGCGAACGGCACCTCCCGCTCGGCCTGCCCGCCGCGCAGCGTGGTGGCCAGCTCCTTGCGCTGCTCGTCGCTCATCACGTCCAGTTCGACCCGCACCCCGGTGACCCCGGGCACGGCGCGCACCGCGCCGGTGACGTCGGCCGTGATCGAGTCCCGCATGGGACAGCCCTGGATCGTCAGATACACCCCGACCGTGACCGTGCCGTCACCGGCGATGTCCACCGACTTCACCATGCCGAGGTCGGTGATGGGACGATGGATCTCCGGGTCGTTCACCCGCGACAGCGCGGCGCGCACCGCCTCTTCCGTGGGGAGCGTGCCCGTCGCGCCCGGAGCAGGGGGAGTATCGGTAGCCATGCCCCCGATGGTACGGCGCTGCGGGCGGCGGACGGGACCAGCCCTTCGGGCCCCGCCCGGCTTGCCGGTACGCTGCGCCTCGTGACACCAACTGCCCCCGGAAACCGGCTCAGGTGGCGTCGGGCGCTGGCCGGTATCGCCTGCGCGGGAGCGCTGGCCGTCGCGCCGACCGGGTGCGGCTCGGACGACCCGGACGAGGACACCAACGGCATCGGCGAGCTGCCCCCCGCGGAGATAGAGCAGCGGGCGCGCACGGCCGCGGCCGAGGCGGCCACCGTGCGGCTGTCCGGCACGGTCATCACGGAGAGCGGCTCCTACCGGCTCGACGTCCGGCTCGGCGAGGAGGGCGGCGTCGGGGAGGTGTCCGCGGAGGACACCACATTCGAGCTGCTACGGGTCGGCGAGGACCTGTACATCAAGGCGGACGCGGCGTTCTGGGAGAGCGAGGGCATCCCCGAGGAGCTGGAGTCCGACCCGGCCGAGAAGCTGGACGACAAGTACGTACTGGTCGCGCCCGACGACCCCGCCTACGCCGAGCTGAGCGGCTTCACCGACAAGAACACGCTGCTGGACGGGCTGCTGACGCTGGAGGGCGAGCGGGCGACGGGCGAGCGCGGCGAGATCGACGGCGTGGCGACGATCCGCGTCGAGGCGGACGGCGGCGCGGGCGGCGCGATGGAGGTGTCGCTGGTCGGCACCCCGTATCCGCTCCGGCTGGAACGGGGCGGCCAGGCGGGGGAGTTGACGATGGACGACTGGGGCGAGGAGTTCTCGCTGCACGCGCCGAACGAGGACGAGATCGTCGACTACGGCGACGCGATGATCACGCCCGACGAATAGCCCCGGCGGCTACGCCTTCCGCCGGCGCACCGGGAGGCCGGAGGGGGTGGGCAGGCGCGTGCTCGCGGGCGTGGGCAGCGGGGGCGCGGCCAGCGAGGCCGTGGGCATCGACCCGGGCCGCTGCGACGGCTCCCCGGCCGGGGCCAGGCGGAACACCCGGCACTCGGCGGCCCAGCGTTCGGCCAGCGCCTCGGCGTCGGGCGCGTTGAGCCGCTTGCCCCTCAGCTCTGCGACCGCCTCCCGCCAGGCGTCGCCGTCCGGCGCCGGCTCGCCCACCCGGGCCGGCCACACGACCAGCCGCCCGCCCTTGTCCTTGCTGCGGCAGGTCACCGTCGCGGTGCCGCCGTCGGTGAGGCGGAGGCCCGCCAGCGGCTGCTCGCCGGGGCCGTCGCCGACCACCCAGACCGCGCCGTCGTGCCAGACGTGCCACAGCGGACGCGCGGGCCCCTGCGGGCCGCGCACCCACACCAGCGCGGACTTCTTCGCGGACTCCTCGATCAGGGCCAGGTCGAGGGCGGTGGGGGTCGTCATGCGGGGAGCGTAGCGGCGCCCGGCCTACGCGGACAGGCCGAGGGCGGCCATCCGCTTGGTGTGCGCCTCGGTGATGCGGGAGAACATCCGGCCGATCTCGGCCAGGTCGAAGCCGTCCGCGACGCCGCCGACGAGCATCGTGGACAGCGCGTCGCGGTCCGCCACCACGCGCTGCGCCTGGGACAGCGCCTCGCCCATCAGCCGCCGGGCCCACAGCGCCAGCCGGCCGCCCAGCCGGGGGTCGGCCTCGATCGCCGAGCGGACCTTCTCCACGGCGAACGAGGAGTGGTCCGTCTCGGCCAGTACGCGCAGCACCAGGGAACGGGTGTCGGAGTCCAGGCGGGCGGCCACCTCGCGGTAGAAGTCGGCCGCGATGGCGTCGCCGACGTACGCCTTGACCAGGCCCTCCAGCCAGTCGGACGGCGCGGTCAGCCGGTGGAACTCCTCCAGCGCGGACGCGAACGGCGCCATCGCCGTCGTCGGGTCCTCGTCGATCTGCCGCAGCCGCTCGGTGAGCTGCTCGAAGTGCTGGAACTCGGCCGACGCCATGCGGGCCAGCGCCGCCTTGTCGGCCAGCGTCGGCGCCAGCTTGGCGTCGTCCGCCAGCCGCTCGAAGGCCGCCAGTTCGCCATAGGCGAGCGCCCCCAGCAGATCGACCACGGCCGCCCGGTACCGGGGATCCGTGGACGCCTCCGCCCAGTCCACCGCGGCGATTCCGGTGGGCTCCGGGACCTCGGGCGACTCGGGACTCGGGGTCTTCGGCGTCTCCATCAGCTCTCCTCCGCAGGCGGCTTCCCGGCGCGCCCGGATGCCGTTCACGCCAGTGCACAATAGTCGCTGGCCGGGCGGGCGGTGACCCGGTCGCGAGCACCCGGAACAGGGCCTGACACATGTGCGCCGTTCCGGGGTACAGTGGTATATGCGGCCCGCTCGTATGCGGTGGGCCCATCCCCATGCCGGAGACCTGGGCCCGGAACGTACGGAACTCGCCCAGGAGACCCGAGGATGCCCGGTCGGTGGCCCGATCGGCTCCGACCTGACCAGCCCTCCGCGCGGTGCGTGGGGGATTCGCCCGACCGAAACGTCCGGGGGAGTTCCGCACAGACCGCGGCATGAGGGACCCCGCTCGCGCGGTGCGTGCGCTTGAGCGAGACGACCGGGTCCCGCGCCGGACGGCCGGCCCCCATCCCGGGGCCGCCACTCGACGGCGCGGTAACGACGACCCGCCTCGCCGCCGGGTGCCGCGTCACACAGAAGAGGCAACCACCCTGTCCGCTACCACCATCACATTCCGAGATCTCGGGATCCTGGCCGAGACCGCCGAGGCCCTGGAGGCCGTCGGCATCACCACCCCGTTCCCCATCCAGGAGATGACCCTTCCCGTCGCCCTCGCCGGCACCGATGTCATCGGTCAGGCGAAGACCGGCACCGGGAAGACGCTGGGCTTCGGGCTGCCGCTGCTGGAGACCGTCACGGTCCCGGCGGACGTCGAGTCCGGGCGGGCCACGGCCGAGCAGCTCACCGACGCGCCGCAGGCGCTCGTCGTCGTCCCCACGCGTGAGCTGTGCCAGCAGGTGACCAACGACCTGCTGACCGCCGGCAAGGTCCGCAACGTCCGGGTTCTGTCGATCTACGGCGGCCGGGCCTACGAGCCGCAGGTCGAGGCGCTGAACAAGGGCGTCGACGTGGTCGTCGGCACCCCGGGCCGGCTGCTCGACCTGGCCGCCCAGCGCAAGCTGGTGCTGTCCCAGGTGCGCTGCCTGGTCCTCGACGAGGCCGACGAGATGCTCGACCTGGGCTTCCTGCCCGACGTCGAGAAGATCATCGAGCTGCTGCCCGCGAAGCGGCAGACCATGCTGTTCTCCGCCACCATGCCGGGGCAGGTCATCGGCCTCGCCCGGCGCTACATGCGGCAGCCCACCCACATCCGCGCCACCGAGCCCCACGACGAGGGCGCGACTGTGGCCAACATCACGCAGCACGTCTTCCGCGCGCACTCCCTGGACAAGCCGGAGATGGTCGCGCGCATCCTCCAGGCCGAGGGCCGGGGCCTGGTCATGGTCTTCTGCCGCACCAAGCGGACGGCGGCCGATGTCGCCGAGCAGCTCGGCCGGCGCGGCTTCGCCGCCGCGGCGGTGCACGGCGACCTCGGGCAGGGCGCCCGCGAGCAGGCGCTGCGCGCGTTCCGCAACGGCAAGGTGGACGTCCTCGTCTGCACCGATGTCGCGGCCCGCGGCATCGACGTCGACGGCGTCACCCACGTGATCAACTACCAGACGCCCGAGGACGAGAAGACCTATCTGCACCGCGTCGGCCGCACCGGCCGCGCCGGGGCCACGGGCATCGCGGTGACCCTGGTCGACTGGGACGACATCCCGCGCTGGCAGCTCATCAACAAGGCGCTGGGCCTGACCTTCCCCGACCCGCCGGAGACGTACTCCACCTCGCCGCACCTGTTCGAGGCGCTGGGCATCCCCGAGGGCACCAAGGGCACGCTGCCGCGCGCCGAGCGCACCCGGGCCGGGCTCGCCGCCGAAGAGGTCGAGGATCTCGGCGGGCCCTCCGCCAAGGGCAAGCGCCGCGGGCGGGAGAGCAGCCAGCCGCCGAAGGCCCGCACGCCGCGCCAGCGCCGCCGCACCCGCGGCGGGGTCACGGTGACCGGCGAGGCGACCGCCGCGCCGGCCGAGAGCACCGAGTCGGCCGCGCGGGACGAGGCGGACGCCCCGGCCGAGGTCGGGACCACCGCCGCGCCGCGCACGCCGCGCCGTCGGCGCCGCCGCACGCGCGGCGGGCAGCCAGGCGCCGGGCAGCCGTCGGCCGATTCCTGAGCCGGGCGCGGGGAGTCAGAAGACGGGCTCCCCGTTCCGGGTCAGCCGCCAGTCGGCGGAGGCGAACGCGGCCGGATCGATCGCGCCGTTCGCCCGCACCCAGGCGATGATCGTGTTGCGGATCTCGTCGGAGTTGGACCACAGCCGCTCGGCGCCGGCGATGTGCGGGAAGTTCCCGCCGCCGCCCGCGCGGTAGTTGTTGACCGCCAGCACGAACTCCTCCGCCTCGCCGACCGGCCGGCCGTCCGCGTGCCGCAGGCCGGTGACGCGGGACCCGGCCGGGCGGGCGATGTCGATGTCGTAGGCGACGCCGGAGACCGCGTCGTAGTTGTAGTCGGGGATGCCGCCCGCGTTCGTGAGCGCGGCGGGGTCCACCGGGGCGCCGGCCGGGGTCTGCGTGAAGTAACGCGCCGAGTACTCCAGGTAGTCCTTCAACTGGGCGCCCGTGATCAGCCGCGCCTCCAGGGTGTTCTCGAACGTGTACAGCCCGGCCACGTCGCGGATGGTGACCTCGCCGGCCGGTATCGCCGCGGTCCGCGAGAAGCACGCGGCCTGGGACAGCACCGGGGTTCCGGCGTACTCGGAGCCGGCCAGCGCGGCGGTGACCGTCTCGGTCTGCACGTGGTTGATGAAGTCGATGACGGCGGTGTCCTTGTAGGGCGCCTCGGTCGCCGCCATCGCCTCGGTCGCGGTGCCGATGACCTGGTTGACGTAGGCGACGACCCGGGCGTGCTGCTCGCCGACAAGTCGGGTGATGCGGGGGTCCTCCGCCACGGTGTTGGTGTTGCGCACCTCGGCCGTGACCGACTCCACCTGCCAGCCGCCCCGGTCCCAGACCAGCTCGAAGTCGAAGAGGGTCAGCCGCTTGCCCCAGAACAGCGGCTCGGAGAGCACCACTTCGCGCCCGGTCTCCGCGTTCTTCACCCGGCGCTCGGGGATCTCCGTGTGCGCGTGGCCCACCAGGATCGCGTCGATGCCCGGCACCTGCTCGGCCACCAGCGCGGCGGCGTTCTCGATGTGCGGGATCTGGTCGCCGTAGGAGGACGTGCCGCTGGTCCCGGAGTGCGCGGAGACGATCACCACGTCGGCGCCCATCGCGCGCAGCCGCGGCACGTAGTGCGCCGCCTGTGCCTCCAGGCTCGGGAAGATCATCCGTCCCTCGACATGGGCCCGGTCCCAGACGGCGATGCCGGGGTTGGTCAGGCCCAGCACCGCCACCGTGACGTCGCGGCCCCGGGGCGGGCGCAGCCGGGTCAGCCAGTAGGGCGGGAAGGCGGGGCGTTCGGTGTCCGCGTGCAGGGCGTTGGCGGCGAGCAGCGGGAAGTCGCACTGCGACTGGAAGGCGCGCAGCAGCGGGATGCCGTAGTTGAACTCGTGGTTGCCGAGCGCGGCGGCGTCGTACCCGATCGCGTTCATGGCCTGGGCCATGGGGTGCACCGGGCCCTCCCCGGTGCCGGTGATGGGGTCGATCTTGGCGTAGTAGTAGGCGAGTTGGGTGCCCTGGATGGTGTCGCCCGCGTCGATGAGGAGGGTGTTGCGGCGGCCCCGCTCGGCGCGGATCTCGTTGACGAGGGTGGAGATCTTGGCGAGGCCGATGTCGTTGCCGCCGGCGTCGGTGAACTCCGCGTCGGTGAAGTAGTCCCAATTAAAAACGTTGCCGTGCAGGTCGGTGGTGCCCAGCACGGTGAACTCGTACCGCGGCGGACCGGGCTCCCGGCGGGCCGCGGCGGGCGCCGCCGCGGCCCCGGTGAGCGCCACCCCCGCCCCGGTGGCGGCAGTGGTACCCAGAAACGTCCTGCGGTCCAGCGGCATGGGAACTCCTCGCGAGTGGTACGGCCCCAACGGGGGAAACGCGCGTAGATTCTGGCGGAGCGCGCCGCCCGGCAACACCCCCCGGCGGTTTCGCCTCGATGACGGACCGATGTCGGCGGCCGGTCGCCCGGTCCGGTTACTGTCGAGAGGTGAGCAGACCGCCGTTCTGTATGCCGCCCGCGGGGGTGCGGGCCCGCCGGCTCGCGACCCGGCGCGGGGAGTTCGCCGTGCTGGACGCCGAGCCGGCCGGGACGCCCGTCGGGACGGTGCTGCTGGTGCCCGGATACACCGGCAGCAAGGAGGACTTCATCGCGCTGCTGGCGCCGCTGGCCGCGTCGGGGTTCCGGGCGGTGGCCGTGGACGGGCGCGGCCAGTACGAGTCGCTGGGCGCCACCGGGCGCGGGGCGTACCGGCTCGGGGCGCTGGCGGAGGACGTGCTGGCGCAGGCGGAGGCGCTGGAGAACGGGCGCGTGCACCTGGTGGGCCACTCGCTGGGCGGCCTGATCTGCCGGGGCGCGGTCCTGCGGGCGGTGGCCGCCGATCGGCCGTCGCCGTTCGCCTCGCTGACCCTGATCGGCTCGGGGCCGGGGCGCGTCGCGCGGTGGCAGCGGTGGAAGGTGCGGGCGCTGAGCGTCTGTCTGCCGGTGCTGGGCACGGGCGGGGTGTGGCGGGTGTGCTACCGGCAGGTGGAGCCTGGCGACGTGGGGGCGTTCCTCTACCGCCGCTGGCTGGCGAACACGCCCGCGCAGCTCCTGGCCACGGGCCGCACGCTGCGGCACGAGCCGGACCGGGTGGCGCGGCTGGCCGCCGCCGGGCTGCCCATCCACGTGGTCTCCGGGGAGCGGGACGGCGCCTGGCCGGTGCCGCTGCTGGACCGGATGGCTGTCCAACTCGGCGCGCGCCGCACGGTGATCAAGGGCGCGGAGCACTCGCCGAACGCGGAGCAGCCCGCCGCGACCGCGGCGGCGCTGCTGGACTTCTGGACCGGGCGGTAGCGGCTTCAGGCCCGCTGGCCGGTGATCGGCTCGGCGCCCTTGGCGCGGGCCACGATCGCGGCGTAGACCTCGGGGTCGGTCGTGTGCTCGCCGAGCCGGCACGGCTTGCGGGTGCCGTGGTAGTCGCTGGACCCGGTGGTCAGCAGGTCCAGCTCGCGGGCCATCGCGCGCAGCCGGTCGCGGGTGGCGCCGTCGTGGTCCAGGTGGTCCACCTCGACGCCGTCCAGGCCGGCCGCCGCGAGGCGCGCGATCGCCGCGTCGGGGACGACCCGGCCGCGCCGCGCGGCCAGCGGGTGGGCGAAGACGGCGACGCCCCCGGCGTCGTGGATCAGGCCGATCGCGGTGACCGCGTCCAGCTCGTGCTTGTCCACATGGGCCCGCCCGCCGTCGCCGATCCACTCCCGGGTGAACGCGGCGGACACCTCCTCGATGACGCCGGTCTCGACCATGGCGGCGGCGATGTGCGGGCGGCCCACCGCGCCCGGGGCCAGCTCGCGGACCCGCTCCCAGGTGATCGGCACGCCCAGCTCGCGCAGCCGGCCGACGATGGCCCGCGCGCGGGGCACCCGGTCGTCGCGCAACAGGTCGCGTTCCCTTGCCAGTTCGGGCTCGTCGGGGTCGAAGAGGTAGGCCAGCATGTGCAGGCTGACCCCGTCCAGCCGGCAGGAGATCTCCGCGCCGGTGACCAGGGTCAGCCCGGGCGGCAGCGCCGCGGCGGCCGCCGGGTGGCCCGCGACCGTGTCGTGGTCGGTGAGGGCGACGACGTCGAGCCCGGCGGCGGCGGCGTTCATCACCAGCTCGGCGGGGGAGTCCGTGCCGTCCGAGGCCGTGGAGTGGGTGTGCAGGTCGATGCGCACCGGGACAGGATAGGCCAGCACCCGACTTCGGCGGGCGCTGCTCAGGACAGGATGCGGGGCGACAGGGCGCCGCAGGGGACGAGGTCCACCTCGGAGCCGGCGTCGCGTAGATCGGTGAGGACCAGCTCGTCGTACAGCAGCAGCCCGGACTGCTGCGGCCAGACCACGGCCCACAGCCACAGGCCCATCGCCTCGCCCGCGAACACCGCGCGGTCCTCCGGGGCGCCGTTGACCAGCCACATCGGGGTGGGGCGGCCGGCCGCGTGGACCTTGACCTGGGGCGGGTCGGACATGTTGAGCCTCGGGCCGGGGTCCGGGCCGTCGATACCCGCGTAGCGGGCGCCGAGCCCGACGCCCAGTTCCTCGGCGATCAGCAGCAGCTCGCCGGGGCCGCCGAGCGGGCCGGGGCCGGTGCAGGCTATGGCGCTGGCCCGGCCGCCGCCGCGGTCGTCACCCGCGGAGGCCACGCCGGTGAACAGCCAGCCCACGGGGAGCGGCCAGGGCATCCACACCGGGACGCGGGCGCGGTTCACCGCGACGGTGAGCGCGTTGACGCTGGGCGGGATGATCGGCTGGAGCGGGTGCACCGGGCCGTGGGTGCCGCACTGCCACGAGTCCGCGAAGAGACCGGGCGCTCGCACTCGTCCACCGCATTTCGGGCAACTGGGTTCGCCCCTCATGGGGAACAACAGTCCCCGTGTGCCGCCCGTCCGTCAAGGCGTGTCACCCACTCAGGGGGGTGCCCGCCCGGGTCGGGTCGGTGAGATCGGTGCCGTGCTCCCGCCACCGGTCCCGCAGGGCCGCCGCGCCGTGGACCCGTTTCCAGGCGGCCTCGTTGGGCGTCATGGGCAGCAGCGGCAGGAAACGGACCGGGTCGCGGGGCGCCGGGAGCGGCAGCTCGGGCACCGGGCCGTCCGGGTCGTCCACCAGCACGGAGGTGAACGGGGCGCCGGGCCACAGCGGTTCGCCCAGGTCCAGGGAGCCGCCGGGCGCCACCACCACGCCCTCGACCTGCGGGGACGCGGCCAGCACGGCCAGGGGGCGCAGTACGCCGTCGGTCGCGGCGCGGCCGGCGCGCAGCGTGAGCAGCAACTCGGCGCGCGGGCCGCGCCCGGGGTCGGCGACGGTGGCGGTGGGGTCGGTCATCGGCGCGGCGGACATGCCCAGCGTCGCGTAACGCACCAGTCCGCGCCCGGGGTCGGGGAAGCGCAGCACCTCGATGCGCTCGGTGCCGAGGAACGTCACGGCGGCGCGGGCGTCGGGCTCGCCGAGCGCGGTGCGCAGCCGGTCTTCGGCGCGGGTCAGGACGTCGTTCATGCGGTGCGTTCTCCCCTGATGACCAGGGCCAGGCCGAGCAGGATGACCGCCAGGGCCGGGTAGGCGGCGGCCGGCGGGGACTGGCCGAGCCAGATCGCGGCGATCAGCGCCGCGCCGGGTGTTTCGAGCAGCAGCGCGGTGGACGTGACCGACGGGCCGAGGCCGCGCACCACGCGGTTGAGCAGCGAGTGGCCGAGCAACTGGGAGGCGACGGTCAGCGCCAGCAGCTTCAGCCAGGTCTCGCCGGAGTAGCCGGCGCCGAGCGAGTCGCCGGCCAGCGCGCAGACGGGGAGCAGCAGCGCGGCGGCGGCCCCGTAGCACAAGAACGTGTAGCCGGTGGTGCTCGTCGTGCGCCGCACCTCGGCGCCGATGAGCACGTACACCGCGCCGGCGACGCCGCCGCCCAGCGCCAGCGCGTCGCCGGCCAGCGCCTCGGCGGAGACCGTCAGGTCCACGCCCGTCAGCAGCAGCACCCCGGCGAACGCGACCACCGAGCCCAGCCACACCGAGGCTGGCGGGCGGTGGCCGAGCAGCCGCAGCAGCAGGGTCGCCCAGATGGGTGTCGTGGTGGCCAGCGCGACGGAGGAGGCGACCGAGGTGAGGTGCAGGCTGGGCAGCCAGAGGCCGAAGTGGGCGGCGAGCGCGGCGCCCGCGGCCAGCGACAGCAGCAGGGTCCGGCGGTCGGTCCCGGCCAGCTCCGCGCGCGCCCGCCGGCGAAGCAGCATGACCGGCGCGAGGCCGGCGACGGCCAGGGCGTTGCGCCAGAAGGCGATGGCCAGGGCGGGCGCGGCGGTGGCCGCGATCAGCGGGCCGGATATCGAGATCCCGGCGACGGCGACGGTCAGCAGCAGCGCGTCGAGCCGGGCCGGGGCGACGCCGGGGCGGGCGAGCGGCGCGCGGGATCGGACGGGGCGGCGGGCGCCGGTGGCGGGCACGGCTCTCCTTCTCCGGGAACGTCGGCGGCGGGTGGCGACCCCCCTCCAGGCTAGGCCGTGTCCGCGAACGGGAACGGCGGCCGGTGAACACCGGCCGCCGTTCCCGTTCGTCGAGGCGTCAGAGTGCCCCGAAGCCGACCCGGCGGGGGGTGGGCTGGCCGATCTCCACGTACGCCACCCGGTCCGCCGGGACCAGGATCTTGCGGCCATGCTCGTCGACCAGGGTGAGCAGCTTGCCCGTGCCGGACAGCGCCTCGGCGATCGCGCTCTCCACCTCCTCGGCAGACTGTCCGCTCTCGAGAACGATCTCGCGCGGCGTGTGCTGAACGCCGATCTTGATCTCCACGGCTTGTCCCTCCGCTGGTCCCAAACGTGCGCGATGGTCCGCGCCGTACCTGACCACAGGTTATCCGCGCCGCCGACCCGCCCGGTCACGGGCCGGGCAAGCCCAGAGCGAACAGTCGGCGCCCGATCGGTGCCGGATCAGTGCTGGAGAGGGAAGCCCGCGATGCCCCGCCACGCCAGGCCGGCGGTCAGGGAACGCGCCACGTCACCGGGAACGCGCTGGCCCGAACTCAGCCAGTGCCGCGCGGTGACCTGGGCCATGCCGCACAGGCTCACCGCGAGCAGCATCGCCTGCTCCTCCGGCAGGTCGGTGTCCTCGGCGATCAGCGGGCTGACCAGCTTGGCGCAGTCCTCGGCCACCCGGTCGACGCGCTCGCGCACCGAGGGCTCGTTGGTGAGGTCGGACTCGAAGACCAGCCGGAACGCGCCACCCTCGTGCTCCACATAGGAGAAGTAGGCGTCCATGGTGGCGGCGATGCGCTGCTTGTTGTCGCTGGTCGCGGACAGGGCCTTGCGGACGGCCTGGACCAGCGCCTCGCAGTGCTGGTCGAGCAGCGCCAGGTACAGCTCCAGCTTGCCGGGGAAGTGCTGGTAGAGAACCGGCTTGCTGACTCCGGCCCGGTCGGCGATGTCGTCCATGGCCGCCGCGTGGTACCCCTGGGCGACGAACACCTCCTGGGCCGCGCCCAGGAGCTGGTTGCGTCGGGCCCGGCGCGGCAGGCGCGTGCCGCGGGGGCGCGCCTCGGTCTGCTCGGTGGCTGTCACGCCGCCTCCCGGTGGTCTTGAGTCTGTACGGTGCACGTGCGCATGAGTCGTACGCCGTCTCGACATCGTACGTTCGAGTAGTCGCGGAGCGTGCATCGTAAGGGCAGGATTTCACTCTGCGGACATTCCGCTCAGCGGTATTCCTCGTCACCCGTGTCGACGGCGCGGGACTGCTCGGTGGCGTCCCCGGGATCCACCTCGTCGCTGCTGCGCTCGGTCAGTGGAGTGTCGCGCAGCCGGAGCAGATCGAAGCGCTGCTCGACCGCGTCGGCCTCGGGCGCCTCGTCCTCCAGCTCCTCCTCGAACAGCTCCTCGTCCTGCTCCGCGTCGAGGAATTCGTCGAACGACTCGGGGTCCTTCGGATCCTGCGACATCATCTCCACCTCCTGGGGGTCCCGCGGACCGGTGGGCCTTTCCAGCCTAGGGGCGCGGCGCGGGGGAGGCGAACTCATCCATCGGGGGCCGTCCCGGAGGGGCGCGTGCCCAGGGGCGTGACGGACTCGTAATATTGCGCCATGCCAACCACCGAAGAGCTGCGGGCCCAGGCCGCGCTCGCCGCTGCGGAGGGCTGGCCCGGGGTGCGGGACGGGGAAACGCTGCGGACCGTCGCCCTGCCCGGGATGACGCTGGCGATCCGCCGCCGTGCCGCGACACGGGACGGCCTGGAGCCCGCCCTGTTCGTCCACGGCCTCGGCGGGTCCTCCCGCAACTGGTCCTCGCTCATGGAGCTGCTGTCCGGCGACGTCGAGTGCGAGGCCGTCGATCTGCCCGGTTTCGGCGCGTCGCCGCCGCCCGACGACGAGGACTACTCCGTCTACGGGCACGCCCGCGCGGTCATCCGCTGTCTGGAGTCGAGCGCGCGCGGCCCCGTGCACCTCTTGGGGAACTCGCTGGGTGGTGCCGTCACCACCCGGGTCGCCGCGCTGCGGCCCGACCTGGTGCGCACTCTCACCCTGATCTCGCCCGCGCTGCCCGAGCTGCGGCCCCAGCGCTCCGCGCTGCCGACCGGCCTGCTGGGCATGCCGGGGATGCCGCGGCTGCTGCCGCGGATGACGAAGGAGCTGACCGCCGGGCAGCGGGCCCGCCAGGTGCTGCGGCTGTGCTACGGTGATCCGGCGCGGATCACGCCCGAGGAGTTCTCCGCGGCCGAGGCCGAGCTGGAGCGGCGGCAGGCGCTGCCGTACTTCTGGGACTCGCTCAGCCGCTCCGCCCGGGGCCTGGTCAACGCCTACACGCTGGGCGGCCAGCACTCGCTGTGGCGGCAGGCCGAGCGGGTCCTCGCCCCGACGCTGCTGGTGTACGGAGGCCGGGACCGGCTGGTGTCGTTCCGCATGGCGCGCCGGGCGACCCGGGCGTTCGGGTCCTCCCGGCTGGTCGTGCTCCCCGAGGCCGGGCATGTGGCCATGATGGAGTTCCCGGAGGAAGTGGCACACGGATTCCGGGAGTTCCTGACCGGGACCGCCGCGCCGCCGGGCGGTCGAGGGGAGCCGCATGGATCATCGTGACACCGCCGCACCACTGTCGCCCGCGGGACCGCGCCAGGAGTACCTCGATGCGTTTGACGACGCGAACTACGGACAGCACATCCCGGAACAGCGCGGGCCGCGGCCCGCGCGCCCGGCGTCGCACCGGCGGCACGGCCGCCCGCCGAAGCGTGAGCCCGTGCCCGGGGATAGCCGGTCCCGGCGGGCGAAGGGCGGCTGGGGACGCACGCTGACGGGGCTGGCCGCCGCCGCGGTGGTGACGGCGCTCGGCGTCGTGGTCGCCGTCCGCGTGGCCGAGCCGGACACCGGCGAGCGGGACATCGCCGACGCCGAACGGCCCGCCGTGGACGCGGACGAGGAGCGCGCGGAGCGGCCCCCGGCCGACGCCGACCCGTCGCCGTCGGCCGCCGAGGAGGAGGTCGAGGAGGCCGCGCCGCCCACCTATGGCGAGATGCTGAGCACCTCGTTCGAGATGGACCCGGAGCTGACCGGTTCGGGCGAGCTGGTCCCGGTCCCCGGCTCGGACGACGCGGCCGATCCGGACGCGACCACGCTGGTCCGCTACCGGGTGGACGTGGAGGAGGGGATCGGCGTCGATGCCGGGTTCTTCGCGGAGGCCGTCCACCACACCCTCAACGACGAGCGGAGCTGGGGCAACGACGGCGAGCGCACCTTCGCCCGCGTCTCCTCCGGCGACTACGACTTCGTCGTCACCCTGGCCAGCCCGGGCACCGCCGCGGACTGGTGTGCCCGTTCCGGCCTGGACATCACCGAGGACAACGTCTCCTGCAACTCCTCCAGCACCGAGCGGGTCATCATCAACGCCTGGCGGTGGGCGGAGGGTTCGGAGACGTTCGGCGAGGACATCGCCGGGTACCGGCAGATGCTCATCAACCACGAGGTGGGGCACCGGCTCGGCTACCAGCACGTGGTGTGTCCGGAGGAGGGCGCGCCGGCGCCGGTGATGATGCAGCAGACCAAGTTCCTGGACACGAACGGCGTGACCTGCCGCCCCAATCCGTGGCCGCATCCCGCCAACTGACCGGCGGCAGTGGGCCCTAACGACTCCGCTCGGCGCGGAGTCACGAATATTCACCCCTTTTGATGGTGTGGCGGACAACCGTCCGCCGAGCCAGGCACAAGTAGACATACCGTCTTGCCGTCAGTGAGGACGGAGTCGAGGGGGTGCGCCGGTGCGCGTCGCATTGCTCACGGAGGGTGGATATCCGTACGCCCAGGGCGAGTCGGTGGCCTGGTGCGACCGGCTGCTGAACGGCCTGCCGGATCACGACTTCGACGTCTACGCCCTCAGCCGCGGCCGGCAGCAGGAGCTCGGCCCGCGCCGCACGCCGCCGCCCGCCGTTCGCCGGGTGCGCACCGCGCCGCTGTGGGGGCCGCCCGCCCCGGGCCGGGTGCCGCGGGCGGCTGGCCGCCGGTTCGCCGAATGCTTCGCCGAGCTGACCGCCGCCCTGTGCCCCGGGTACCAGCCGCTGGGCGAGGACCGCACCGGGCGTCAGGCGGACCGTTTCGCCAGTGGTCTCTACGGGCTGGCCGCGCTCGCCGCCGAGCTGGGGCCGCCGCGCCCGCGCCCGGCCGGGTCGCTGTGCGCGGCCGGGGCGCTGAGCGCCTGGCTCTACTCCGAACAGGCCCTGCGGGTCCTGGAGTCGGCGTGCCGGGCGCCGGGCGCGCCGCGCGCGGTGCAGGCGGCACGGTTGACCGACCTGCTCGCCGTCACCGAGCGGCTGGAGCGGGCGCTGCGCCCGCTGTCGCTGGACTGGTACGGCGCCGACGCGCTCGGCGCCGCGCGGCTGTGCCACGCGGTCGGCGCCGGGCCGGCCGCGCTGCCCGGGCTGCTCGCGCGGCGCTTCCGTGGCACCCCGCTGCTGATCACGGAGTACGGTGTGAGGCTGCGCAGCCACTATCTGACCAGCGCGGCCGGCCCGGCCCCGGGGGCGAGCGCGGCCGGGGCGGCGCACGCCGTCGCGCCGTCCGCCGCCGGGGCCCCGGTGCGCGCGCTGCTGGGCGCGTTCCAGTTCCGGCTGGCGCGGGAGGCGTACGCCCGGGCGGCGCTGATCACGTCCGGCGACGCGCGGGCCCGGCGCTGGCAGGAGCGGTGCGGCGCCGACCCGGCGCGGCTGCGCACGGTCTACCCGGGCATGGACGCGCGCCCGTTCGCCGCGGTGGCCCGGGCCGACGCGGGGCGGCCGGCCCCGGCGCTCGTCTGGGTCGGCCGGCCCGGCCCGGACAAGGACCTGGCCGGTCTGCTGCACGCCTTTCACGCGGTGCGGGCCGCCGAGCCCACCGCGCGGCTGACGGTCGTGGCCACCCCGGCGCGCGGCCGGCCGGACGACGGGTACCTCGCGCACTGCCGGGCGCTGGCCGCGCGGCTCTTCCCGGGCGCCCCAGAGCTGGTCACGTTCACCGAGGCCGGCACCGCGGCGGTGCCCACCCTTGCCGACGCCTACGCCGCGGGCGATGTCGCGGTGCTCTCCAGCGCCGTGGAGGGGTTCCCGGTGACGCTGATCGAGGCGATGTTCTGCGCCCGGGCCACCGTCTCCACCGACGCCGGGGCGGTGTGCGAAGTCATCGGCGGCACCGGGCTGGTGGTGCCGCCGGGCGACCCGCGCGCGCTGGCGGACGCGTGCCTGGACCTGCTGCGCGACCCCGAGCGGCGCGCGCGGCTGGGGGCGGCGGCGCGGGCCCGCGCGCTGGAGCTGTTCACCGTCGAGCGGAACGTCGCCGCGTTCCGCTCCGTCTACCACGAGCTGAGCCTCGGCGGGCCGGGTGAGCCACCCCGGCCGAGCTGGGCGCGGGAGCCCATACGGGCCGGCGCTGGCGGGCGGGAGGAACGGCCGTGACCGTCTCCGTCGATCCGGTGCGCGGGCTGCTGCGCGACCACCGCGCCCTGTGCGAACGGGCCGTCGACCCCCTGGAGATCGCCGCCGGACTGGAGGCACGCGGGCTCACCGACCGGGCCGCCGCGCGCTTCCGGCACCGGGACCTCTTCTCGCTCGCCGAGGAGCTGTACGCCCGGGCGGCGGCGCCCGCCGAGGCGGACGGTCCCCGTCGGCCCCGCCCCCGGGCGGCCGACCCCGGGGCGGGCCTGCGCCGCGTGGTCCGGGCGCTGCTGCCGCTGCTGCCCGGCGCGCTGTGCGCCGCCGGGCTGCGGGCCGGGGCGGACCGGACCGTGCTGGCGGCGGCGACGCTGGCCGCGGTGTGGCTGGTGCTCTTCCGCCGCACGCCGGTGGGCCCGGCCGGGCTGCTCGCACTGCCGCCGCTCGCCCACGCGCTGGGCGGCGACCCGTTCCTGGACGAGCTGCTGCCCGGACCGCAGGAGGTGACGTCCGACGCCGCGGCCACCGCGCTGGCGCTGTCGTTCGCCGTGGCGCCCGCCGCCTGGAGCGCGGCCTGGTTCGCCGCGCGCTGCCGGCGCCGGCTGGCCGCCAGCCGGGGCGTGCGCGGTTTCGCGGCCGGGGCCCGGCCGCTGCTGGCCGCGGCGCTCGGCCTGTATCTGGCCGGGCTGCTCGCCGCGCAGGGCGTCGTGCGGCTCCTGCTCGGGCCGAGCGCGCTCGGCAGCACCACCGCGCTGGGGCTGCTGCTGGGGATCGCCGTGCTGCTGATCGGCCACGGCTTCCGGTGCGCGGCCGCGGCCGGGCTCGCGGTCGCGGGCGGGGTGGAGGCGCTGGCCGTGGCCCTGGCCAGCGCGTCCTGGCTGCCCGGCTGTGGCGCGCTGGGCCGCCCGGTGGCCTCGCTGGTCGCCGCCCACGGCCTGACCGCCGTTCCCGTGCTGGCCTGCGCCTGCGCGGCGGCCGGGCTGCTCGTCCTGGCCGCGCGGTCGCTGACCGGCCCGGCCGCCCACCACGAGACCGCTTCTCCCACCGTTCTCCCGAACAACTGTTAACGCAACGCAAGGAGCAAGGACCGATGACCCGAGAGCTGCCCGGCACCGCCGCCGATTCCCCCCGGGAGGCCGTCCGATGAGAGTGCTGCTTCTCGGCGCCGGCGGGTATCTGGGCCGGTTCGTCGCCGACCGGCTGCTCGCCGACCCCGCAGTCCAGCTCACCGCGCTCGGCCGCGGCGACGACGCGGATGTCCGTTTCGACCTGTCCACCGGCAGTCCGGGGGCGCTGACGCGTTTCCTGGACGCGGTGCACCCCGGCGTGGTCGTCAACTGCGCGGGCGCGATCCGCGGCACGGCGAGCGAGCTGGCCCGGCACAACACGGTGGCCACCGCGACGCTGTGCGAGTCGCTGCGGCGCAGCGGCTGCCGCGCCCGGCTGGTGCACCTGGGCTGCGCGGCCGAGTACGGCCCCTCGCAGAACGGCTCCTCCATCGCCGAGGACGCCGTGGCCCGGCCCGGCGGACCGTACGGGGTGAGCAAGCTCGCCGCGACGGAGCTGGTGCTCGGCTCCGGGCTGGACGCCATCGTGCTGCGGGTCTTCTCGCCGACTGGGCCGGGCACCCCGGCCGGTTCGCCGCTGGGGCGGCTGGCCGACTCGCTGCGGCGGGCGATGCAGCACGGCGACAGCGAGCTGAAGCTGAGCGGACTGGCCGTGCAGCGCGACTTCGTCGACGTCCGCGACGTGGCGCGGGCGGTGCACGCGGCGACGCTGTCCGCCGCGCAGGGCGTGGTCAACATCGGCACCGGGCACGCGGTGCGGCTGCGCGAGGCGGCGATGTCG
Organism: Streptomyces litchfieldiae; assembly: GCF_031845365.1. Lineage (NCBI taxonomy): Bacteria > Bacillati > Actinomycetota > Actinomycetes > Kitasatosporales > Streptomycetaceae > Streptomyces > Streptomyces litchfieldiae. The sequence continues at coordinate 283,549 of NZ_JAVREL010000003.1, forward strand.
CTGGCCCGGATCTCCGGCTTCGCCGGGACGCTGCACGAGCTGGAGGCCCCGACGGTGCCGCGCCAGCACCCCGACGGCCCGGTGTCGACGCCCTATCCGGACGGCTGCGGCGCCTGGCAGCAGGCCGATGTGCGCACCGCGCGGGACCGGCTCGGCTGGCGGGCCAGGATCGGGCTGGAGGAGTCGCTGGCCGACATCTGGATGGAGGCCGCCTGCCGGATGTGACGCCCGCCGGCGGCCGGGCTGCCCGGAGTGTGGAACCGGTGTCTCGGAATGGGACCGCTCGTGGCAGTGTTGAAGCGAGAACGACTGTCCCTATGACCCAAACGGAGTCACCGTGTCGCTGCCACCCCTGGTAGAGCCGGCCGCCGAGCTCACCGTCGACGAGGTCCGCAGGTACTCCCGCCACCTGATCATCCCGGACGTCGGGATGGACGGGCAGAAGCGGCTGAAGAACGCCAAGGTGCTGGCCGTGGGCGCGGGCGGGCTGGGTTCGCCCGCGCTCATGTACCTGGCCGCGGCCGGGGTGGGCACCCTGGGCATCGTGGAGTTCGACGAGGTGGACGAGTCGAACCTGCAACGGCAGATCATCCACAGCCAGGCGGACATCGGGAAGTCCAAGGCGCTCTCCGCCAAGGAGACGGTGCAGGGCATCAACCCGTATGTGCAGGTCAACCTGCACGAGGAGCGCCTGGACTCGTCCAACGTGATGGAGATCTTCGCGCAGTACGACCTCATCGTCGACGGCACGGACAACTTCGCGACCCGTTACCTGGTCAACGACGCCTGCGTGCTACTCGGCAAGCCCTATGTGTGGGGCTCCATCTACCGCTTCGACGGCCAGGCGTCCGTGTTCTGGTCGGAGCACGGGCCGTGCTACCGCTGCCTGTACCCGGAGCCGCCGCCGCCCGGCATGGTGCCGTCGTGCGCCGAGGGCGGCGTGCTGGGTGTGCTGTGCGCGTCGATCGGCTCGATCCAGGTCACCGAGGCGATCAAGGTGCTGACGGGCACGGGCGACCCGCTGGTCGGCCGGCTGATGATCTATGACGCCCTGGAGATGACCTACCGCCAGGTCAAGGTCCGCAAGGACCCGAACTGCGCGGTCTGCGGCGACAACCCGACCGTCACCGAGCTGATCGACTACGAGGCGTTCTGCGGTGTCGTCTCGGAGGAGGCGCAGGCGGCGGCCAAGGACTCCACGATCACTCCGGCCCAGCTCAAGGAGTGGATCGACGGCGACGAGAAGATCGACATCATCGACGTCCGAGAGCCCAACGAGTACGAGATCGTCTCCATCCCGGGCGCGCGGCTGATCCCCAAGAACGAGTTCCTCATGGGAAACGCGCTCAGCGACCTGCCGCAGGACCGGCGGATCGTCTTGCACTGCAAGACGGGTGTCCGCTCGGCGGAAGTGCTGGCGGTGCTGAAGGACGCCGGCTTCGCCGACGCCGTGCACGTGGGCGGCGGGGTCATCGGCTGGGTCAACCAGATCGAGCCCGAGAAGCCGGTGTACTGAGCCGGTGTACTGAGCCGGTGTACTGAGCCGGTGCACTGAGCCGGTGTACTGAGCCGGGCAACGCCTCCGGCTGAACGGCACGCGTGCCGGCCGGGCTCCGGACTCCGGGGCCCGCCGGCACGTTGTTGTGATGTCACCCGCGTGATGTCACCCGCGCCGGGCTCAGCCGCAGGTGGTGCCGTCCTCGGGCACCGTGCCCTCCAGCAGACGGGCGTTGACGGCCTCCACGACGCAGTCGTCGCCCGAGGTGTAGGCGCTGTGGCCCTCGCCGTCGTAGGTCAGCAGCGGCGCCACGTCCGCTCCGCCGATGGCCTCCTGCATGCGCTGCGCGCCGGCGTAGGGGGTGGCCGGGTCGCCGGTGGTGGCGACCAGCAGCAGCGGCGCGGCGGCATCCGGCGCGTCGTACGCCGGGGGCTCGGGCGACTCGGTGAACGGCCAGCCCGTGCAGCCGCTCAGGCCGCGCACCATGAACTCCCCGAAGACCGGGGATGCCTCCACGAACTCGTCCTCGTGTTCGAGCAGTTCGGGCACGGTCATGCCCGACGGGTCGTCGGCGCAGCGTATCGCGGCGTTGGCCGGGCCCTGGTTGCTGTACTGGCCGGTGGCGGGGTCGCGGCCGATGTAGAAGTCGGCCAGCAGGAGCAGGGTGCTGCCGTCGCCCTCGTCCAGCGCCTCCGTCAGGCCGATGGTCAGGTACTCCCAGGAGTCCTGCGAGTAGAGCGCCGCCGCGATGGCCGTCGTCGCCTGGCCCTGGGTCAGCCGCCGGCGGTCGGGGTCGCGGGTCGGCAGCGGGGCGTCGTCCAGGTCGTCGAGCAGGCCGGAGAGCACGTCGTTGCCGGCCGCGGGGTCGTCGCCGGTGGGGCAGTCCGGCTGCGTCGCGCAGTCGGCGAGGTAGTGGTCCAGCGCGAGCTGGAATCCCTCGGCGTCCAGCAGCGCCACGGCCACCGGGTCCGAGCGGGGGTCCACCACGGCGTCCAGCACGGTGCGTCCGACCTTGCCGGGGAAGAGGTGCGCGTAGACGGCGCCGAGTTCGGTGCCGTAGGAGATGCCGAAGTAGTTCAGCCGCTCGTCGCCCAGGACGTGCCGCAGCACGTCCATGTCACGGGCGGTGTTCGTCGTGGTGACGTGCGGCAGCAGCTCGCCGGAGTGCTCCTCGCAGGCGGCTATGTACTCCTCGTTGGCGGCCTCGTTCGCCGCCTCCTCCTCGGGGGTGTCCGGCGAGCTGTCCAGGGTCTGGTCGTACTCGTCCAGCTCCGCGTCGTCCAGGCAGACGATGCCCGCGCTCTCGCCGACGCCGCGCGGGTCGAAGCTGACCAGGTCGAAGCCGCCCGCGCGCAGCTCCTCGTACTCGGCGGCGGCGGACGGCAGGGTGCCGACGCCGGAGCCGCCGGGCCCGCCGAAGTTGAAGACCAGCGACCCGACGCGGGTGTCCTCGGGGGCGGAGGAGACGGCGCGGATCAGCGCGATCTCGATCGTCGCGCCCTCCGGGTCCGCGTAGTCCACCGGCACGGTGAGCGGGGCGCACTGCCAGGGTGTGCCGTCGGGCAGGTCCCGGGGCTCGCCGGTGACCGCCGCGCCCTGGAGGGCGGTGGGCGCGCCGCAGTCCGCCCACTCCAGCCGCTGTTGGCCGATCTCGTCGGGCAGGCCCTCGTACGGCCCGGCGGCCGGGGTGTCGTCCGCCCCGGCCGTGCCGTTCCCCCGCCCCTCCTCGACGCCGATCGGCAGGCTGGTGGTCGTGCAGGCGGTGGCCGCGGTGGCCAGGAGGACGGCCAGCAGCGGAAAGTGTGAAATTCTTGAAAATGCGCGGGTCACGGGCAGACGGTACCGTCATCGGGCGTCGAACCGGCCAGCAGGTGCGCGTTGACCGCCTCGACGACGCAGTCGTCGCCGCTGGAGTGGGCGCCGTGGCCCTCGCCGTCGTAGGTCAGGAGCACCCCGACGCCCTCGCCGAGCGCGTCCCGCATCCGCTCGGCGCCGACAAGCGGGGTGGCCGGGTCGCCGGTGGTGCCGAGCAGCAGGATCGGCCGCGCGCCGGGTGCGGCGACCTCGGGCTGGTCCTGCTCGCCGGTCACCGGCCAGTGCGCGCAGGCCATGATCGACCAGGCCAGGGTCTCGCCGAAGACGGGCGAGGCCGCGCGGAACTCGTCCAGGTGCTCGTGCACCGTGTCGGTCGCCGGCCGGGAGGCGAAGTCGCCGCAGTTCACGGCGTTGTTGGCGGCGCCGACGTTCCGGTAACGGCCCTGGGAGTCCCGGCCGTTGTACTGCTCGGCGGCGGCCAGCATCAGATCGCCGCGGCCCTCGTCCAGCGCCTGGCGCAGGGCGTCGGTGAGGAACGGCCAGGAGCCCTCGGAGTACAGCGCGGACAGCAGGGCGGTGAACGCCAGGCCGCGGGTGAGTTGGCGGTCGGTGTCCGTGGGCAGCGGCTCGGCGCGCAGCTCTTCGAGCAGGCCGTTGATGACATCGTAGCCCTCCTGGCCGCCCGCCCCGGTGGGGCAGTCCGGCTGCTCGGCGCAGTCGGCGAGGTAGTGGTCCAGGGCCCGCTGGAAGCCCTCGGTCTGGAGCAGGCCGCGCTCGACCACGTCCCGGGTGGGGTCGACGACGGCGTCCAGGACCATGCGGCCGACGTTGTCGGGGAAGAGGTGGGCGTAGACGCCGCCGAGCTTGGTGCCGTAGGAGATGCCGAAGTAGTTCAGCCGGCCGTCGCCCAGGGCCAGCCGCAGCAGGTCCAGGTCGCGGGCGGTGTTCTCGGTGCTGATGTGCGGCAGCAGGTCGCCGGCCCGGGTCCGGCAGGCGTCGGCGTACTCCCGGCTGTCCGTGAGGAATGCCCGCTCCTCGGCGGGCGTGCGCGGCGGGCCGTGGTCCTCCTGCGCGGAGGCGTCGATCTCGGCGTCGGAGCGGCAGACGACGCCCGCGCTCTCGCCGACGCCGCGCGGGTCGAAGCTGACCAGGTCGTACGCCTCGAACAGCGCGGCGTAACGGTCGCCGGTCCGCGGCAGGGTGGCCACGCCGGAGCCGCCGGGGCCGCCGAAGTTGAAGACGAGGGAGCCGAGGTGCCCCGAGCCCCCGGCGGAACGGGCGCGGATGACGGCGATGTCGATGGTCTCGCCGTTGCCCGGGTCGGCGTAGTCGAGGGGCACGGTGAGGTCCGCGCACTCCCAGCCGGGGGCGGGCGCCGCGCCGCTGCCCTGCAACGGGGTGGGCGCGCCGCAGGGCTCCCAGGCGAGCTCCTGCTCGGTGAACTCGGCGGGCAGCTCGGGCAGTTCCTCGTCGGCGCCGGCCGGGGAGGGCGCGTTCGGCGTCTGTCCGGCGGGCTGCCCGTCCCGGTCCGCGTCCCCGTCGCCGCCGCCGCTGCACGCCCCGAGGACGAGCACGGCCGTGGCCACCAGGGACACCGCACGTATGCCGCCCCCGCGCATCGGAGTCCCCTTCCCGAAGCCGCTGTTGTCTTTCATGGGGAGGCTACCTGCCACCGGCGGGCGGCCCCACCGCCGCCGCTGCCCGCCCGGTCTGCTGTGGGCATATTGTGCGCGTCGGCCGGGGTGTGCGGTGCTTGAGTGCAGGGATGGACATATTGGTGCTGGGCGGCACGGCCTGGGTGGGCCGGGAGTTCGCGGAACGGGCGGTGGCGCGCGGCCACCGGGTGACGTGTCTGGCGCGCGGGGAGAGCGGCGCCGTGGCGGACGGGGCGGAGCTGGTCGCCGCCGACCGGCGCGACCCCGGGGCCTACGCGGCGGTGGCCGGCCGGGAGTGGGACGCGGTGGTCGAGGTGTCGTGGCAGCCGGGCTTCGTGCGCGGCGCGCTGGAGGCGCTGGGCGAACGGGCCCGGCACTGGGCCTATGTGTCCTCGGTCAACGTCTACGACCCGCCCTATGTGCCGGGCGCGGACGAGTCGGCGGCGACCCTGCCGCCGACGGACCGCGCCGAGGTGGGGCGCGAGGAGTACGGCGAGGCCAAGGCCGCCTGCGAGCTGGCCTCGGCGGCGGCCGTGGGGGACCGGCTGCTGGTGGCGCGGGCCGGGCTGATCGGCGGGCCCGGCGACCACAGCGGGCGGTCCGGCTACTGGGCGGCGCGCGCCGCGCGGGCGCCGCGCGAGCCGATGCTCGTTCCGGACACCCCGGACATGCCGACCCAGGTGGTGGACGTGCGGGACCTGACCGGCTGGCTGCTGGACGCCGCCGGCGCCGGGACCACGGGCACGTTCGACGCCACCGGCCCGGTGGTGCCGTTCGCCGAGTGGATCGATCTCAGCCGCACGGCCGGCGGGCACACCGGACCGGTGGTTGCGGCCGGCTCCGACTGGCTGCTGGCCCAAGGCGTGGTCCAGTACATGGGGCCCGGCTCGCTGCCGATGTGGGTGGTCGAGCCCGGCTGGGAGGGCTGGTCCGCCCGGGACGGCTCCGCGGCGGTCGCGGCCGGGCTGCGCCACCGGCCCCGGCGGGACCTGGTGGCCGACACCCTGGCCTGGGAACGGGCCCAGGGCCTGGACCGCGAACGGCGGGCCGGGCTGGACGCCGCGCGGGAACGCGAACTGCTCGCCGCGCTGGGCTGACCGGCGGCCGGGGCCGGGACGAGGGCGGCAATCGTGCCAGTTCGCGGATAATCCATCACGGACCTAATTGGTTACGCTGGGGTTATGACTGCCATGGCACCCAACCGCACCGAGCCCGACCTGTCGTTCCTGCTCGATCACACCAGCCACGTCCTGCGGACGCGGATGGCCGCCGCCCTCGCCGAGATCGGGCTGACCGCGCGCATGCACTGTGTGCTCGTCCACGCCCTGGAGGAGGAGCGCACCCAGATCCAGCTCGCCGAGATCGGCGACATGGACAAGACCACGATGGTCGTGACCGTCGATGCCCTGGAGCGCGCCGGGCTCGCCGAGCGCCGCGCGTCAAGCAAGGACCGGCGGGCGCGGATCATCGCCGTCACCGAGGAGGGGGAGCGGGTCGCGCGGCGCAGCCAGAAGATCGTCGACCAGGTCCACGCCGACGCGCTGGGTGCGCTGCCGCAGCGCGAGCGCGACGTGCTCGTCCAGGCGCTGAACCGGCTGGTCGAGGGGCACTTGGCCGAGCCGGCCGAGAGCCCGGGGGCGGCGCGCCGGCCCCGGCAGCGCGAGAAGTAGGGCGCGCCTTCGATCCAGTGCTTCGATCCGAGAAGGATCGTCTGCAACAGAACTATCTGCTAGGGTCTCTCCTGTCGCCATCCCGTCATGGAACTGGAGAGACCTCATGTCCACCGCCACCGCGCCCTCCGCGCCTCCCTCGCGCTGGCTCGCCCTCGGAGTCGTCGCCACGGGGATGCTGATGATCATCCTCGACGGCAGCATCGTCACCGTGGCGATGCCGGCCATCCAGGAGGACCTGGGCTTCAGCCCCGCCGGGCTGAGCTGGATCGTCAACGCCTACACGATCGCGTTCGGCAGCCTGCTGCTCCTCGCCGGGCGGCTGGGCGATCTCCTCGGCCGCAAGCGGATGTTCGTGGCCGGCACCGCCGTGTTCACGGCCGCCTCCGTGCTCGCGGGCGCCGCCACCACCCCCGCGCTGCTCATCGCGGCCCGCTTCCTCCAGGGCATCGGCAGCGCCCTGGCCGGCGCCGTCAGCCTCGGCATCCTGGTCACGCTCTTCCCCGAACCCCGGGAGAGGGCACGGGCGTTCGCCGTCTTCGCGTTCACCGGCGCCGCCGGGGCCTCGATCGGCCAGGTGGCCGGCGGCCTGCTCACCGACGCGCTCAACTGGCACTGGATCTTCTTCATCAACCTCCCCATCGGGCTTGCCACGCTCTTCCTGGCCCTGCCCGTGCTGCCCGCCGACCGCGGCCTCGGCACGGCCGCCGGCGCCGACGTCCTGGGCGCCCTGCTGGTCACCGGCGGGCTGATGCTCGGGATTTACACCGTCGTCAAGGTCGAGGAGCACGACTGGCTGTCGGCCCACACCCTCGGCCTGGGCGCCCTGTCGCTGGCGCTGCTCGCCGCGTTCGCGATGCGCCAGGCCACCGCGCGGACCCCGCTGGTGCCGCTGCGGATCTTCCGCTCGCGCAACGTGTCGGGCGCCAACCTGGTGCAGATGCTGATGGTCGCCGCGCTGTTCTCGTTCCAGGTCCTGGTGGCCCTCTACATGCAGCGGGTCCTCGGCTACGGCGCGGCCGAGACCGGGCTCGCGATGCTGCCGGCCGCGGTCGTCATCGGCGTGGTGTCGCTGGGCGTCTCCGCCCGGCTCAACGCCCGCTTCGGTGAGCGCAACGTCCTGCTGGCCGGGCTGCTGCTCCTGGTCGGGCTGCTGGTGGCGCTCAGCCGCCTCCCCGAGCGGGCGGACTACGCCACCGACCTGCTCCCGGTGATGCTGCTCGCCGCCGGGTTCGGGCTGGCGCTCCCCGCGCTCACCACCCTGGGCATGTCCGGCGCCCGGGAGGACGACGCGGGGCTGGTGTCCGGACTGTTCAACACCACCCAGCAGGTCGGCATCGCCCTCGGCGTCGCCGTGCTCACCACGCTGGCGGCCGGCCGCACCGAAAGCCTGCTCGCCCAGGGCGAGTCCGGGGCCGCCGCGCTCACCGGGGGCTACCGCCTGGCGTTCGCCGTGGGCGCCGGACTGCTGCTCGCCGCCCTCGTGCTGGCCGCCGTGGTGCTGCGCCGCACCCACCCGGCCCCGGAGGCGGCAGGCGCGGACACCGGCGCCGTGGCGCCCGCCGCGGCGCTGTGACCGGGACGACGGACCACACCTCGAATCACCAAAAACCAGAACCAGAACCAGAACCAGAACGAGGAGAGAGAACCATGAACGACAACCGCCCCGCCCCCCGCGCCCTGTCCGACGACGAACTGTCCCGGATGCTGACCGAGCAGACCTTCGGCGTACTGGCCGCCGTCCGCTCCACCGGCCACCCGCACCTGTCCACCGTCATGTACGACTGGGACCCGGCCGAGCGGACGATCCGCGTCTCGACCACCGCCGACCGCCTCAAAACCCGCCTGCTGCGGCGCAATTCACGTGCCGCCCTGCACGCCAGCCCGGACTCCTGGTCGTTCGCGGTGGCCGAGGGCGAGGTGGAGGTGTCCGAGGAGGCCGCCGTGCCCGGCGACGCGGTCGGACGGGAACTGCTCGCGATGACCCCCGGGTTCGCCGACCCGGCCGAGGAGGCGGAGTTCCTCGCCGAGCAGGTGGCCGAGCGGCGCGTGGTGATCCGGCTCCGGGTGGCCCGGCTCTACGGCATGGCGCTGGACGTCCCGGCGGTGCGGGCGGCGGGCTGACCCTCAGGCGCCCGCGTGGATCAGCGCCGCCCAGCTCAGCGGCCGGCCGGGCAGCTCCGCGCGGACGCGGCGGGTCACGGTGTGCAGGGCGAGCGCGGCGGGCAGCCGGGCCGGGGCGGCCATCGCCGGGGCCAGCTCGCGGTGCACGTCGGCCGCCACCGAGGCCGCGAAGCCGTCGCCGATCTCCCACAGGGTGGCGATCGCCTGGGTGAACCCGGCCAGTTGGAACGCGGAGGCCACATGGATGGCCTCGTCCGCCAGCCGCGCCCCGCCGCGCGCGGTGCCGCAGGCCGACAGATAGGCCAGCTCCGCGTTCCGCAGCGTCAGCCGGCTGATGTCGGTGAGCCCCAACGGCCCGTCGTGCAGCAGCAGATGACCCGCCCCCGGGTCGGCCGGGTCACCGGCCGCGTGGCAGGCGAAGTGCGCGACGTGCGCCCCGGGCAGCGCGGCGAGGACCGCCGCGCGCGTCGCTTCGGGGCCGAGCAGGGTTTCGGCGGCCAGCGCGGACGCCTCCGCGACGGTGCGCGGCAGCGGGCGGTGGCCCGGGGTCTTCGGCATCGCCACGGCCAGCGGCGTCCGCCGCCGCGGCACCGGGCGGGCCCGGCTGAGCATGAGGGCGCGCAGGGTGGGGGTGTACGAGGACACCGCGCGGTCGAGCACCGAGGCGCCCGGCACGGTGTGGTGACCGGCCGCGTGCAGCGGCAGCGAGGTGAGGGCGCCGCCCGGGGACCACCACAGCCGGGGCCAGTCGCCGGCGGGCGGCCCGGTGAGACCCAGCTCGGTCAGCACGGGCTCGGCCAGCACGTCCCACAGCCAGCTCAGCGTGTCCAGCACCACCTGGTTCGCCGCCCCGGCGAGCGCGCCGCCCGCCGCGGCGCTCTCCACGGCCGCGTGGAACGCCCCGGCCTGCTCGGCCAGTTCACCGGCGCGCAGGTCCGGCAGCGGCACCGTGCGCAGGCCGTCCGGGTCCAGGATCAGCGCGTCGCACCGCCGGGGGTGAACGTTGACGGTGACGACCGGGCCCTCCGCGCCGGCCGGGCGCAGGTCGGCCAGGCCCAGCGGCAGCGGGAGCAGGAAACGGTCGAAGCCCGGAAGGTCGCGCAGGCGCCCGGTCAGCTCGCCCCACTCGCGGAGCAGCCCGTGATACTCGGCGGTGGACTCGCCGGTCGGCGGCCACGCGGGCACCAGCCCGGTCAGCCGGGCGCGCACCTCCTCCAACTCCCGGGCCAGGCCGGAATCCGCCCGGCGCACATCGTCCAGTTCGCGCCGGGTGTTGAGCGCGTGGGACAGCATGTGCGCCCGGCCCTCCTCCAGTGCCTCCAGCGCGCCGGGCGCGTCGTACTCGTCCAGCGATGTCGCGGCCTGGTCGATGGCCAGCCGCGCCAGGCGGCTGGAGGGCAGCTCCGACTCCTCCGGCGGGCGGGTCGCGAGCGCGGCGAGCTGGAGCCGGCCGGCCGCCGCGCCGGCCCAGGCCCCGAGCATCCAGGTGTTCACCGGCCGGTCCCCGGCGACCAGCCGGCGGGCCAGCGCGGTGGCCTCCCGGTAGGCCGCGTCGTCGTCGGCCAGGTCGTGGAGCAGGAACAACTGGAAGGCCAGGCCCGCCAGCGCCTCGGGGTCGTCCGGGGCGGCGGCCACCTCCGCGCGCCGCGCCCGGACCCCGCGCTCGCCCATCGCCAGCGCCTCGAACGGGGACCACGTGGCGCTGCCCAGCATGATCATGGGCCGGAAGAGGTCCGGGGTGAAGTCGACGCGTTCGCTCAGGCTCCGGAGCATCCCCGCCAGGTCGTCCATGGTGGGCATCGTCGCGGTCAGCCGCGCGATCCGTTCCCGGGCCGGGGCGTCGGGGTTCCCGGCGTGCATCTCCCGGACCAGCACGAGCTGGACGCGGGACAGCCGGAGCAGGACCCGGCCGGGGTGGTCGGCCGGCAGGTCGCGCAGCGCCTGTTCGACCAGGCCCAGCACCTCGTCGACGTCCGAGGTGTCCGGCGGCTCGGCGGGCCCGGCCGGCCGGGCGTCGGCGTTCATGACCCGGGCCATCGCGCGCTGCCGCTCCTCGGGCGGCAGATGCGCGTAACGCTGCTCCAACGTCCGGAAGCCGGCGGCCATGACTTCGTCCAGGCTGGCCCGGTGCGGGTAGCGCAGCACGGTGGCCATGAAGTCCATGAGCTGGGCGTCGCGGCTCTCGCCCCGCTCGGCGCCGAGGCCGAGCAACTCCCCGATGAGCGCGTTCATGTGGTCCGACTCGGTCGTGGGCACCGTGCCGGGCCGCGGCATCAGCCGCAGATCGATGTCGTCCAGCTCCGAGGGCGTGTCGAAGACCCGGTGCGGGGTGCCGTGGCGGGCGATGGACTCCATCGCCGCCAGCGTCGAGGCGCGCTCCTCGCTGCCCTCGGGCATCGCGGCGGCGGCCTCCGCCATCAGCGCCGTCACCTCCTCCAGCCCCTCCGCCCCCGTCGGCCGGTGGAAGAACTGGCGGTTCATCAGCACCTGCGCCAACTGGAGCCGGACCGCGGCGCGTTCGGCCTCGGCCTGCTCGGGAAGGACCTCCAGGAGGCCGCGCAGCGCCTCGACGCAGCCGTCCAGGTCCGCGGCGGACTGGGACTGTTCGTACCGGGCGGCCAGGGCGTCGTTCAGCGTGGCCAGCCGGAAGGCCAGCTCCGGAGCCTCGTCGGGGGTGAGCTCCACAGAACGGTGCGCCGCGCTCACCGCCTCGTCCAGGTCGGCGAGGGAGGGCAGGCCGTCGGGGGCCGACTCGCCCGCGCGGGCCGTCCGCAGCAGCAGCGCCTCGGCGAAGTCGGCCAGGATCTGCGGCAGGTTGTCGTCGAGATCGCCGGCGGTGTCCACGGCCGTGCGGAACAGGCCGATCGCCTCGTCCAGCAGGGCCGGGTCCCCGCCCGCCGCCGCGTACCCCTGGCGCAGGGCGAGGGCCAGCCCGTTCGCGCACCGGGCGTGGCCCGGGTGGTCGCGGGGCGTGGCGGCGTACGCCTCGCGCAGCAGGGCCGTAGCCTCGGCGAGGTGGGGCAGGGCCGGGGGGCCCTCGCCGGCGGCCGGGAGGGAGTCGGCGATCACCAGCGCGTAGCCGAGGTTGCACTGCACCACGGGGCGGGAGGGATGGTCACCGGGCAGCCGGGCCAGGGCGTCGCGCAGCAGGACGATCGCGGTCCGGCGGGGGCGCGGCTCGTCGGGCACGAGGCCGCGGGCCATGAGCAGCATGGCCAGGTTGCTGAGCGACTCGGCGTACGCGTGGGCCCGTTCCTCCCCGAACGGCTCGTCGTCGCCCAGCGTCTGGGCGTACCAGGCGCGCACCTCCTCGGGCAGCAGGTCGGGGCGGGCCAGGTAGAGCGGGGAGAGGATCAGGGTGGCGGCGGTGCCCTCGGCCGCGCCCTCCTCGGGCGATCCGGCCGTCGCCGCCCGGTACCAGCGCAGCATGCCGGTGAGGTGCAGGACCTCCGCGTCCGGCTCGCCCTCCGCGGTGACCGCGTGGGCCAGCAGCGCCTCGGCCTCGGCCAGCGCCTCGTCCGACCGGAGCCCGCTCGGGTCCCGGGTGGCGGCGGCCCGGCGCAGGCGGGTCCGCAGGGTGTTCAGCAGATGGTCGCGCAACGGTCTTCCCCCCTCGGTGGGCCGGTCCGTCAGGTCGCCTTCCGGAACCGCTCGGTGACGCGGGCGCCGGCCTGCGGGCGCACCGGCCGCGTCGCGTCGTCGAAGTGCTCGATCAGCTCGTGCAGATGAACGTCCACGGCCGCCTCGACCAGCTCGGCGTAGCCGTCGGCGGCGACGCGCGCCCGGCGCCGGGCGACGTACCCGATCGAAAGGCCCAGCAGGGCGCCAGGCCACCACAGGGCGCCCAGGGCGGTGTAGAGGACGGCCCAGCCGCCCAGCGCGTTGGCCTCGTCGAACCGCTGCCGGGCCGCGGCCAGCGGCTCACGGCTGGAGTCGGGCAGCAGCAGCCACAGCCGGGGCCAGGCGGCGGCCAGGTCCAGGTGGTACTCGCGCTCGACGCGGGTCGCCGGGGCGTGCATGCGGTCGCCGGTCCAGGTGGGGTGCCGGGGCTCGGCGAGGGCGAGCCGGTTGCGGTCGTCGGCCAGCTCGCCCAGGTGGTGGCCGTCCGCGCCGGCGGCCCGGGCCGTTTCGTACCGCTCGTCAAGGGCGCGCCAGGCGGCGCGGCGGCGGCGGGTGAGCGCGGCGGCCGGGCGGCGCAGGACGCGCGGCCAGCGGCCGAGCAGCAGCGCCTCGAACGGGGCGCCGAGCGCCCGGGCGACGAACGCGGACGCCGCCGAGGCCGCGACCACCCCGGTCAGCAGCAGGGCGGTGCGCACCGAGCCGGGCTGCGCGCCGGCCCCGGAGCCGGCGCCGAGGTCGGCCAACCGGTCGCGCAGCAGGTCCAGTTCGGCCCAGTCGCCATGGCCGAGGGAGAACGCGGCGGCGGCCGTGGCGGTGAAGACCAGGCCGGGCAGCACCAGCAGGGCGACCCAGCGTTCGGCGATCCTTCTGCCGAGCTCGGACAGCAGGCCGGTCGTCATGGGTCAGCCGTCCGCGACGAACCGCAGGGCCCGCTCGTGGACGTCGCACGTCGGCAGGGCCTCGCCCGCCGCCCGCACCTCGGCGCGCGGGCAGGCGGACGCCGGACAGAGGTAGACGCCGGTGACGGGCCGCCGGGCGGCCTCGACGGGCGGCGGCAGGGGAGCGGCGCGGTGCCCGTCGTCCGGGGATCCCGGGGGATCGGCGGAAAGGCCGAGCCGGGCCAGCTCGTCGCCGATCGGCGCGCCCCGGCGGGCCGCCTCCACCACCTGCTCGACCAAGGCCCGCCGGGCGGCGGAGGCGGGGCCGCCCACCATGCGCCGCAACCGCGGGAGCAGCGCGCAGAACTGGGCCAGCGCGGCGCGGTCGGCTTCCGGTGTCATGGTGCGGCCCTCCCCCCGGGGTCCGAACGGTCCGAGCAGGTCTCCTTCGTCAACTGTAGGGCCTGGAACGGGGATTCGCGCCGGGATCCGATGCGGCCGGGCGGTCTCAGCCGCCGCAGGTGGTGCCGTCGTCGGGGACCTCGCCGCGCAGCAGATAGCCGTTGGCGGCCGAGCGCACACAGTCGTTGCCGCTGTTGTAGGCGCCGTGCCCCTCGCCCTCGTAGGTGAGTTCCACGCCGACGTCCTCGCCGAGCGCCTCCTTCATATGGGCCGTGCCCTCGTACGGGGTGGCCGGGTCGCCCGTGGTGCCGATGAGCAGGATCGGCGCCGCGCCCCCGGCCGCCACGTCGGGGTGGGCGCGGCGGCCCTCCACCGGCCAGTGCGTGCAGGTGAGCAGCCCCCAGGCCATCGGCGGGCCGAAGATCTCCGAGGCGTCCTCGAACTCGTCCAGCGCGTCGCGCACATCCCGCTCGCTGTACCGCTCGCTGGAGTCGGCGCAGGTGATCGCGGTGAGGGAGGACTGCAACGTGCTGTACGTGCCGTCCGGATTGCGGCCGTTCATCGCGTCCCCGAGGGTGAGCAGCACGGTGCCGTCGGGGGCGTCCTCGGCGAGCGCGTCGTCCAGGCCCTGGGTGAGGTAGGGCCAGAAGTCCTCGGAGTACAGCGCCTGCGCGATGCCGTTCCAGGCGAGGGACTGCGTCAGGCGGCGGCCGTCCGGGTCCTGCGTGGCCATCGGGCGGTCGGCCAGGCGTTCCAGGAGTCCGGCGAGGCGGTCCTCGGCGTCGTCGGGGTCCCGGCCCAGCGGGCAGTCGGCGCTGTCCGCGCAGCGCTCCAGGTAGTTTCCGAGGGCGAGCTGGAAGCCCTCGGCCTGGCCGAGCGCGCCCTCCTCGGTGTCCCCGGCCGGGTCCACGACGGCGTCGAAGACGGCGCGGCCGACGCGGCGCGGGAAGAGGTGGGCGTAGACGCCGCCCAGCTCGGTGCCGTAGGAGATGCCGAAGTAGTACAGCTTGTCGTCGCCGAGGACCTCGCGCATCAGGTCCAGGTCCCGGGCGGTGGCCGTGGTGGTGAGGTGCGGCAGCAGGTCGCTCGCCCGCTCCTCGCAGCCTTCGGCGAAGTCCTTGAGGCGGCCGGTGAGTTCGCGGCGCTCCCGGGCGTTGCCGGGCACGGGGTCGGCGGCGAAGTAGGCGTCGAGTTCCGCGTCGTCCAGGCAGGAGACGCCCTCGCTGTCGCCGACGCCCCGGGGGTCGAAGCTGACCAGGTCGAACCGTTTGCGCAGGTCCGCGTAGTCCTGTCCGAACGCGGGCAGCGTGATGACGCCGGAGCCGCCCGGGCCGCCGAAGTTGAAGATGAGCGAGCCGACGCGCTCCTCGCCCCGGGCGCGCGAGCGGGCGCGCACCAGCGCGAGGTCGATGGTCTCGCCCTCGGGCTCGGTGTAGTCCCGTGGCGCGGTCATCGTCGCGCACTCCCACTCCCCGCCGTCCGGCAGCGGGGAGGGCGCCATCTGGTCGTCGCCCTGCGAGGGTTCGGGGTTGTCGCAGGGGGACCAGTCGAGCCGCTGGCCGGTCAGGGACTCCGGGAGGTCGTCGGTGTCCGTGGCGTCGGCCCGGGCGGCGAGGGCCGGCGTGCGACCGCGGCTGACCGGCCCGGCCGCGTCCGTTGTGCAGGAGGCGGCGGCGAGGAGCGCGGAGACGGCGAGGAGGCAGGGGATCGCGCGCCGGGCTCGAGTCATGTCGGCGGCTCCCATCGTTCGCTCCGAGTGGGTCCTGTCCGGTCGGTCTTGTCGGATCAGCCAGCGGCGTCTGGTGCGTGCGATTGCAAGGCGCCGGATCGCAGCTCGTACTTGGTCGTACTCGCGCGATTCGGCAACGCAGCGAGTGTGCGTGCCAGGCGTCGCGGGCCCGGGAAGATCGGCCGGACAGGGCCTACCCTCATCGTCGGCGGGCGGGCGCCCGGGGCGCACTCCGGGCGGCGTCAACCGGGTGAGGGGCGGCCCGGGGACAGCCACCGGCCGCGCAGGGCGATGAGCACGGCCGCGGCGATGGCGAGGAGGAACAGGGAGACGGCCGTGGCGCCGGCCGGGTCCTCCTGGAGCAGCAGATAGACCTTCAGCGGCAGGGTCTGGGTGGCGCCGGGCAGGTTCCCGGCGAACGTGATGGTCGCGCCGAACTCGCCCAGCGCCCGCGCCCACGTCAGCGCCGCGCCCGCGGCGAGCGCGGGGCCGACCATGGGCAGCGTGACCAGGCGCAGCGTGCGCAGCGGGCCGGCGCCCATCGTGGCGGCGGCCTCCTCGAAGTGCGGGTCCAGTCCGGCCAGCGCGCCCTCCAGGCTGATGACGAGGAACGGCATCGACACGAAGGTGGCCGCCACGACGGCCCCGGCGGTGGTGAACGGGAGCGTGACGCCCACGGATTCGAGCGGGCCGCCGAGCAGGCCGCGCCGCCCGAACCCCTGGAGCAGCGCGATGCCGGCCACCGTGGGCGGCAGCACCATCGGCAGCAGCACCAGGGCGCGCACGGCCGTCCGGCCGGGGAAGTCGGTGCGGGCCAGCAGCCAGGCCAGCGGCACGCCGAGCAGGAGCGAGATCAGCAGCGCCCAGCCGGAGACCGTCAGGGACAGCGCTAGTGCCTCGGTGACGGCGGGCGAGGTGAGCCGTTCGGCGAGGTCCCGCCAGGGCGCGTCGGCCACGATGCCGAGCAGCGGCACCACGAGGAACGCGACGCCGAGGGCGGCGGGCAGCGCCAGGGTCCGGGGCGGGCGCCGGTTCACGGGCGCGGGCGCCGGGGGCGGCCGGGAGCGGACGGCTCGGGCACGTTCGGTTAGCTCCTGTCGATGTGCACGCTGGTGGCCTTGACCCGGGCCACGGCCTCCATGCCGACGGCCAGGCCCAGCTCCTCCACGGCCTCCCGGGTCAGCAGCGACACCAGCCGGTGGGGACCGGCCTGGATCTCCACCTGCGCGGCGACGTCGCCGAGCTTCACGGCGGTGATGATGCCGGGGAAGGCGTTGCGGGCGCTGGTGTACGGCTCGGCCGGCTCGCCGGCGGCCGACGCCGCCTCGGCCAGCGCCACCGCGAACGCCGCCAGGTCCGCCCCGGCGATCAGCCGCTTGCCCGCCTCGTCCCGCCGGGTGGGCACCCGCCCGGCGTCCGCCCAGCGGCGCATCGTGTCGGCGCTCACGCCCAGCAGCCGTGCCGCCCGCCCCACGCTGTACTCCCGCATGCGCCGGAGATTACGGCCGGGAACCTCGCATCCGCAAGGAGAAGCCGCGCCCCCCGCTGGCACGAGCGGGGGGCGCGGCTCCTTTGGCGATACAGCTAGATGGCTTCCTTGCGGGTGAGCTGGGTGAACGCTATCCAGCCGGGCAGCACCGGCAGCCAGAACGTCATCAGCCGGAACAGCAGCACCGCGCCCAGCGCCGCGCTCGTCGGAACCCCGCCGAACGTCGTCAGGCCACCGCTGAGCGCGAGTTCGACCGCGCCCAGACCGCCGGGCGTCGGCGCGGCCGAGCCCAGGGCGTTGCCCGCGAGGAAGACCACGGCGATGGTCGGGTAGTGCACCTCCTCGCCGAACGCGCGGAGCGAGGCGTCCAGGCACAGCACGAACGCCAGCGTCATCATCAGCATCCCGCCGATGCCGCTGAGCAGCTTCTTCGGCTGCTGCACCACGTCCAGCATGCGCGGCACGACGCCCGCGAACAGGCTGCGCACCCGGTCCAGCAGCGCCTTGCGCAGGCTCGGGATGGCGGTCACGATCAGCACCGCCACCGCGACCGTCAGCAGGCCGGCGATGACCGTGCGGGACGGGGACAGCGTGGGCCGGTGCTCGGTTCCCGTCAGATAGCCGAAGGTGAACAGCAGGACCACGTGGCTGGCCAGCCCGAACAACTGGGAGGCGCCCACGCTGGCCACCGCGTGCCCGGGGCGCAGGCCCTGGCGCTCCAGATAGCGGGCGTTCAGCGCGGCGCCGCCGATCGCGGCCGGCGCGACCAGCTTCACGAACGAGGCCGCGACCTGCGCCAGCACGGTCCGGGGGTAGGACACCTTCTCGGGCACGAAGCCGAGCAGGCTCATCGCCGCGGCGAAGTACGTGAGCGCGGAGAAGCCGGCGGCGACCAGCACCCAGCCCCAGTTGGCGTTCTCCCAGACCCGCTGGAACTTGGGGTCGATGAGCTGCGAGGTCAGGAAGTACGCGGCGAACACGGCGGCGATGAGGCTGACCAGCGTGCGCGGCCTGATCCGCTCGACCCGGGCGGGCTGTATGGGCGCCTGCGGCCGGATGAGCAGCACCTGCTGGCGGATCAGGGAGAGCAGATCGGCCTCGCGGGCGTTCTCCAGCGCCTCCTCCATCACCTGCTTCTCCGCCTGCTTGGCCGCCTTGACCGCCTTGCGGTCGGCGTCCTCCGGCAGGCTGCCGCGCGCCTCTCGGTAGGCGCGCGTCGCGTCCAGCACGGCCTGCCGCTCCCGCTGGGCGCGCTCCCGCGCCAACTGCCGCAGCGCCGCCCGGGTGGCGCGGGTCAGCGCGATCGGCTGGAGCAGCGGCAGGCTGTCGGCCACCGCGTCCGGGCCGAGCACCGACACGGCGGCGGCCACGGCCCGTTCCGCGCCGACCCGCAGGCCGAACGTGGTCAGCAACTGCGCCACGTCCATCCGCAGCGGCAGGTCGCCGGCCGCGATCTCGCCGTTGCGCAGGTGCGTGAGGTAGACGGTGCCGTCCCGGCCCACCAGCAACGAGTCGCCGTCCAGCCGCCGGTGCGCGATCCGCCGCGACTGGAGCGCGGTGACCTGGCCCCAGGCGGCCTCCATCAGCCCGTCGGTGATCTCGTCGTCCGGCAGCGAGTCCAGCGTCCGGCCGTCGATGTGCTCGTAGACGAGCATCACCGCGTCCGGGCCGAGCTCCGAGGTGGCGATCAGCTTGGGCGCGTTGGCCCCCGCGGCGATGGCCGCGTAGGCGAGCAGCGCCTCCTGCTCCAGCGTCTGGCGCAGCGACGGCAGGCTGCGGCGCTGGGTCATGATGCCGCGCAGCGCGAGCCGCCGCCACGCGCGGTAGAAGAACCCGCGCGCCTGCTGCGCCCGGTCCACCACGGTGACGTCGAGCGGCGGGCCGGACTCCAGCGTGACGAGGTAGCGGCGGGTCGGCTCGGTGCGGTCGTTGCCCTCGGCCGCCTCGGCGGCGCCGGGCATCTCGGCGCTGAGCGCGCTGACCGGGCGGAAGCCGACATGGCGCAGCCCGGCGAGGAGCTGCTGCCCGGTCGGGCGGACGTTGGGCGAACCGACCGCGTACAGCGTGGCGTACGCGATCGTCCAGCCGATCAGCACCGTGACGATGATGGAGAACGGCGTGGTGAACCCGGCCACCAGCACGGCGACGGCGTCCAGCGCCACCACCGACCACATCGCCAGCCGCCAGCGCGGCCGGTGCGTCATGCCCACGGCCGTCGCATAGGCGATGACCGGGGCGAGATAGCCGTGCACCGGCTCGGTCAGCCCGCCGCCGGGGGCGTCGCGGATCAGCGCGCCCTGCACCGAGTCGGGCGCCATCCGGGCCACCCACAGGCTGAACGACAGCGAGACGCCGTGCGCCAGCACCGCCGCGAGCACGCCGTCGGCGATCCGCAGCCCGTCCCGTTTCATCAGGCGCCCGATGGCGAACGCGACCGGGACGACGAGAACGGCGACGGCCGAGGCGAACCCGGCGAAGTTGATCAGCAGGCCCGGGGCCTGCGCGGCGCCCTTGTCGACGTCCTGCTCGATGCCCTCGGTGGTGCCGATCGCGAACGTCGCCAGCCCGATGACGATGCCGATGCCCAGCAGCCCGAGCAGGACCCGCAACAGGTCGCTGGGGCGGTGCACCCGGGCGGCGAGGATCGGCTCGTCCACCTCCAGCCGGCCCGCCTGGGTCGGATCCGCGCGCAGCGACGCGTCGAGCGGCGGCTCGGGCGGCTCGTCCTGCCGCTCCCCGGACCGCCCGCCCGGACGCTGTGCCCGCTCTTCTTCGCCTCGTATCACTGGTCGCTTCCCCGGGATTCTCCTCGTGCTGGAACTGCCGACCAGCTCACCCCCGCGCTGGGACGATAGTGGCACGGGAGACGGCTGTGAGGGTGCCCCCCGTGACATACGGCACGATGGCACCCATGGCAGGCAGCAGTTCCACTTCCGGGCACCGGATCCCGGACTACGCGGACCGCGTACTGACCGCCGTCGAACGGATTCCGCCCGGCCGGGTGCTCACCTACGGCGGCGTCGCACGGCTGATCGGCGAGGGCGGTCCCCGGCAGGTGGGCCGCGTCATGGCCCAGTACGGCGGAGCGGTGCCGTGGTGGCGGGTCGTCCGCGCCGACGGCAGGCCGCTGCCCGGCCACGAGGACCGGGCGCTGGCCAACTACCGCGCGGAGGGCACTCCGCTGCGCACCGGAACGAGTCCCGGCGCCACGCCCCGCATCGACATGCGGCGCGCCGTGTGGGACGAGTCCGGTCCCCGCTGATCCGCGGCTCACAGAGTCCAGCTTCCGCCATGGGGCCGCGCGCCAGGCGGTGAACCGTCCGTACGGGGTACGGGGGCGAAACGCTGCGCCCCGGGAGCCGACTGGCGTACCGTCTCCTCCAACGTCCCCGAGAATGCGCGATGCACGTGAGCCTCTCCGTCCCGTCCACTGACCGGCCGCCGCCCGCCCCGGGAGCGTACCGACTGGTGCGCACCCCGCTCGACGGCGCGCGCGCTGTTGCAGTGGACGCAAGCCAGCGGGCCGTGGTTGACCACCCGGGCGGCCCGCTGCTGGTCCTGGCCGGCCCGGGCACCGGCAAGACGCACACGTTGGTGGAGGCCGTGGCCCGCCGGGTGGCGGACGGCACCGACCCCGAGCGGATCCTGGTGCTCACCTTCAGCCGCAAGGCCGCGGCCGGTCTCCGGGACCGGCTCACCGCCCGGCTGACGGCGTCCGCGCCGCGCGCGACGACGTTCCACTCCTTCGCCTACGGCTTCGTCCGCGCCCATCAGGACCGGGAGTTGTTCGCCGAGCCGCTGCGGCTGCTCTCCGGGCCCGAGCAGGACCTGTACCTGCGGGAGATGCTGGCCGGCCACCGCGAGCTGGAACGGGCCGGGCGCGGCCTGGCCTGGCCCGAGGAGCTGCGCGCGTGCCTGACCACGCGCGGCTTCGCCGACGAGCTGCGCGCCGTGCTGGCCCGCAGCCGCGAACTCGGCCTGGACCCCGGCACGCTGGCCGGGTTCGCGCGCCGCACCGGGCGGCCGGACTGGGAGGCCGCCGCGCACTTCCTCGCCGAGTACCTGGACGTCACGCAGGCGCAGGGCGTCCTGGACTACGCCGAGCTGGTGCGCGACGCGGCGCGGCTGGCCGGGGAGCCGGAGATCTCGGCCGCCGTGCGGGCCCAGTTCGACGCGGTGTTCGTCGACGAGTACCAGGACACCGACCCGGCGCAGGTCGCGCTGCTGCAGGCGCTGGCCGGCGATGGCCGCGACCTGGTGGTCTTCGGCGACCCCGACCAGTCCGTCTACGCTTTCCGGGGCGCCGACATCGGCGGCATCCTCGGCTTCCCCGACGCGTTCCGCACCCGCGAGGGCGCCCCCGCGCCGGTCGCCGTGCTCGGCACCGGCCGGCGCAGCGGCGCCGCCCTGCTGGCCGCCACCCGGCTGATCACCACCCGCATGCCGCTGGCCCGGCTGCCCGCGGAGGCCGTGCGGCGGCACCGCGCGCTGACCGCCGAGCGCGCGGGCGGCAAGACCGAGGCGTTCATCTACCCCACCCCCGGCGCCGAGCTGGACAACATCGCCGATCTGCTGCGCCGCGCGCATCTGGAGGACGGCGTGCCCTGGGGCGAGATGGCGGTGCTGGTCCGGGCGGGCGCCCGTTCCCTGCCGGGCGTGCGCCGGGCGCTCACCTCGGCGGGCGTGCCCTTGGAGGTCGACGGCGACGACCTCCCGCTGCGTCAGGAGCC
The DNA here is from genome assembly GCF_031845365.1 of Streptomyces litchfieldiae. Classification (NCBI taxonomy): domain Bacteria; kingdom Bacillati; phylum Actinomycetota; class Actinomycetes; order Kitasatosporales; family Streptomycetaceae; genus Streptomyces; species Streptomyces litchfieldiae. Next base: position 305,160 of record NZ_JAVREL010000003.1, read on the forward strand.
GGCCGTCGCCCCGCTGCTCGCGGCGCTGCGCGCGGTTGCCGAGCCCGAGCGGGAGCTGGACCCGGAGACCGCCGCGCGGCTGCTCACCTCGCCGCTGGGCGGCCTGGACACCGCCGACCTGCGCCGCCTCGGCCGCGCCCTGCGCAACGAGGAGCGGGCCGCGGGCGTTGCCGTGCCGCGTCCCTCGGACGAGCTCATCGCCCGCGCCCTGGCCGAGCCCGAACGGCTGGTCACCCACGACCCGGCGTACGCGGGCGGCGCGCAGCGCCTCGGGCTGCTGCTGCGCAAGGCCCGCGAGCTGCTGGCCGGCGGCGGCAGCGCCGAGGAGGCGCTGTGGCTGCTGTGGGACGGCACGCCCTGGCCGGGACGGCTGGAGCGGGCGGCCCGGCGCGGCGGGGCGGCCGGCCGCAACGCGGACCGCGATCTCGACGCGATCTGCGCGCTGTTCGAGGCGGCGGCGCGCGCCGAGGAGCGCACCGGCGGCCGGGGCGCGCGCAACTTCCTGGCCGAGCTGGAGGCGCACGACATCGCCGCCGACACGCTCGCGGCGCGCGCGGTGCGCCCGGACGCGGTCCGGCTGATGACCGCGCACCGCGCCAAGGGCCTGGAGTGGTCGCTCGTGGTGGTCGCCGGCGTGCAGGAGGGGCTGTGGCCCGACCTGCGGCGCCGCGGCTCGCTGCTGGAGGCCGACCGCATCGGGCGCGACGGGCTGGCCGAGCCGCTGAGCCCGGCCGCGCTGCTGGCCGAGGAGCGGCGGCTGTTCTACGTGGCCGCCACCCGCGCCCGCGACCGGCTGGTCGTCACCGCGGTGCGCGGCGCCGACGACGGCGACCAGCCCTCCCGTTTCCTGCGCGAACTCGGCGTCGAACCCGAGGAGATCTCCGGCCGCCCGCGCCGCCCGCTCGCGCTGGCCGCGCTGGTGGCCGAGCTGCGCGCCACCACCGTGGACCCGGCGGCCTCGCCCGCGCTGCGCCGGGCCGCCGCGCGGCGGCTGGCCGACCTCGCCGCGCTGCGCGACGACGACGGCCACGCCCTGGCGCCCGCCGCCCACCCGGAGCGCTGGTGGGGACTGCGCGAGCCGACCCGTTCCCCGGCGCCGCTGCGCGACCCGGCCGCGCCGGTCACGCTGTCCGGCAGCGCGCTGGGCCAGCTCGTCAACACCTGTTCGCTGCAATGGTTCCTGGGCCGGGAGGTGCACGCCGACGCGCCCGCCACCGCCGCCCAGGGCTTCGGCAACGTGCTGCACGTGCTGGCCGACGAGGTCGCCTCCGGCACCACCCCCGCCGACCTGTCCGTCCTCATGGAACGGCTCGACACCGTCTGGGACTCCCTCGCCTTCGAGGCGCCCTGGCAGTCCCGCCGCGAGCAGGCCGAGGCGCGCGCCGCACTGGAGCGTTTCCTGCGCTGGCACGTGCTCCGGGCGGCGGAGGGCCGCGAGCCCGTCGCCACCGAGCAGGAGTTCGACGTCACGCTGGAGGCGGGGGAGCACAGCGTGCGGATCCGGGGCGTGCTGGACCGCGTCGAGCGGGACGGCGAGGGCCGGGTGTACATCGTCGACTTCAAGACCGGCCGCACCCGGCCCACCAACAAGGACGTCGAACGCCATCCGCAGCTCGCCGTCTACCAGCTCGCCGTCCGGCACGGCGAGGCCGGCGCCGAGGTGGCCGGCGCCGAGCTGGTGCATCTGCGGCAGGGCGCGGCCAAGCGCGACGGCGGCGACACGCTGCCCGCCGTGCAGCGGCAGCAGCCGCTCGACGGCGACCGGGGCGACGCGAACGGCGACTGGGTCGGCGGCCTCCTGGCCACCGCCGCCGGCCGCGTCCTGGACGAGCGCTTCACCCCGGCCACCGGGCAGCACTGCGGCTCGTGCGCGTTCACCGGCGCGTGCAGCGCCCGGCCCGAGGGCCGCCAGGTGGTCGACTGAACGGCCGGTGCCCGGCCGGGTGTCGGTGCCCCGGGTTAGTCTCACTCGGGTGCCCGCCCGACTCAGCCGTCCCGAGGAGCTCAGGGAGCTGCTGGGAATCCCGTTCACCCGCGAGCAGCTCGCGTGCGTCACCGCGCCGCCCGCGCCGCAGGCGATCGTCGCGGGCGCCGGCTCGGGGAAGACGACGGTGATGGCCGCCCGTGTGGTGTGGCTCACCGGCACCGGGCAGGTGGAGCCGGGGCGCGTGCTGGGGCTCACGTTCACCAACAAGGCCGCCGGGGAGCTGGCCGAGCGCGTGCGGAAGGCGCTGGCCCGGGCGGGCGTGGACGCCGCCGAGGACGGCGAGCCGCAGATCTCCACCTACCACGCCTTCGCCGGGCGGCTGTTGAGCGAGCACGGGCTGCGGCTCGGCATCGAGCCCGCCTCCCGGCTGCTGGCGGACGCCGGCCGTTTCCAGCTCGCCGCCGAGGTGCTGCGGGCCGCGCCCGCCGACTTCGAGCCGCCGGCCGCGAGCTTCACCACGCTGGTCACCGATCTCATCGCGCTGGACGGCGAGTTGTCCGAGCACCTGGTGAGCCCGGACGAGCTGCGCGCGTTCGACGGCGAGCTGCTGGGGGAGCTGGCGGACGCCAGGCTGACCAACGCCGACCTGCGGCAGATCCCGGTGGCCGCCGAGGGCCGGGGCCGGCTGCTCACCGTGGTCGAGGAGTACCGGGCCCGCAAACGGGCGCGCGATCTGCTGGACTTCGGCGACCAGATCGCGCTGGCCGCCCGGCTCGCCCGGGACGTTCCGGAGGTGGGGCGGACGCTGCGCGAGGAGTTCGGGGTGGTGCTCCTCGACGAGTACCAGGACACCTCCGTCGCCCAGCGGATCATGCTCGCCGGGCTGTTCGGCGGCGGCACCGGGCACGCGGTCACCGCGGTCGGCGACCCCTGCCAGGCCATCTACGGCTGGCGCGGCGCCTCCGTGGCCAACCTGGACGACTTCCCCGAGCACTTCCCGCACCGCGACGGGACCCCCGCCCGGCGCGACAGCCTCAGCGAGAACCGCCGCAGCGGCGGCCGGCTGCTCACCCTCGCCAACGACCTGGCCGCGCCGCTGCGCGAACGGCACTCCGCCGTGGTGCCGCTGCGGCCGGCCGAGGGCGCCGAGGGGGCCGGGCGTGTGCGCTGCGCCCTGCTGCCCACCGCCGCCGAGGAGCTGGAGTGGCTGGCCGACTCCGTCGCCCACCTGGTGCGCACGGGCACGCCGCCGGGCGAGATCGCCCTGCTGTGCCGCACGGCGGGCGACTTCGGCGAGATCCAGCGCGCGCTGGTGGCCCGGGAGGTGCCGGTCGAGGTCGTCGGCCTGTCCGGGCTGCTGCACCTGCCGGAGGTCGCCGACCTCGTCGCCGTGCTCCAGGTGCTGGCCGATCCCACGGCCAACGCGGCGCTGGTCCGGCTGCTGACCGGGCCGCGCTGGCGGATCGGGCAGCGCGACCTGGCCCTGCTCGGGCGCCGCGCCCGGCTGCTCGTCCGGCACGGCCGGGGTGCCGAGGGCGAGGGGGCGGAACGGCTGGCCGGCGCCGTCGAGGGCACCGACCCGGCCGAGCTCACCTCACTGGCCGACGCCCTGGACACGTTCGTGGAGGGCGGCGGTGGGGAGCAGGCGGACGACGGGCTGCCGTTCTCCGCCGAGGCCCGGGTGCGGTTCGCGCATCTGGCCGCCGAGATCCGGGAGTTGCGGCGGTCGCTGGGCGACCCGCTGATGGACGTGCTGCACCGGGTGCTGGCCGCCACCGGCCTGGAGGTCGAGCTGTCGGCCTCGCCGCAGGCGCTGGCCGCCCGGCGCCGCGAGACGCTGGGCACGTTCCTGGACCTGGCCGCGGGCTTCGCCGCCGGGCGCAACGGCACCGCGGTGGACGGCGAGGCCACCGTGCCCGCGTTCCTGGCCTTCCTGCGCGCCGCCGCGCAGTACGACCGGGGCCTGGACAGCTCGCTGCCCGGCGGCGAGAACACGGTCAAGGTGCTCACCGCCCACAAGGCCAAGGGCCTGGAGTGGGACGTGGTCGCGGTGCCCGGGCTGTGCGAGGGCGTCTTCCCGGCGAAGCAGACCCGGGACTCCTGGCTGCGGCAGGCCCGGACGCTGCCGCACCCGCTGCGCGGGGACGCGGACACGCTGCCCGCCCTGGAGGAGTGGACCGCCGCGGCGTACAAGGAGTACACGGCCGAGGTGGCCGGGCACCTGGGCCTGGAGGAGCTGCGGCTCGGCTACGTCACGTTCACCCGCCCGCGGTCCCTGCTGCTGGGCTCCGGGCACTGGTGGGGGCCCAGCCAGAAGAAACGGCGCGGGCCCTCGCCGTTCCTGGCCGCGCTGCGCGCGCACTGCGAGGCCGACCCGGCGCACGGCGAGGTGGAGCACTGGGCGGAGCCGCCGGCCGAGGACGCGGAGAACCCGGCGCTGACCGGGCCCGCCCGCGGGCCCGACTGGCCGCTGCCGCTGGACGAGGCGGCGCTGGCCCGCCGCAGGGAGGCGGCGGACGCGGTGCTGGCGCGGCTGCGGGGGGTGCCGGGGCCCCGGCGGGAGGGCGATGTCGCGGATCTCACAGAGCCGGACGCGTCACCCGGGGATGACCGTCACCCGGCGGACGAGGAGGCGGAGCTCACGCCCGAGGAGCAGCGCACGGTGGCGTCCTGGGACCGCGACCTGGCCGCGCTGGCCGGGGAGTTGCGGCGGTCGCGGGCGGCGGTGCGGGATGTGGAGCTGCCGGCGTCGCTGTCCGCCTCGCAGGTGCAGCGGCTGGCCGCCGACCCCGAGGGGTTCGCCCGGGAGCTGGCCCGGCCGATGCCGCGCCCGCCGCAGCCCGCCGCGCGGCGCGGGACCCGTTTCCACGCCTGGGTGGAGTCGCGGTTCGAGACGCTGGCGCTGCCCATGCTGGGCATGGACGAGCTGCCCGGCGGCGACCCGGACGAGGAGACGGAGATCCGGGACGAACGGGAGCTGGCCGCGCTCAAGGAGGCGTTCGCCCGTACGCCCTACGCCTCCCGGACCCCGTACCGGATCGAGGCGCCGTTCCAACTGCTGCTCGCCGGGCGGGTGATCACCGGGCGCATCGACGCCGTGTACCGGACGGCGCGCGGCGGCTTCGAGATCATCGACTGGAAGACCGCCCGCCGCCAGGACGCCGACCCGCTCCAGCTCGCCATCTACCGGCTGGCCTGGGCGGAGCGACACGGGCTGCCGCTGTCCGCGGTGAGCGCGGCGTTCCTCTACGTGCGCAGCGGCGAGCTGGTGCGGCCCACGGTGCTGCCGGGACGGCGCGGCCTGGAGCGGCTGCTGCTGGGGGAGGACTCCTGGGAGCCGAACGACCCCGGTTAGGCTTTTGGGCATGAGCACCACCTCGGACGACGCTGTCCAGCAGATTCCCCTCACCGGCACCGGCGGCATCGACCGCGGTGCCCACCACCGTCTCGACGAGGCGTGGCTGGGGGCGGCCTGGAGCCACCCGACGACGCGGGTCTTCGTCGTGTCCGGGGGGCAGGCGCTGATCGAGGAGACGGCGGACGGCCGGACCGAGCTGGTGATGATGCCGTCGTTCGACGCGCCGCTCACCGAGGCCCACCGGTACTTCCTGGGCATGGACGCCGACGGCGTGCGGTATTTCGCGCTCCAGAAGGACGCGTTGCCCGGCCGGATGGACGAGGCGGCGCGGCCCGCGGGGCTGCGGGAGGCGGCGGCGCTGCTGTCCGAGCGGGACAACGAACTGCTGGTGCACGCGGTCGCCCTGGAGAACTGGCAGCGGCTGCACCGCTTCTGCTCCCGCTGCGGGGAGCGCACCGTCATCGCCGCGGCCGGGCACATCCGGCGCTGCCCGGCGTGCGGCGCCGAGCACTACCCGCGCACCGACCCAGCGGTCATCATGCTGGTGCTGGACGAGGACGACCGGGCGCTGCTCGGGCGGCAGATGCACTGGCCGAAGGGGCGGTTCTCCACGCTGGCCGGGTTCGTGGAGCCGGGCGAGTCGATCGAGCAGGCCGTGATCCGCGAGGTCGCCGAGGAGGCGGGCATCACGGTGGGCGAGGTCGAGTACGTCGCCAGCCAGCCGTGGCCGTTCCCCTCCAGCCTGATGCTGGGCTTCGTGGCGCGCGCCACCGGCAGCGAGCTGCGGGTGGACGGCGAGGAGATCGAGGAGGCCCGCTGGTTCTCCCGGGACGAGCTGCGGGCGGCGATGGAGTCCGGCGAGGTGCTGCCCCCGTCGGGTGTGTCCATCGCCGCCCGGCTGGTCGAGCTCTGGTACGGCAAGCCGCTGGTGTCGTCGCCCTGGTAGGGCGGGCACGACGTCCCCGGCCCTCGCTCAGGCGGCCAGGGCCTGCTTGACCTCGGCGAGGGACGGGTTGGTCATGGTCACCTCGGGGCCGCTGCCGTGCGGGACGACGACGACCGTCGGCACCGTGCGGTTGCCGTTGTTCGCCTTCTCCACCAGGGCGACCGCCGACGGGTCCTGCTCTATGTCGATCTCGGTGTACGCGATGCCCTCGCGCTCCAGCTGGCTCTTGAGCCGACGGCAGTAGCCGCACCACGTGGTGCTGTACATCGTCACGGTGCCCTGCATCGTTCGCTCGCTCCTTCTCGTTCGTCGCGCGTGTGTCCGTGCTTCACCAGCAGAACGCTCGGCACGGTATGAGTAATCCCGTCCGGCTGTGGACAACCCGTCCCACCCGGCACAGCGGACCTGGCAGCATGGGCGGGGTGACAGCGACAACCCCCGCCTCTCCTTTCCCGCAGGGTTCCTTCCCCGTCGTGCCGGATTCACCGGACGCGGTGCTGGAAGGGCTCGACGCCGAGCAGCGCGCCGTGGCCACCACGCTGCACGGTCCGGTGTGCGTGCTGGCCGGCGCGGGGACGGGCAAGACGCGGGCGATCACGCACCGCATCGCGTACGGGGTGCGGTCGGGGGTCTTCCAGCCGGCCACGGTGCTGGCGGTCACCTTCACCCAGCGGGCGGCGGGGGAGATGCGCGGCCGGCTGCGGCAGCTCGGCGCGGGCGGGGTGCAGACCAGGACGTTCCACGCGGCGGCGCTGCGGCAGTTGCAGTACTTCTGGCCAAAGGCGGTGGGCGGGGAGCCGCCGCGGCTGCTGGAGCGCAAGATCCCGCTGGTGGCGGAGGCCGCCTCGCGCTGCCGGTTCCGGCTGGAGCGGCTGGAGCTGCGGGACGTCACCTCGGAGATCGAGTGGGCGAAGGTGACGCAGACCACGCCGGAGGACTATCCGGCCGCGGTGGCCAAGGCGGGGCGGGAGGCGCCGCGCGACCCGGCCGAGACCGCCATGATCTACGCCACCTATGAGCAGCTCAAGCGGGACCGCGCCACGATCGACTTCGAGGACGTGCTGCTGCTGACGGTCGGCATCCTGGCCGACCGGCCCGACATCGCCGAGGTCGTCCGCGGGCAGTACCAGCACTTCACCGTGGACGAGTACCAGGACGTCAGCCCGCTCCAGCAGCGGCTGCTGACCCTGTGGCTGGGGGACCGGGACAGCCTGTGCGTCGTCGGGGACGCCAGCCAGACGATCTACTCGTTCACCGGCGCCACCCCCGACCACCTGCTGGACTTCCGGACCCGGCATCCCAACGCCACCCTGGTCAAGCTCGTCCGGGACTACCGCTCGACGCCCCAGGTGGTCCATCTGGCGAACGGGCTGCTCGCCCAGGCCCGCGGCCGGACCGCGGACCACCGGCTGGAGCTGATCTCGCAGCGGCCGGCCGGGCCCGAGCCGGTGTTCACCGAGCACCCGGACGAGCCGGCGGAGGCGGAGGCCACCGCCCGGCGGATCCGGGAGCTGCTGACGCCGGTCGCGGAGGGCGGCGGTGGGCTGGCGGCGAGCGAGATCGCCGTGCTCTACCGGGTGAACGCGCAGTCGGAGATTTATGAGCAGGCCCTCGCCGACGCGGGTGTGCCGTATCAGCTCAAGGGCGCCGAGCGGTTCTTCGAGCGGCCCGAGATCCGGCAGGCCGTGCTCGCCCTGCGCGGCGCGGCCCGCGCGGGGGGCAACGACAGCGCGGTGACCGACGCCGACGGGCTGGCCGGGCAGGTGGGCGCGGTGCTCGGCGGCACCGGGTGGACCCCGGAGCCGCCCGCCGGGTCGGGCGCGGTGCGGGAGCGCTGGGAGTCGCTGCGCTCGCTGGTGCGGCTGGCCGAGGAGTTCCAGGCGGCCCGGCCGGACGCGGCGCTGGACGGGTTCGTCGCGGAGGTGCTGGAGCGGGCCGCGGCGCAGCACGCCCCGACCGTGGAGGGCGTCACGCTGGCGTCGCTGCACACCGCCAAGGGGCTGGAGTGGGACGCGGTGTTCCTGGTCGGGCTGACCGACGGGATGCTGCCGATCACGCATGCCAAGACGCCCGAGCAGATCGAGGAGGAGCGGCGCCTGCTGTATGTGGGCGTGACCCGGGCGCGGGCGCATCTGTCGCTCTCCTGGGCGCTGGCCCGGTCGCCGGGCGGCCGGGCGGGGCGGCGGCCCAGCCGGTTCCTGGACGGGCTGCGGCCCGGCTCGACGGCGGGGGGCGGCCGGTCGGCCGGAGGCGCCGGCGGCGTCGAACGGGGCACTGGGTCGCGCGGGCGCAAGCCGCGCGGTCCGGTGAAGTGCCGAGTGTGCGGGCGCACTCTCACCGAGGCGGCCGAGGTGAAGCTGCGGCGCTGCGAGGACTGCCCGTCCTCGATGGACGAGGAGCTGTACGAGCGGCTGCGCGAGTGGCGGCTGGAGACGGCCCGGGAGCTGGGCAGGCCCGCGTACGCGGTGTTCACCGACGTCACGCTGATGGCCATCGCGGAGAACGTGCCGGGGACCGAGGGCGAGTTGTCCCGGATCTCCGGGGTGGGGGCCCACAAGCTGCGGCAGTTCGGCCCGGACGTGCTGGCTCTGTGCGCCGGGGAGGCGGTCCCGGCGGCCCCTCGGGAAACTTCTTCGGAATCCCCGGAAAAATAGTTTGCGCCCGCCGGAGAGATCCGCATAGCGTGCTGCACGTGGCGCGGAGGAGGTTCCACTTCCCCCGAAGCCATGCTGTACTGAAGTGACCATTCTGGGCAGGAGAGTCCCGCCCGCCGAGACGCCGCAGAGGAGGCGAGTCCCGTGGAGAGCATCACCAAACTGGCCGGCCATGAGTTCGCCGGTATCTGCGCTCTCGGTGGCGTTCGCCTGTCCGGCACCGGTGTCTCCGGTGCCGCGGCCGCACGTCCGGCTGCCGTCGCACCGCGTGCGGCAGCCAATGAGCGACCGATCATGGCGCCCGCTTCGGCGGTAGTGGCAGTGGCTCGCACGAGGGCCTATGACCGCATCACCGATGTCGCCGGCGCCGGCAACCAGATCTTTGGACAGCAGAAGACGCAGCTTCACACGATGTGGGCCCTCCGCGGGCTCGATCCCTGGAGTGATCCAGCCTGATCGGCGAGATCAGGTCGGCACCTTCCAGGGCCGCGGAACCCACACCGGGATCCGCGGCCCTTCTGTTTTCCGCCCCCGGTCACAGCCGGGGCAGACCGACAACCGAAGCGACACGAGGACACGACATGCCACTCGCGCCGTACGCCCGACCCGACCTGAACTCACCACCCGATCCGGAGACTTCTGTGACCCCGCTGTACACGCTGAACGAGCTCGACGAGGCGATCGAGCAGCTCGACGACGGCGTGCCCTGCCGTTCCTACGACCCCGAGGTCTTCTTCGCGGAGACCCCCGAGGACGTCGAGTACGCCAAGTCCCTCTGCGGTGCGTGCCCGCTCCGCGAGGCCTGCCTGGCCGGCGCTAAGGACCGCCGTGAGCCCTGGGGTGTCTGGGGCGGCGAGCTGTTCGTCCAGGGCGTCGTCGTTCCCCGCAAGCGCCCCCGTGGCCGTCCGCGGAAGAACCCGGTCCCGGCATGAGCGTCCCCGGCACCATCGGTCGGCCGGCTCAGCACGGCCCGCGACGAAATTCCGAGATGACCTTCACCACGAACGAACTGGCGGCCGCGCGGCGGTCGAGCCAGGAAGAGAACAGGACCAGGAAGTTGCAACTCATCCCAGAAGCCCTCGCTCGCTCCCATATGGCGGAACGGGCCCGGGAAGCCGAATCCCAACGCATGGCCGGGCAACTGGCCCACGCGCGGCGGCTTGAGCGCAAGTCGCAGCGGCTCCAGCGCAAGGCGGAGCGGGCCTCGAACCGCGCCCGCCGGGCGCTGGCCCAGGCCGTCATGCAGTAGCGGTGACGGACCAGCGGCAGTGAAGGAGGGGCCCGGCCGGCGGCCGGGCCCGGGGGGTGATGCCCCGGACGATGTCCGGGGCATCACCCCTGTCCGGGGTCAGGCCGGGCGGCGGGTGTCCTCCTCCGGGGTGGCCGCGAAGCCGGGCAGGCCGGCCACCAGCTCGTCGTGCATCCGCACCCGGGCGCCGAGCTGGCACAGCACCCCGATGGTGCTGAGCGTCACCCGGTGTATCAGCAGGTAGGACGGCGGCAGATTGAGCTGGCGCCCCAACTGGTGGGCGGCGGACCGGGGATCGGCTATGCGGCCGGCCTGCTCGCGCAGCCACTCCCGGCTGAAGGCGAACTCCGCCGCCCGGGCCGGCTCGATGATCGGCAGCAGATAGTCGAGCACGGCCTCCGGCTCCAGCTCGATGTCGGGCTTGACGAAGCCCTCGGCGGCGAGCAGCTCGTACACCTCGTCCGCCTCCCCGTCGATGGTCATCCGCAGCGCCTGCCCGATGACAGGCGGCAGCCCGTCGGGCAGCCGGTTGACCGCGCCGAAGTCCATCACCCCGAGCCGCCAGGCGGACACGGGCTCTCCCTCGACGGGCACCAGCCGGAAGTTCCCCGGGTGGGCGTCGGCGTGCAGCAGCCCGGTCCGCGCGGTGCCCGAGAACAGGAAGCGGGCCAGGAGCTGGCCGGCCCGGTCGCGCTCCTCCCGGCGGCCGTCGCTGATCACCTTCGACAGCGGCACCCCGCCGAGCCACTCGGTGATCAGCACCTGATCCCGCTGGCAGACCACATCCGGCACCAGCACCCCCGGATCGTCCCGGAACTCCCGGGCGTAGGTCCGCTGGGCCTCGGCCTCCAGCGCGTAGTCCAACTCCTCGGCCACGCGCTCGCGCAGCTCCTCGATGAGCGGCTTGATGTCCATGCCCGGTATGAACGGGCCCAGCAGTCTGGCGAATCTGCCGAGCTGTGTCAGGTCGGACAGCAGCGCCTCACCGGCCCCCGGGTACTGGATCTTCACGGCGACCTCCCGGCCGTCGTGCCACACCGCCCGGTGCACCTGCCCTATCGAGGCGGCGGCCGCGGGGCGTTCGTCGAACTCCTGGAACAGCTCCGGCCAGTCGTCCCCCAGCCGCTCGGCCAGCGCGGCGCGCACCGACGCGGTGGGCAGCGGCGGCGCCGCGTCCTGGAGCTTGGTCAGCGCGGCGCGATACGGCCCGGCGACGCTCTCCGGCAGCGCCGACTCGAAGACGGACAGCGCCTGGCCGAGCTTCATCGCGCCGCCCTTGAGCTCGCCGAGCACCGAGAACAACTGCTCCGCGGTGCGCTGTTGCAGCTCGCTGCCCACCAGCTCGGCCGACCGCCCCCCGATTCTCTTGCCCAGACTCCAGGTGGCGCGGCCCGCGAAACTCAGCGGCAGCGTGGCGAGCTTCGCCGTCCTGGTCACTGCCTTACGGGGCAGATCAGACATGTCGTCCCTCCAACTCCCTTACAGTGCGCCCCCCGAGTCCACCTGGTGCGGTGAGGTGTGTGAGATGCACGGCTCCTGCTCTCCTACCCGTTCATTGTGGACCCGCGCTACGGCGGCCGGGTCGCCTGGGCGGCTCCACAGGGACATTCCGGGTGCGGCTCGACCGGCGTGCTGCTCATGGACAGCCCGGGCAGCGCCAACTCCATGCGGCTCGCCGGTCCCTGGGGCGCCGAGCCGTCGAGGAAACCGAGCGCCGCGCAGGCCGTCAGACCCGCGACCGCGGTGGCCAGGGGACCGTCGCACGCGGGGACACCGGGCCGCCGCGCGTTCCGCCACTGGGCCACCAGCACGGGCCAGCAGGGCTCGCTCCGGGCCCGGGTGCGCAGCAGGCAGCCGGCGCAGCCCGTCGCGCCCGGCAGCACCAGCGGCCCGACGAATCCCGTCGCCTCCACCACCCCCGCGTACAGATGCGGGATGCCGGCGGCGAGCACCTCCTCGGCCGGAGCGGGGTCCGGCGCGTAGGCCGTCAGCCCGTCGCGCGGGGCGAAGATCACCAGCCGCAGTCCCTCCGGCGGCTCCTCCCGGGGCTTTCCGCGCCAGGGGGCGCAGGCCCGCACCAGGCCGGCCATCGCGGCGGCCCGCCGCTGCCCGGCGTGCTCGGGCCGCAGTCCCCCGGGGGCCAGGTCCTCCGGCTCCACCCGGCCACCGTCCACCACCTCCACCGCTCCGACGCCGGCCTGCGCCAGGGCGGTGGCGACCGCCGCCCCGACCCGGCCGGCGCCCCGCACCTGCACCCGGGCCCGGCGGCGGGCGGTGAGCCGCCGCAGCCCGTCGCCCGGATCGGGGCGCAGCAGCGACAGCGACGCCAGGTCCGGGCGCAGCCGCTCGGTGATCTGGGCCGCGGCCTCCCGCTCGGCCGTGGCGTCGTCCAGCACGCCCGCCGCGGCGAGCTGCGCGGCGAGGCGGTCGGCGGCGCCCCGCCCGAGGCCGAGCGCCGCCGCCGCGTCCCGCAGCGCGGGCAGCGGGCGGGTGCCGTCCAGCAGGGACAGGAAACTCTCCGTGGCGCTGTCCAGCGGTCCGAACAGCACCGAGTGCGCGGGCGTCACCCCGTACCGCACGGTGTGCTTGTCCCGCCAGCTTCGGCGGAGCGAGGGCTTGATCATCGGGTGCATGCGCTCATCATGCGACGGGACAGAGCAGACGCGTGTGACGTTTTCCACAGGAAGCGGGGATAATCCTATAAATAGGGCGCCGCAGTGGGGTGTTGACCGCCCGACCGGCACCTTCGCCGGTCGGCGGGCGGGACATATCAGGCTCACACCGGGTAACGTCGAGGTGTGCCCGCCGATCCGCTGAACAGCGCCGGCCCGCCGCAGCGCATCCCGGCGGGCCGGGCGGTGCTGGACGGAAAGCGGCACGAGCGCGTCGAGGTACGCCGCAGCGCCCGCCGCCGGCGCACCGTCTCCGCCTATCGCGAGGGCGACCGCACCATCGTCCTGATCCCCGCCCGGATGACCGCGGACGAGGAGCGGCGCTGGGTCTCGGTGATGCTGGACAAGCTGGCCGCCCAGGAGGAGCGGCGGATTCTCGGCGACGACGCCCTCGAGCGCCGCGCGGCCGAGCTGTCCGAGCGCTATCTCCAGGGCCGCGCGCGACCTGACAGTGTGCGCTGGGTGACCAATCAGAACGCCCGCTGGGGCTCCTGCACGCCGGCCCTGGGCAGCATCCGCCTCTCGCACCGCCTCCAGGGGATGCCCGAGTACGTCATCGACTACGTGCTGCTGCACGAGCTGGCCCACTTGCTGGTCCCCGGCCACGGCCCCGATTTCTGGGAGCTGCTCGAGTGCTACCCGCGCACCGAGCGGGCCCGCGGCTTCCTGGAGGGCGTGGTTGCCGCCGAGCGCCTGCCGTACGTTCCCTGGCTGCGCGCCGAGTGACGCGACCGCGCTGAGCGTCGGACCGAGAGGTTAGTCTGACCCCGCCGAATTTTTGTCTTATCGGATGGGGGACGGTCGTTAGGTATGGTGACCCACTTCAAGCGTGGCCAGAAGGCCAGGCTCAGCGACCTGACACTGGGCACCGATCTGTACGTGGGCGTGCAGATATCCGGGCCCGGGATGGTCTTCGACATCAGCTGCTTCGGTCTTGACGCCGCCGAACGCCTTTCCGACGACCGTTACTTCGTGTTCTACAACCAGCCGAAGTCGCCCGAGGAGTCGCTGCAACTGCTCGGCGCGCAGGCCGGGGACACCGAGTCCTTCCGGATCACCCTCGACCGGGTGCCCGCGGCGATCGGCCGGCTCGCGTTCACCGCGACGATCGACGGGGACGGCACGATGTCCGGCATCTCCCCCGGCTATCTGCGGATCGTCGCCGGCGGTGACGAGATCGCGCGCTACTCGTTCGACGGCTCGGAGTTCACCACCGAACGGGCGGTGATGCTCGGCGACTTCTACCGCAAGGACGGCTGGCGCTTCGCCGCCGTCGGGCAGGGCTTCGACGGCGGACTCGCCGCGCTGCTGCGGCACTTCGGCGGCGAGGTCGCGGACGAGGAGCCGCCCGCCGCGGCACCCGCGGCGGCCCCCGGCTTCGCGCCGCCGCCCGGTGGCGCCCCCGCTCCCGCACCGGGCTTCGCCCCGCCGCCCGGCGGCGCGGCGCCCCCGGCCCCCGCGCCGACTCCGGCGCCCGCACCGGCACCGGCACCGGCTCCCGCCCCCGGCGGCTTCGGCGTCCAGGCCCCCGCGCCGCAGCCGACCGGCTATGCCGCGCCCCCCGGCGCGCCCGCCCCGGCGGCGCCCGTTCCGCAGCCCGCGCCCCCCGGTGGCTTCGCCACCCCACCCGGTGCGCCCGTGCCCCCGCCCGGCGGCGGATACGCGATGCCGCCCGGCGCGACGCCCCCCACCGCCATGCCGCCCGGCGCGGTGCCCCCGGGCGCCGCACCGCCCTTCGGGCAGGTCCCGCCGCAGCAGGGCTTCCCGCCCGCCGCGACCCAGCCCATGCCCACGCCCGGCGCCGCGGGCGGCCTGAGCGCCACGCTCGACCAGTTCCGCGGCGCGGCCGAGCGGCAGCGCTGGACCCTGCAGAACCCGCAGCTCGTCCGGGCCGACCTCGGCATCGACGGCCAGCCGGTGATGGCGCTCCAGGGCAGCATGGTTCTCTACCAGGGGAACGTCGAATTCGGCTTCAAGGGCGCCGGGTTGAAGCGCCGCGCGGAGGGCTGGGCCACCGGCCAGGGCTTGCCCTCCCTCATGCGCTGCACCGGCAACGGACAGGTCTACCTCGCCGAGCAGGCCACCCGGCTGCACCCCGTCGAGCTCCAGGGCGACGCGCTCTGCGTCGCCTCCCAGCACGTGCTCGCCTTCGACGAGTCGCTGGACTACGAGGTGCGCCGCATCGACGGCCACGGCCTGCCCGGCGGCTCGCTGTTCGCCCTCCAGTTCCAGGGCCACGGCACCCTCGTGCTCAAGACCCATGGCGAGCCGCTGGTCCTGCCGGTCACGCCCATGACGTTCGCCGACGCCAACGCGCTGATCGCCTGGTCCGCCGCCGCCCAGGTCCTCGTGACCAACCAGGTGCGGCTGCGCCGCCAGGCGTTCCCCGGCCACACGGGGGAGACCACCCAGCTCCAGTTCCGCGGCGCCCCGGGGAACTTCGCCATTGTCCAGCCCTACGAGATCTGACGGGAGCCCGTGATGGATCAGCGGATGATTGCGGGCTTCGCCCCGGCCGCCCCCGCGGCCCGCATGGAGAACCACGGCCCGACCATGGCCCGGATCGTCATGCAGACGGGCAGCGACGTGTTCGCCAGGACCGGATCGATGGTCGCCTACGAGGGCTACATCCAGTACGAGTCGAACCCGGCCGCCCTGCGCCAGGCCATCGCCGGGCGGCTCAGCGGCGAGAGCGTGCCGTTGATGAAGTGCCAGGGGGACGGGCTGCTCTACCTCGCCGACTACGGCGCCGACGTGGTCTGCCTCCCCCTCCAGAACGACAACATCTCGGTGAACGCCACCAACGTCCTCGCCTTCGACGCCCACCTCGAATGGGGCGTGCAGCGGGTCAAGGGAATGGCGAAGTTCGCCGGTCAGGGGCTGTTCAACATCGGGATCTCCGGCACCGGCTGGGTCGCCGTCACCAGCCGGGGCATCCCGGTCGTGGTGGACTGCGGATCCGCCGGGGAGACCTGTGTGGACCCCGACGCCCTCGTGGCCTGGTCCACGGGCCTGGAGATGAAGCCCAAGCGCAGCTTCAAGGCGTCCTCGCTGATCGGCCGCGGCAGCGGCGAGGCGTTCCAACTGGCCTTCTCCGGCCAGGGATTCGTCATCGTGCAGCCCAACGAGGACAGCACCGACCGGCGCGGCGCGCAGCAGAACTGAACGGGGGAGTGAGCCATGCAGAGTCCGATCTTCAATCACACCGTGACCCAGTCCCAGGAGCGGTTCGCCCTCCAGGGCGCCCATATGCTGCGCGTCGCCCTCGGCAACGGCGAGGACGTGGTGGCCAGGGCAGGCAGCATGGTCGCCTTCGACGGGATGGTCGAGTTCGACGGGGAGTACCAGTCGCCGGGCCAGCACAGCCGCCAGCAGTGGGCCGGTGAGGTGCTGCCGCTGATGCGCTGCTACGGCCAGGGCTCGGTCTACTTCGCGAACCTGGCCCAGCACGTCCACGTTCTCGACGTCGACCACGAGGGCCTGACCGTGGACAGCTCCTATGTGCTGGCCCTCGACGCGCATCTGCACTGGGACGTCATCTCCGTGGAGAGCCAGTACGGCATCCCCGGCGTCGGCGCCTACAACCTGGTCATCACCGGGCAGGGCAAGGTCGCGATCACCACCTCCGGGCGGCCCCTCGTGATGCGCGTCAGCCCCGACCGGTACTGCAGCGCGGACGCCGACGCGGTGGTGGCCTGGTCCACGTCGCTGCGGGTGCAGATGCAGGCGCAGACCAGCAGCAGGCGGATCCTGCGCCGGCGCGGCAGCACCGGCGAGGGCTGGGAGCTGAACTTCATGGGTGACGGGCACGTCGTCGTCCAGCCCAGCGAGCTGCTGCCGCCGCAGCAGACGTCCTACGGGGAGCCGCTCCAGTTCCGCCAGGGGGCGGGACCGGGGCTGAACCAGGGCGGCGCCTGGGGACCGCGGTAGCCCCCGGACCGGGGGCGCGGCGGGCGGTGGCGGCTCACAGCAGCGCGCGGGTGCGCGCCAGCAGGCGGACCACCGACTCGTCCGCCACGTCCGCCACCTCCTCGTAGGAGAACCAGCGCAGGTCGAGCGACTCCTCGCTCCGCACCGGCCGGGCCCCGGCCGGTGCGACCGCCGCGTACTGCACGTCCAGGTGCACCGCGCACGGCGTGCGGTGCCGGTCCAGCCCGGCGGGCCACGGCAGCAGCCGCAGGTCCTCGATCCCGGACTCCTCGGTGGCCTCGCGCAGCGCGGCGCCCGCCAGCGTGGCGTCGCCCGGCTCGCAGTGGCCGCCGGTCTGGAGCCACATCCGCAGCTTGCCGTGCAGGGTCAGCAGCACCCGCTCCCGGGCCGGGTCCACCACCAGCGCGCTCGCCGTGAGGTGCCCGGCCGCGCACGCCTTCCACATGCCGTCCGGGTGGGCCGCCAGGTGCGCGGCGTACGCCTCCCGCAGCTTGTCCTGCTCGGCGTCCGGCGCGGCCCAGGCACGCAGTACCCGGGAGGCGTCCTCATGCAGGGTCACGCCCCGTCGCCCTTGCCCCCGTCGTCCTCGCGGTCCGCGTCGCTCCCGCCGTCCCCGCCGTCCTTGTCGAGCCGGGGGCCGTCTCCGTCCGCGGCGTCGCCCAGTATCCGGTCCAGCTCGGAGAAGTCGGGCTGCTCGCGGTGCACGAAGCCGTCCGGGTCGTCCAAGTCCTCCGCCGTCGGCAGCATGTCCGGGTGCGCCCACAGCGCGTCGCGCGCCTGCGTGCCCCGGGCGTCCGTCAGCGACGCCCACAGCCGCGCCGCGTCCCGCAGCCGCCGCGGCCGCAGTTCGAGCCCGATCAGCGTGGCGAACGTCTGCTCCGCCGGACCGCCCGAGGCGCGCCGCCGCCGCAGCGTCTCCCGCAGCGCGCCCGCCGATGGCAGATGCGGCTCGGCCGCGGCGTGCACCACCGCGTCCACCCAGCCCTCCACCAGCGCCAGCGCCGTCTCCAGCCGGGCCAGCGCCGCCTTCTGCTGCGGCGTGTCCTCTGGCTGGAACAGCCCCTGTTGAAGCTTCTCCTGCAACTCCTCGGGCCGCGTCGGGTCGAGCTGTCCGACCAGGTCCTCCAGCTTCGCGGTGTCCACCTGGATGCCCCGCGCATAGCCGTCGACCGCGCCGAACAGGTGCGAGCGCAGCCACGGCACATGCGCGAAGAGCCGCTGGTGGGCCGCCTCGCGCAGCGCCAGATACAGCCGGACCTCGTCCTGCGCGACGCCCAGCCCCTCGCCGAACGCGGTCACGTTCTGCGGGAGCAGCGCGGCCTTGCCGGCCGGGCCGAGCGGCAGCCCGATGTCGGTGGAGCCCACGACCTCGCCGGCCAGCACGCCGACGGCCTGCCCGATCTGCGTGCCGAACATGGCCCCGCCCATCGAACGCATCATCCCCAGCAGCGGGCCGGCCATGGCCTGCATCTCCTGGGGCAGCACGTTCCCCATGGCGGCGCCGACGCGCTCGGCCACCGGGTCGACCAGCTCGCGCCACACCGGCAGCGTGGCCTCGACCCACTCCGCGCGGCTCCAGGCCACCGCCGTGCCCGAGCCGGACGGCAGCGAGGTGACCCCGTCCAGCCACAGGTCGGCGAGCCGGACCGCCTCCTCCACGCGCTCCCGGTCGTGCGGGCCCACGCTGGTGTCCCGCGAGCCGTCCGGCGCGCCGTGCGCCACGGACTGCCGGGCCACGTTCCGCGCCAGCTCCCAGTTCACCGGGCCGCCCTCGTAGGACAGCATCTGTCCGAGCTGCTGGAACGCGGCGCCCAGGTCCTGCGGGTTCATCCCGCCGCCGGGGCCGCCCGCGCCGAAGCCGAACATCGCGGCCAGCGGGTTGTCGGCCGGTCCCTGCCCGCCGCCCCTCTTCTTGCCGGATTCGCCGTCCTCCGGCTCCTCCGGGAGGCCGAATCCGAATGGAAAGTCACTCACGGGAATCCTCGGGTCTGTGTCGTCGGACGGAACCAACGTGCCTGTGATTCGCTGGTCTGTGCCCCCAGCCTAGACACCTCTCAGGCAGGATGGGCCTGCGCACGTCGTACCGAAACAACCGCTGGAGAGGTCCTGTGAGTTCCCCGGAGCCAGCCGTTCGCGCAGCGCGAAACGGCCCGGCCGCCCCGCTGACCATCGCGGTCACGGGCGCGGCGACAGGGGTCGGCGCACTGCTGACCGAGCGGCTGCTGGCCGCAGAAGACGTCAAGCGGGTGCTCGCCCTCGACGAGAGGCTCGGCGACGTCAAGGGCGCGGAGTGGCACACGCTCGATGTCCGGGACCCGGCCATCGCCGACTTGTTGCGAACCTCCGGCGCGGCCCGTGACGCCGCCGCGCACGAGGGGCGCGAACGGGAGTCCGCCGGGCCCGTGGACGTGGTCGTCCACCTGGCCCTCGACCTGGACCTGGAGGCCGACCCGGCCGCCCGCACCGCGTACAACGTGCGCGGCGCGCAGACCGTGCTGACCGCCGCGGCGGCCGCCGGCGTGCGCCGGGTCGTGCTGTGCACGTCGGCCATGGTCTACGGCGCCCTGCCGGACAACGACCTGCCGCTCGCCGAGGACGCCGAGCTGCGCGCCACGGCCGACGCCACCTGCGTCGGCGACCTGCTGGAGATCGAGCGGCTGGCCCGCCGCGCGCCGCGCGCCCACCCGGGCCTGAACGTCACGGTGCTGCGCCCGGCCATCCTGGTCGGCGGCACGGACACGGCTCTCACCCGCTACTTCGAGTCCCCGCGGCTGCTGGTGGTGGCCGGCTCCCGGCCGCGCTGGCAGTTCTGCCACGTCGAAGACCTGGTCAGCGCCCTGGAGTTCGCCGCGCGCGAGCAGGTCGAGGGCGAGCTCGCGGTGGGCTGCGACGGCTGGCTCGAACAGGAGGAGATCGAGGAGCTGTCCGGGATCCGGCGCATGGAACTGCCGCCCACCGTGGCCCTGGGTGCCGCGGCCCGGCTGCACCGGCTGGGCCTCACCCCGTCCCCGGCCGGGGACCTCGCCTACACGATGCACCCCTGGGTGGTCAGCGGCAGCAAGCTGTACGAGGCGGGCTGGCGGCCGCGGTGGAGCAACGAGGAGGTGCTCGCCGAGCTGCTGGCGGAGGTGGCCGGGCGGCACACGGTGGCCGGCCGCCGGCTCGGCCGCAAGGACGCCGCGACGACGCTCGGCGCCGCGGGCGCGACGGT
This sequence comes from Streptomyces litchfieldiae, assembly GCF_031845365.1. Classification (NCBI taxonomy): domain Bacteria; kingdom Bacillati; phylum Actinomycetota; class Actinomycetes; order Kitasatosporales; family Streptomycetaceae; genus Streptomyces; species Streptomyces litchfieldiae. The sequence continues at coordinate 325,107 of NZ_JAVREL010000003.1, forward strand.
CGCGCTCGTGGGCACCGCGGCGCTGGTCCGCCGCGCGCGCCGGGCGCGGCGCCGCTGATGTGAGGATGGGCGCATGACGGAACACGATCCGATCCGGCTGTTGGCCATCCGCGACACCCCGCTGTCGGTGGCCGAGGTGCTCGCCGCCGTCGGCGACGACGCGGCGGGCGGCACCGCCCTGTTCGTCGGCACCGTCCGCGACCACGACGGCCACGCCGCGGGCGCGGCCGTCACCTCATTGGCCTATTCGGCGCACCCGACCGCGGAGAGCGAGCTGCGCCGCGTCGCCGAACGGGTCGCCGCCGACTTCCCGGTGCTCGCCCTGGCCGCCGTGCACCGCGTCGGCGACCTCGTCGTCGGCGACCTGGCCGTGGTGGTGGCGGTGGCCTGCGCCCACCGGGGCGCCGCGTTCGACGCCTCACGGCGGCTGATCGACGACCTGAAGCGCGAGGTCCCCATCTGGAAACACCAGACGTTCGCGGACGGGACCCAGGAATGGGTCGGTGCCTGCGCGTAGCGCAGTCGGTGAGGGGTGGTGGCCGGGCGACGGGTGGGCGGGTCGGTGCCTGCGCGTAGCGCAGTCGGTGAGGGGTGGTGGCCGGCGCCTGCGCGTAGGCCGTTTCGGGCCCGTTGGGACGCGGCCGATTCGTTATCCCGGGCCGGGCACTACTCCGGTTGCGTAACCCGTTCCCACGTCAGAGCGTTGGTGATACGTCGCCGAGGTGGGAGGTAGGTCATGTCGGTCCTCGTATGGCTGTTGATTCCCGTCGCCGGGGCAGTGGTGGCCGGCCTGTGGAGCGCGTGGGCCACGCGCCGGAGTACCGGCGTGGGCGGGGTCTGCGACGCCGCCGGTGTGCGTGGTTACGAGGCGTTCCGTGCGGCCATGGAGCGGGCCCCGGCGGACGGCTGACAGTCCCGTCACGTACTGTCAAGACATGCCACGCCGCACCGCGACGCTGCTGACGTCGACCCTGCTGCTCATAGGGATGCTCTGTGCCGGAGTGCTCATCCACGTGCCCTACGCGGAGATGTCGCCGGGCCCCACGGTGAACACGCTGGGCGAGCACGACGGTGAGCCCGTGCTCAGCATTGACGGGGAGCGGACGTACGACTCCGAGGGCCATCTCAACATGACGACGGTGCGCGTCACCGGCGTCGACTACCGGATGAACCTGCTGGAGGCCGTGCACGGCTGGCTCTCCGACGACGCCGCGGTCGTTCCCTACGAGACGCTGTATCCGGAGGACGTGTCCGCGGACCAGGTCGAGGAGCAGAACGCCGAGGAGTTCTCCGCGTCGCAGGAGAGCGCCAAGGTCGCCGCCCTGGAGGAGCTGGGCTTCGAGGTCGGGTCCCAGACCATCGTCGCGGCCGTCGTGGAGGACGCCCCGGCGCAGGACAAGCTGCACGCCGGGGACGCCATCGTCGCCGTGGACGGCACCGAGGTCACCGAGCCCGGGCAGGTCGCCGAGCTGGTGACGGAGCACGAGGCGGGCGAGGACGTCGTCTTCACGATCGTGCCGGCCGAGGAGGCACAGGCCGCGCTGGACGCGGGCGAGCCGCTGCCCACCGACACCGAGGACGTCACCATCACCACGGCCGAGGCGCCGGAGGACCAGCGGGCCATCGTCGGGATCCAGGCCGGCCTCGCCCACTCGTTCCCGTTCGAGATAGACATCGAGCTCGCCGACGTCGGCGGCCCGAGCGCCGGGCTGATGTTCGCCCTCGGGCTGGTCGACCGGCTCACCGAGGAGGACCTGACTGGCGGCGCGTTCGTGGCCGGGACGGGCACGATCGACGAGGAGGGCACGGTCGGGCCGATCGGCGGGGTGACGATGAAGACGATCGCCGCGCGGGAAGCGGGCGCCGAGTTCTTCCTGACCCCGGAGGACAACTGCTCGGTCGCGGCCCAGGACGTGCCCGACGGGCTGACCCTGGTCCGGGTCGGCTCGCTGGACGACGCCCTGGCCGCGCTCACCGACATCCGCGAGGGGGACACCGGGGATCTGCCGCGCTGCGAGGCGGAGTAGGGCCCGTTCCGCTCACTCCTCGAAGGTCGCCGCCAGCGCCTCGGCCAGTCCGGGCACCAGGTCGGGTCCGGTGAGCACCTCGGTGGCGGCGTCCTTCTCCCGCAGCCGGATCGCCGATTCGCGCCGGCCGTCCCGCAGCACGGCGACCGTCATGCGCACTTCCTGACGCTCCGGATGCTCCGCCACCCAGCGCGCGAGCTCGGGCCCCGGCAGGCCGTCCGGGAGGGCCGCCTCGGCGGAGGGCGGCAGCATGAGCCGCTCCACGGTGAGGGCACAGCCGGCCACCGCGTCCGGCCACGCGATCGTCGCGAGGAACTCGTCGAGCGGTGCCCCCGGTGGCAACTCGTCCTGTTCCACGGGGGTCAGGCCGCTGGTGCCCGTCAGGTCGAGCTGCTCGGCCAGGCCCGGCTCCTCGGCCCGCAGCCGGGCCGTGTCCACCAGCGCGAACAACTGGGCCGGCCGGTCCCAGCCGAGCCCGGCGGCGTATTCGTCGATCTCCAGGACCGCCCTGGCGAGAGGTGTGGCGGCGACCGGCGAGGCGGGGCCGTTACCGGGTTCGTCGGGAGGAGTGTTGTCCATGGGCCTATCGTGCCGTCTCACCCCCCGAAAACGGGAACCGAGTAAAGCTTGAGTAAGTTAGTCGAGTGGGCCGGTTCCATGGTCGGCCTGGCTGAAAACCCTGCGAATCGTTGAGGTGCGCGCGTTGGCTTTCCAGATGCCGGACCGGGGCTCGGGACGTGGCCCCAATGGTCCGAACGGGCCAAGAGGCCCCAGAGGTCCCGGCGGACCGCGGTTCAACGTCGGGCGCCCGTCCAGAGGTGCCAAGTCACTGCTGATCACGGCGGCGATCCTGGCCGGACTGGCCATCCTCTTCGCCATGTTCGCCGGGTTCTGGACCGACTGGCTGTGGTACCGCTCCGTCGGCTACACCAGTGTGTACCGCACCGAGCTGATCACGCGGGTCACCATGTTCGCCGTCTTCGGTGTGGTGATGGCGCTGGCCGTCGGGTTCAACGTCTGGCTGGCGCACCGCTTGCGCCCGCCGTTGAGCGCGATGTCGATGGAGCAGCAGAACCTCGACCGGTACCGGATGGCCATCGCGCCCTACAAGCGGTGGGTGCTGCTCGCCGTCGCGCTGGTCATCGGCCTGATCGCGGGTGGTTCGGCCTCCGGCCAGTGGCGCACCTGGCTGCAATGGGTGAACGGCACGTCGTTCGGCGAGACGGATCCGCAGTTCAACAAGGACGTCGGGTTCTTCGCGTTCGATTACCCGTTCTACCGGTTCCTGCTCGGGTTCGGGTTCGCGGTCGTCGTCCTCTCCACGCTGGCCGCCGCGCTGACGCACTATCTGTACGGCGGCGTACGGCTGACCACGCCCGGCAGCCGCATCACACAGGCGGCGACCGGTCATTTGTCGGTGCTGCTCGGTCTCTTCGTGGCACTGAAGTCGGTCGCGTACTGGCTGGACCGCTATGGACTCGCGCTCAAGAGCGGCGATTTCAGAAACGCGGAGGGCTGGACCGGTCTGCGGTACGTCGACGCCAACGCCTATCTGCCGGCCAAGACCATCCTGACGATCATCGCCGCGATCTGCGCGGTGCTGTTCTTCGCCGCCGTGTGGCGGCGCGGCTGGCAGCTCCCGGTGATCGGCCTCGGCCTGATGGTGCTCTCGGCGGTCCTGATCGGCGGGGTGTACCCCGCCCTGGTGCAGCAGTTCCAGGTCAGGCCGAACGAGCAGGCCAAGGAGACCGAGTACATCGACAAGCACATGGACGCCACGAAGGCGGCGTACGACATCGCGGACGCGCAAATTGAGGACTATTCCGGTACGAGTGAGGCGGATCCGGAGACCCTGCGCAACGCGGTGAACACGACGGCGAGCATCCGCCTGCTCGACCCGAGCGTGGTCTCCCCGGCGTTCCAGCAGATCCAGCAGGTCCGCGGCTACTACCAGTTCCCGGCCACGCTGGACGTCGACCGCTACCCGACGGAGAACGGCGACCAGGACACCGTCGTCGGTCTGCGCGAGATGAACGTCAACGAGATCCCCGAGCGAAACTGGATCAACGAGCACTTCCGCTACACCCACGGCTTCGGCATGGTGGCCGCCAGCGGCACCACCGTGCAGGAGAACGGGCAGCCGGAGTTCACCGAGCAGGACCTGCCGCCGCGGGGTGAGCTGACGAACCTGGGCAAGTACGAGCCGCGGATCTACTTCGGCGAGTACACCACCCAGTACTCCATCGTGGGCGGGCCCCAGCAGGAGATCGACTACGCCGGCGAGGACGGCGAGGTCGAGTACAGCTACGAGGGCGACGCCGGCGTCGCCCTGGACAACTGGTTCAACCGGGCCGCCTACGCGCTGACGATGGGCGAGCCGCAGATCCTCTACTCCGGGGCGATCGGCGAGGGTTCGCGAATCCTCTACAACCGCACGCCCAAGGAGCGTGTCGAGGCGGTGGCCCCCTGGCTGACGATCGACGGCGACCCGTATCCGGCCGTGGTGGACGGCAGGATCCAGTGGATCGTCGACGCCTATACGACCAGCAGCGGCTATCCGTATTCGGCGCGGACGACCCTGGGCGACGTCACCGAGACGTCCCTCACGGAGAACCAGGGCGAGGTGATCGCCCAGGAGAACCGGGTCAACTACATCCGGAACTCGGTGAAGGCCACCGTCGACGCCTACTCCGGCGAGATCCAGCTCTACGCCTGGGACGAGGCGGACCCGGTCCTCCAGACCTGGCGGGCGGCGTTCCCGGACGTGGTGCAGGACCGGGACCAGATCAGCGACGAGCTGATGGACCACCTGCGCTACCCGCAGGACCTGTTCAAGGTCCAGCGGGACCTGCTCCAGCGGTACCACGTAAACAACCCCGCGCAGTTCTACAGCGGTTCGGAGCGCTGGGAGGTGCCGGACGACCCGACCCACCAGGGCCAGTCCGTGCCGCCGTACTACCTCAGCATGAAGATGCCCGACCAGGACGAGCAGGTCTTCTCGCTGACCACGACGTTCACCCCGCTCAACCGAGATACGCTCGCCGCCTATATGGCGGTCGAGGCGGACGCCAGAAGTGAGAACTACGGCACGATGAGACTGCTGACCCTGCCGTCGACCACGACGGTCTGGGGTCCACAGCAGGTGCAGAGCCGGTTCAACTCCGATCCCGACATCGCCGAGAGCATCAACCTGCTGAGACGCGGCGACTCCGAGGTCGAGTACGGGAACCTGCTGACGGTGCCCCTGGAGGGCGGCCTGTTGTACGTCGAGCCGGTGTACGTCCTCGGCGCGGGCCAGGAGTACCCCCTGCTGCAACGGGTGCTCGTCGCCTATGGCGAGGAGATCGTCTTCGAGGACACCCTCGGCGAGGCCCTGGACGCGGTCTTCGGAGTCACCGAGTCGGGTGAGGAGCCCGACGGGGACGAGCCACCACCGGGCGATGGCGAGGAGCCGCCACCGACGACGGAGGATCCGACTCTCCAAGAGGCGCTGGACGAGGCTCAGGAAGCCTGGGACGCGGCTCAGGAGGCGTTCGAGGCGGGCGACTGGGGCGCCTACGCGGAGGCCCAGGAGCGTCTCGAGGAGGCGTTCGGCCGCCTCGAGGACGCGGAGAACGGCCGCAACGAGAACGAGGAAACCCCTCCTGACCAGGAGGGGGGCGGTGACACCGGAGGCGACGGAGGCGCCGAAGGAGGCACCGAGTAGGGCCTGACGGAGGGTCCGCGAGTCCTGTGACCGCGGGCCCTCCGCCGTTCTCCCGAGAGGCCGTCACGGGCCTCACGAATCGTCAACCCTGCGCGTTTGTTCGGCGATTGCCGCCGCCGCGCGCTGACCTGCGGCGATCGGGAGAACGGCATACTGCGTGTCGGATTCTGGACAACTCCCTGCCCCGAAAGGTGTTTGGGTGTATCCATATCGGGAAGTCGACAAACCGCTGAAGTGACTTCACTGGCTGCGGTATACCAGGTGTACGCAGGTTTCAGGTGGTGCGACTATGGACCTTATGGGGGACAAGGCGAGGTTCGGGAGCAGCCGTGCGGCCGCGCAGGAGGGCGCGCGGCTGTTGCGCCTGGGTGACCTGGACCGCGCCGAGGCACCGTTGCGTGTCGCCGCCGCGGACGGTGAGCGGTCCGCCGCGAACAATCTCGGCGTGCTCCTGCATCAGTCGGGCCGTGGCCAGGAGGCCGCGGAGTGGTGGCGCATCGCCGCCGTCGCCGGCTCCGCCCCCGCCGCCCACGCACTGGGCCGGCATCACCGCGAGCGCGGGGACGAGGCCGCCGCGGAGTACTGGCTGCGGCAGGCCGCCGAGTACGGCCACGCCTCGGGCGCCTACGCCCTGGCCGATCTGCTGGACCATCGGGGCGCGCCGGACGCCGAGGAGTGGTTCCGGGCCGCGGCCGAGGGCGGCCACCGCGAGGGCGCGTACCGCTACGCCTGCCTGCTCGCCCAGCGCGACGGCGACGAGGCGGAGCCCTGGTTCCGCCAGGCGGCGGCCCGGGGGCACCGGCGCGCGGCGCTGCGGCTCGGCGCGCTCCTGGAGGAGCGCGGCGAGGTGACCGACGCCGGCCGCTGGTACCTGGAGGCCGCCGAGGCGGGCGAGGCCCGCGCGGCGAGCGCGCTGGGCTTCCTGCTGCGGGACGCCGGCGACGGCGCCGGTGCGGAGCGCTGGTGGCGGCGGGCGGCCCGGGACGGCGACGGCCCGGCGGCCAACGCCCTGGGAGCCCTGCACGCGGAGCGCGGCGAGCGCCAGGAGGCGCAGCGCTGGTACAGCGCGGCGCTGGAGGCGGGCGACATCAACGGCGCGTTCAACCTGGCGCTGCTGTGCACCGGTCAGGGCCGCATGGCGCAGGCCGAGCAGTGGTACCGGCGCGCGGCGTACGCCGGGCACCGGGAGGCGTCCAACGCGCTGGCCGTGCTGCTGCTTCAGCGCGGCGACTCGGCCGGGGCCGAGCCGTGGTTCTCCAAGGCGGCCGAGGCGGGCAGCGTCGACGCGGCGTTCAACCTCGGGATCCTGCACGCGAGCCGGGGCGAGACCACCCAGGCGTGGCACTGGTACGAGCAGGCCGCGGCGGCCGGGCACGCCGAGGCGGCGCTCCAGATCGCCGTGGAGCTGCTGCGCGGCGGCGACCTGGAGCGGGCCGAGGAGCCGCTGCGCCAGGCGGCCGAGGGCGGCAGCGTGGAGGGCGCGTTCCGGCTCGCCGTGCTGCTGGAGCGGCGCGGCCGGGCGGAGGAGGCGGACCCCTGGTACACCAAGGCCGCCGAGCAGGGGCACCGGCGGGCGCAGGTCCGGCTCGGCACCCTGGCGGCGGCGGCCGGCGACGTGGTGGAGGCCGCGCGCTGGTACCGGACGGCGGCCGAGGCGGGCAGCCCCAACGGGGCGTTCAACCTGGGGCTGTTGCTGGCCCGCGAGGGCAGCGAGCCGGAGGCGGCGCTGTGGTGGACCCGGGCCGCCGAGGCCGGGCACGGCCGGGCGGCGCTGCGGCTCGCGCTGCTCGCCTCCCGGCGCGGGGACCTGGCCGGCGGCGGGACGTGGTGCACGCGGGCGATGGAGCTCGGCCCGCCCGAGGTGGCGGAGCGGGCGGCCCGCCTGCGCGACGCGCTGCGCCAGGAGCTGACCGCCTGACCCAGGCCGCGCGCCGCGCGCCCGGCCGGGGTCAGGCCCCGGCCGCCGCCGCGGTGAGGGCGCCGCGGGCCAGACGGTGGAGGAGCGCCGCCATCTCGTCGCGGTCGGGCAGCGAGCTCGGGCGGGACAGGTGCGGCGTCGAGTTCAGCAGGCCGAAGACCGCGTGGACGGACGCCCGCGCCGGGGCCTCCGGCAGCTCCGGGTACACCCGGCGCACCACCTCCACCCACAGCTCGACGTACTGCCGCTGCAACTGCCGGACCTGCTTGCGGTCCGCCTCCGGCAGCCGGTCCAGCTCGCGGTCGTGCAATGTGATCAGCGCCCGGTCGTCCAGCGCGAAGTCGATGTGCCCGCCGATGAGCGAGTCGAGCGCGGCCTCGGGCGGCAGGCCGGCCTCCGCGGCCTCGGCCACCCGGCGGCGGCCGCCGTCCCGCAGCCGGCTGCTGATCCCCACCAGCAGCTCGGTGAGCATCGCGTCCTTGCCGGCGAAATGGCGGTAGAGCGCCGGGCCGCTGATGCCGACGGCCGCGCCTATCTCGTCGACGCCGACGCCGTGGAAGCCTCGTTCGGCGAAGAGCCGGGAGGCCTCCCGGAGGATCTGCTCCCGGCGGGGAGTGGCGTGCGTGGTCATGGGAACCCATTGTAGACACGAGCTGTTAGCGAGCGTTAACCTGGCCGCATGCGGCAGGCACCGACGCTGACCAGCACCGCCGATCCGACGTCCGACACCTACCGGGCCAACGAGGCCGCCCACCGGGAGCTGGCCGCCCGGCTGCGGGAGAAGTTGGCCGCCGCTCGACTCGGCGGCGGCGAGCGCGCCCGGGCCCGGCACCTCGCGCGCGGCAAGCTGCTGCCCCGGGACCGGGTGGACGCGCTGCTGGACCCCGGCTCGCCGTTCCTGGAGCTGGCGCCGCTGGCCGCCGACGGGATGTACGACGGGCAGGCGCCGGCGGCCGGGGTGATCGCCGGGATCGGCCGGGTCAGCGGGCGCGAGACGGTCGTCGTGGCGAACGACGCGACGGTCAAGGGCGGCACCTACTACCCGATGACCGTCAAGAAGCACCTGCGCGCCCAGGAGATCGCCCTGGAGAACCGGCTGCCCTGCGTCTACCTGGTGGACTCCGGCGGCGCGTTCCTGCCGATGCAGGACGAGGTCTTCCCCGACCGCGACCACTTCGGGCGGATCTTCTACAACCAGGCCCGGATGTCCGCCGCCCGCATCCCCCAGATCGCCGCCGTCCTCGGCTCCTGCACCGCCGGCGGCGCCTATGTGCCCGCCATGAGCGACGAGGCCGTCATCGTGCGCGGCCAGGGCACGATCTTCCTCGGCGGGCCACCGCTGGTGAAGGCCGCCACCGGCGAGGTCGTCACGGCGGAGGAGCTGGGCGGCGGCGAGGTGCACTCCCGGGTGTCCGGCGTCACCGACCATCTCGCCGAGGACGACACACACGCGCTGCGCATCGTCCGCACCATCGTCGACACCCTGCCCGAACGCGGCCCGCTGCCCTGGCCGGTGCGGGCGGCCGAGGAGCCGGCCGTGGACCCGGCGGGGCTGTACGGCGTGGTGCCGGTGGACTCGCGGACCGCGTACGACGTGCGCGAGGTGATCGCGCGGCTGGTGGACGGTTCGCGATTCCAGGAGTTCAAGTCCGCGTTCGGGACCACCCTGGTGACCGGTTTCGCCCATATCCAGGGCCATCCGGTCGGCATCGTGGCCAACAACGGCATCCTCTTCTCCGAATCCGCCCAGAAGGGCGCGCACTTCATCGAGCTGTGCGACCAGCGCGGGATCCCGCTGCTCTTCCTCCAGAACGTCTCCGGATTCATGGTCGGCCGCGCCTACGAGGCGGGAGGCATCGCCAAGCACGGCGCCAAGATGGTGACCGCCGTGGCCTGCGCGCGGGTGCCCAAGCTGACCGTGGTCATCGGCGGCTCCTACGGCGCGGGGAACTACTCGATGTGCGGCCGGGCGTACTCGCCCCGTTTCCTGTGGATGTGGCCGAACGCCAAGATCTCCGTGATGGGCGGCGAGCAGGCCGCCGCCGTGCTGGCCACCGTCAAGCGCGACCAGCTCGGCGGGGACTGGAGCGCGGAGGACGAGGAGGCGTTCAAGGCGCCGGTCCGCGAGCAGTACGAGACCCAGGGGAACGCGTACTACGCCACCGCGCGGCTGTGGGACGACGGCGTGATCGACCCGCTGGCGACCCGCACCGTGCTCGGGCTGGCCCTGACGGCCTGTGCCAACGCGCCGCTGCCCGAGCCCGCCCATGGCGTCTTCCGGATGTAAGGGGGTTCACCGCCGTGTTCGAGACCGTGCTCGTGGCCAACCGGGGCGAGATCGCCGTCCGCGTGATCCGCACGCTGCGCCGGCTGGGCGTCGCCTCCGTCGCCGTCTACAGCGACGCGGACGTCGGCGCCCGGCATGTGCGGGAGGCCGACCGGGCGGTGCGGATCGGCCCGGCGCCGGCCACCGAGAGCTATCTGTCCATCGAACGGTTGCTCGCCGCCGCCGCGCGCGCGGGCGCGCAGGCCGTGCACCCCGGCTATGGGTTCCTGGCGGAGAACGCCGCGTTCGCCCGCGCCGTCACCGACGCGGGCCTGGCGTTCATCGGCCCGCCCGCCGCGGCGATCGAGACGATGGGCGACAAGATCCGCGCCAAGGAGACGGTGGCCGCCGCGGGCGTTCCCGTGGTGCCTGGGGCACACGGCGACGGCCTGGCCGAGGCGGCACGCGCCCTGGGCGTGCCCGTGCTGCTCAAGCCCTCGGCGGGCGGCGGCGGCAAGGGCATGCGGCTGGTGCGCGACGCCGCGCAACTGGAGGAGGAGATCGCCGCCGCGCGGCGGGCCGCGCGCTCCGCGTTCGGCGACGACACGCTGCTGGTGGAGCGGTGGATCGACCGGCCCCGGCACATCGAGATCCAGGTGCTGGCGGACGGCCACGGCACCGTTCTGCACTTGGGGGAGCGCGAGTGCTCGCTCCAGCGCCGCCACCAGAAGATCGTCGAGGAGGCGCCCAGCCCGCTGCTCGACCCGGCCGCCCGCGCGGCGATGGGCGAGGCCGCCGTGCGCGCCGCCCGGTCCTGCGGCTACCGGGGCGCGGGAACGGTGGAGTTCATCGTGCCCGGCGAGGACCCGGGCACCCACTGGTTCATGGAGATGAACACCCGCCTTCAAGTCGAGCATCCGGTCACCGAGTTGATCACGGGGCTGGACCTCGTGGAGTGGCAGGTGCGGATCGCGGCGGGTGAGCCGCTGCCGTTCGGGCAGGACGCCGTGTCCGTCACCGGGCACGCGGTCGAGGCCCGGATCTGCGCCGAGACGGCGCGGGCCGGGGCGGACGGCCGGGTGGACTTCCTGCCCTCGGCCGGCACCGTTCACCTGCTGCGCGAGCCGTCCGGCGAGGGGATCCGGGTGGACTCCGGGCTGGCGGAGGGCACCGAGGTCGGCACCGCGTACGACCCGATGCTGGCCAAGGTCGTCGCGCACGGCCCCGACCGGTCCACCGCGCTGCGCCGCCTGCGCGCCGCGCTGGCCCGGACCACCGTTCTCGGCGTGGACACCAACACCGGCTTCCTGCGCCGCCTGCTGGCCCATCCCGCCGTCGTCTCCGGCGCGCTGGACACCGGCCTGGTCGACGGCGTGGCCGCCGGCCTGCTGCCCGACGCCGTGCCCGAGGAGGTGTACGCCGCGGCGGCGCTGCTGCGGCAGGCCGCCCTCGACCCGGTGCCGGACGCGAGCGGCTGGGTCGACCCGTTCGACGTGCCCTCCGGCTGGCGGCTGGGCGGCGAGCCCGCCTGGACGGTGCACCGGCTGCGGGTGCCGGGCCGGGAGCCGGTGACGGTCCGGGTACGGCCCGGCGAGGCGTGCGTCGGCGAGGCCGGTGAGCCGGTGCCGGCGCGGCTGCTGGGCGGGGCCGACCCGGCGGGCGGCACCGTGCGCGTGGAGTACGCCGGCGCGCGCCACGCGTTCGCGCACGCCGCCGAGGCCGGCGGCCACTGGCTGGGCCGGGACGGCGACGCCTGGCACGTGCACGGTTACGACCCGGTGGCCGCCGCGGGCGGTGGGGGAGCGGCCGGCGCCGACGCGCTGACCGCGCCGATGCCCGGCACCGTGACCGTCGTCAAGGCGGCCGTGGGGGACGTGGTGACGGCCGGCCAGAGCCTGCTGGTGGTGGAGGCGATGAAGATGGAGCACGTCATCGCCGCCCCGCACGACGGCACCGTCGCCGAACTGGACGTGACGGCCGGCAGCACGGTCGCCCTCGATCAAGTCCTCGCCGTGGTCACCCCCAAGGAGCCGTGATGACCGACCCCACCCTGCCCGCCCGGGTCCGCATCCACGAGGTCGGCCCCCGCGACGGCCTCCAGAACGAGAAAACGGTCGTACCCGTCGCGGTCAAGTCCGAGTTCATCCACCGGCTGGCCGCCGCCGGGCTGACCACCATCGAGGCCACCAGCTTCGTCCACCCCCGGTGGGTGCCCCAACTGGCCGACGCCGAGGAGCTGTTCCCCCTGCTGCGGGACCTGAACGGGGTCCGGCTGCCGGTGCTGGTCCCCAACGAACGCGGCCTGGACCGCGCGCTGGCACACGGCGCTCGCGAGGTGGCGGTCTTCGCCAGCGCCACCGAGTCGTTCTCCCATGCGAACTTGAATCGCTCCATTGACGAATCCCTCGTCATGTTCACCCCTGTGGTGGCGCGCGCGATCGACGCCGAGGTCCCCGTTCGCGGCTATCTCTCGATGTGCTTCGGCGACCCCTGGGAGGGCGCGGTACCGGTCGCGCAGGTCGTCCGCGTCGCCCGCCGCCTGTTCGACCTCGGCTGCGCCGAGCTGAGCCTGGGCGACACGATCGGCGTCGCCACCCCCGGCCAGGTCACCGAGCTGCTGACCGCGCTCAACGAGGCGGATATCCCGGCCGACCGCCTCGCCGTCCACTTCCACGACACATACGGCCAGGCGCTGGCGAACACCCTGACGGCGCTCCGGCACGGCGTCACCACCGTCGACGCCTCCGCGGGCGGGCTGGGCGGCTGCCCGTTCGCCCGCACCGCCACCGGGAACCTGGCCACCGAGGACCTGCTCTGGATGCTGCGCGGCCTTGGCATCGAGACCGGGGTCGACCTCGACCGGCTCACCGACACGAGCCTCTGGCTCGCCGGCCACCTCGGCCGGCCCAGCCCGTCCCGCACCGTTCGCGCGCTCTCCCACAAGGAGTCCTGACGATGCCCCTGGACCACCGTCTGCCCACCGAGCACGAGGATCTGCGCCGCACCGTCGAGGCGTTCGCCCACGACGTGGTGGCCCCCAAGATCGGGGAGTTCTACGAGAACCACGAGTTCCCCTACGAGATCATCCGCGAGATGGGCAGGATGGGCCTGTTCGGCCTGCCCTTCCCGGAGGAGTACGGCGGGATGGGCGGCGACTATCTCGCGCTGTGCCTCGCCCTGGAGGAGCTGGCCCGCGTCGACTCCTCCGTCGCCATCACCCTGGAGGCGGGCGTCTCCCTGGGCGCCATGCCCATCCACCGCTTCGGCACCGAGGAGCAGAAACGGCAGTGGCTGCCGCGCCTGTGCGCCGGCGAGATCCTGGGCGCGTTCGGCCTCACCGAGCCCGGCTTCGGCTCCGACGCGGGCGGGACGCGCACCACGGCGGTCCGCGACGGCGACTCCTGGGTGATCAACGGGACCAAGAGCTTCATCACCAACTCCGGCACCGACATCACCGGCCTGATCACCGTCACGGCCGTCACCGGGCGCAAGCCCGACGGGCGGCCGTCGATCTCCGCGATCATCGTCCCGTCCGGCACCCCCGGCCTGACCGTGGCCCCCGCGTACTCCAAGGTCGGCTGGAACGCGTCCGACACCCGCGAGCTGTCGTTCGCCGACGTCCGCGTTCCCGCGGCGAACCTGCTGGGCGAGGAGGGCCGCGGCTACGCCCAGTTCCTGCGGATCCTCGACGAGGGCCGGATCGCCATCTCCGCCCTGGCCACCGGCCTGGCGCAGGGCTGCGTGGACGAGTCGCTCGCCTACGCGCGCACCCGCGTCGCGTTCGGCCGCCCGATCGGCGCCAACCAGGCCATCCAGTTCAAGCTGGCCGACATGGAGGCGCGCGCCCACACCGCCCGGGTGGCGTGGCGCGACGCCGCGTCCCGGCTGCTGGCGGGCGAGCCGTTCAAGAAGGAGGCGGCGATCGCCAAGCTGCACTCCTCGGACGTGGCCGTCACGAACGCCCGCGAGGCCACCCAGATCCACGGCGGGTACGGCTTCATGAACGAGTACCCGGTGGCCCGCATGTGGCGCGACGCCAAGATCCTGGAGATCGGCGAGGGCACGAGCGAGGTGCAGCGCATGCTGATCGCCCGCGAACTCGGCGTCACGGACGGGGCGTAGCGGGACCGGCGATGCCCGGGAGGGCGGCCCGCGGCCCCATCTCCCGGGCGGCGGGCCCCCGTTGTGCCGCGCCGGCCGGCGGCGCGGCCTGCCACAATCGGAGCATGGGGCCCATGGCGGAGATCACACAGCCGACCGGCACATGGATATTCGACGGCGATGTCCTGCGCATCGTGCCCGGACACGGCCGCGGCGTGCACGCGCTGCGCACCGCGCTCGGCGAGGTGACGGTGCCGCTGGAGGCCATGGCCGGAGTGTCCTACGAGGCCGGCCGGAAGGGCGGCCGGCTGCGGCTGCGGCTGCGCGGCGGCGTGGACCCGCTCACCCAGGCGACGGGCGGCGGGCTGCGGGACGCGGCCGATCCGTATCTGCTGGAGGTGGAGAAGGACCGGGCCGGCGTCGCCGAGTACCTGGCCGACGCCGTGCGCGACGCGCTGGTCATCGAGCAGGTCCCGGACACCCCCGCCGACCGTTATCTGCTGCCCGGGCCGACCGTGCCGCTGACGCTGCACGCCTCGGACGGCGAGATGGTCTTCGACGGCGAGGAGGTCCGCATCGCCTGGGGCTGGGCGGCGGAGGAGAGCAAGAAGTCCGGTGGGCCCCGGGCGCTGGCGCTGGCCGACCTGGCGGCGGTGACGTGGTCCCCGCCGCGCCTGGAGAGCGGCTGTCTGCGCCTGGTGCCCAAGGCCCCGCACGCCCCCGTCAAGCCGGCGCACGACCCCAACTGCGTGGTGCTGTGGGGCTGGCGCGCTGCCCGGGAGACGGCCGAGTCGGCGCTGCTGGCCGCGGCCGTCACCGCCCGGCTGCCGCACCCGCTGGCGGCCCGCGAGGCGCCGGCCCTCCCGGCGCCCGCCGAACCGGCGGCACTGGCCGCGGCGCCCGACCACGACACGATTCTGCGCCGGCTGCGCGAGCTGGGCGAGCTGCACCGCGGCGGCGTACTCACGGACGAGGAGTTCAGCGCCGCGAAAAAGGCCATGATCGACCGCCTCTAGCTCACGTTCGGACGTGGAACGACACGCCCGTGCCCGATATCGGGCAGGATTGTTGCGAAAAACAGCCCGGTTCCCCAGTATCGAGGGGTGCCGGAACGCCGTACCCCTCATGACGATCTTGTGGACCACCTGGTGCGCAGCACGCCCCTCGCGCGGGGCGAGGCGGCGCGGGTGATCCTCGACGTCGTGGCGTACTTCGGCGAGACGGCCGAGGAGTTCGTCCGCCGGCGGCACCGGGAGCTGCGCACCCGTGGGCTGACGAACGAGGCGATCTTCGAACGGATCGCGGACGAGCTGCCGCACCGTGTGGTGGCGCCACCCGAGCTGTCCCTGCGGCAGCTCCGGCGAATCGTATACGGCTGACGCGCCCGGCCCAGACAGCAGGCGAACGACCAGCAGGAGGAACGTCTATGTGCGGAATCGTGGGATATATCGGCAAACGGGATGTGGCCCCCCTCCTGCTGGAGGGCCTTCAGCGGCTGGAGTACCGGGGCTATGACTCCGCCGGCATCGCCATCCACAGCAGCGGTCGGGGCGGCGGCCTGAAGACGGTCAAGAACGCCGGTCGCGTCCGCGAGCTGGAGGACAAGGTACCCGCCCGTTTCGCCGGCACCTGCGGTATCGCGCACACCCGCTGGGCCACGCACGGCGCGCCCAACGACACCAACGCCCACCCGCACCTCGACACCCAGGGCCGGGTCGCCGTCGTCCACAACGGGATCATCGACAACTCCGGCGACC
Organism: Streptomyces litchfieldiae; assembly: GCF_031845365.1. Classification (NCBI taxonomy): domain Bacteria; kingdom Bacillati; phylum Actinomycetota; class Actinomycetes; order Kitasatosporales; family Streptomycetaceae; genus Streptomyces; species Streptomyces litchfieldiae. Next base: position 340,882 of record NZ_JAVREL010000003.1, read on the forward strand.
TGCGCGCCAAGCTGGCCGCCGACGGCGTCGAGCTGGTCTCCGAGACCGACACCGAGGTGCTCGCCCACCTCATCGCCCGCGCCCAGGCCGAGACGCTGGAGGAGAAGGTCCGCGAGGCGCTGCGGTACATCGAGGGCACCTACGGCATCGCCGTGCTGCACGCCGACTTCCCCGACCGCATCGTCGTGGCGCGCAACGGCTCGCCGGTCGTGCTGGGCATCGGCGAGAAGGAGATGTTCGTCGCCTCCGACGTCGCCGCGCTGATCAGCCACACCCGTCAGGTGATCACGCTGGACGACGGCGAGATGGCCACCATCAAGGCCGACGACTACCGCACGTACACCACCGACGGCAGCCGCACCGCCGCCTCGCCCACCACCGTCGAGTGGGAGGCCGAGAGCTACGACATGGGCGGCCACGACACGTACATGCACAAGGAGATCGCCGAGCAGCCCGACGCCGTGGACCGGGTGCTGCGCGGCCGGATCGACGACCGGTTCGCCACCGTCCGGCTCGGCGGGCTCAACCTGGACGCCCGCGCCGCGCGCGGTGTGCGCCGGGTGAAGATCCTCGGCTGCGGCTCGGCGTACCACGCGGGCCTGATCGGCGCCCAGTTGATCGAGGAGCTGGCCCGCATCCCGGCCGACGCCGAGCCGGCGAGCGAGTTCCGTTACCGCAACGCCGTGGTGGACCCCGACACGCTGTACATCGCGACCAGCCAGTCCGGCGAGACCTACGACACCCTGGCCGCCGTGCAGGAGCTCAAGCGCAAGGGCGCGATGGTCCTCGGCGTGGTGAACGTCGTCGGCTCGGCCATCGCGCGCGAGACGGACGGCGGCGTCTACGTGCACGCCGGGCCCGAGGTCTGCGTGGTGTCCACCAAGTGCTTCACCAACACCGCCGTGGCCTTCGCGCTGCTGGCCCTGCACCTGGGCCGCATCCGCGACCTGTCGGTGGCCGACGGCAAGCGGATCATCGAGGGGCTGCGGAAGCTGCCCGAGCAGATCGGCGAGATCCTGCGCGACGAGGACCGGATCGCCAAGCTGGCGGCCGACTTCGCCGACGCCAAGAGCATGATGTTCGTCGGCCGGGTGCGCGGCTTCCCGGTCGCCAAGGAGGCGTCGCTCAAGCTCAAGGAGGTCTCCTACATCCACGCCGAGGCGTACCCGGCCTCCGAGCTCAAGCACGGCCCGCTGGCGCTGATCGAGCCCGCGGTGCCCACGGTGGCGATCGTGCCGACGGACGAGCTGCTGGAGAAGAACCGCGCCACGCTGGAGGAGATCAAGGCCCGCAGCGGGCGGATCCTGGCCGTGGCCCACGAGGAGCAGCCGAAGGCGGACGACACCATCGTGGTGCCCCGCAACGAGCCCGAGCTGGACCCGGTGCTCATGGGCATTCCGCTCCAACTCCTCGCGTACCACACGGCCCTGGCCCTGGGCCGGGACATCGACAAGCCGCGGAACCTCGCGAAGTCCGTGACCGTGGAGTGAGGGCGGGCTGAGGGCCCTTCCGCGCCCCGCCGGGCGCACGGCGGCCCCCGGGGGAGTGCGTGCCACCATACGCACACCCGGGGGCCGCCATATGCGCCGGCGTCGCCCATTACGCCGGCGGGGAGAAGCCGCCGTCGGGTCCGTCACCTCCCGTCCGGCGGCCCAAGCACAGCCGATGTCCCCTTTATGCCCATCACAAACGCACAATCCACCATCGGCGGGCGACGAATTTGGTGAATGCTCGGTGCGCGCCGCCGCCCGGGACGTGCCGGGGCCGCGGCGAACCGGTGGCCGGAGCGCCGGGGGTCAGGGAATGACGACGACGGGGCGCCGGGCGCGGCGGGCCAGGCGGCCGGAGACCGAGCCGAAGACCCGGCTCAGGAAGCCGTGCGTGGTGCCCACGACGATCGCGTCGGCCTCGTACTCCCGGCCGACCTCTTCCAGTTCGTGGCAGATGTCGCCGCCGCGTTCGAGCAGCACCCAGGGCACGTCGGACAGGTGCTCGGCGCAGGCCAGCTCCAGCCCCAGCACCTCGGTGCGGTGATCGGGGACGTCGACCAGGGCGGGGGGCTCGCAGCCGGCCCAGACGGTGGTCGGCAGTCGGTTGGCCACATGAACGATGATCAGCCCGGAGCCGGACCGCCGGGCCATACCCACGGCGTACGCCAGGGCGCGTTCGCTCGACATGGAGCCGTCGAAACCGACGACCACGCCGTGCTGGAAGGCCGGGTCATGTGTCGCACCCGCGTCGTCCACCGGCTCGGGGATGTCCGACGGATCGACGACTCGCCTGCGATCCGCTGGTTCGGGGAACTCGTATCCAGCCATCGGGACCTCAGCGGTGGGTCAGGGAGGAAACCTCGTGAGCGTGTCGGTGATGGGGGTGGTACGAGGAGAAGGCGAGGAGATTCCTTGCGCTTCCACTGGTTCCACCTCCAGGGTACGGCGTCATGTGGCCAGTTCCCAGAGGCGTTGTGTACAACCCCTGAAACCGGACGTGACGCCGTGACCGTGCAGCATGCCCTACCCGCTCCGGGCCGCGCAATGCTTTCGGACACGCGGGGATACGGATGCTCTCGGAGCGTGACGGGGCGCGCGGGGTCCCGAGGTTTCCTTCTTGACGCCCCTGCCATGGCCGACAAGCAGCGCCTGTTCGCTGTCCGTGCCAAAGGGACTACAGCACTTGGAACGGTCGAGTGCCCCCGGCGTACGCCCGGCGCGCGGTCGGACTGTCGTGCTGGCAGCTCTTATTTTCAGCCAACTTCACCACAGTGAAACCACGTTGCCCACACGCCCCGCCAACACCTCCTGTATACCGGGGAGAAGAGCCGCGCCCCAGCGCATCGCACCTCCGGCGACGAGGCGTGAGGTGAGGCGCACTTCCCCCAACTGCTCCCACGTGTAACGCTTCCTGATCGAATGCTTCGCGCCACGTTGTCATGTCGATATAGCGCCGAGTGATGAACTTGTCCCGCCGACCTCATCCGACACAGTAGATTCGATCTTGGCAATCACGTCGGGGGAAACGTGCAGGACCGAGAGGATGCGACGACCGAGGGAACTGAGGAGCATGAGCCAGGACCCAACGCACGGCCCCGAGCCCGCCGTCAAGCTGGCTGCCCGACGCCGCCGCGAAGTCGTCGCGGTGCTGCTGTTCAGCGGCAGTCCCATGTTCGAAAGCTCCATCCCGCTGTCCGTCTTCGGGGTCGACCGCCAGGATGCCGGGGTGCCGCGCTACCGGCTCCTCGCCTGCGCGGGCGAGGAGGGACCGCTGCGCACCACCGGCGGTCTGGAGCTGCGCGCCCCCTACGGCCTGGGTGCCGTGGCCCGGGCCGGCACCGTCATCGTCCCCGCCTGGCGGTCCATCACCGGGCCGCCGCCGGCCGCGGCGCTGGCCGCGCTGCGCCGCGCGCACAGCGAGGGCGCCCGGATCGTCGGCCTGTGCACCGGGGCGTTCGCCCTGGGCGCGGCCGGGCTGCTCGACGGGCGGCCGGCGACCACGCACTGGATGTACGCGCCGACGCTGGCGAAGCGCTATCCCTCGGTCCATGTGGACCCGCGGGAGCTCTTCGTGGACGACGGCGACATCCTGACCTCGGCGGGCACCGCCGCCGGGATCGACCTGTGCCTGCACATCGTCCGCCAGGACCACGGACCGGAGGCCGCCGCCGCCCTGGCCCGCCGCCTGGTGCTGCCGCCCCGCCGGGGCAGCGGCGCCGAGGTGGGGCCGCACCGGCACCTGGACCGCTCTTTACCGGAGGACATCGGGGCCGACCCGCTGGCCGAGGTCGTGGCCTGGGCGCTGGAGCACCTGCACGAGCAGTTCGACGTGGAGACGCTGGCCGCCCGTGCCTATATGAGCCGCCGGACGTTCGACCGGCGTTTCCGGGCCCTGACTGGGAGCGCTCCCCTTCAGTGGCTGATCACCCAGCGTGTTCTCCAGGCGCAGCGGCTCCTGGAGGTCTCGGACTACTCGGTGGACGAGGTGGCGGGCCGCTGCGGGTTCCGTTCCCCGGTGGCGCTGCGCGGCCACTTCCGGCGGCAGCTCGGCGCCTCCCCGGCGGCCTACCGGGCCGCCTACCGGGCCCGGCAGCAGGACGCCTCCCCGGAGCGCGGCAAGCCCGTCAGCGACGGCTTCTCGCCCCGCCTCCCGGGCCAGCGCGGCCGTCCCGCTCCGTGAGTGACGTGCGCGGGACAGTCGCGCTGAGCGACGTAAGGTTGTTCGCATGAACGACCGCATGGTGTGGATCGACTGCGAGATGACCGGGCTGTCGCTGGCCGACGACGCGCTCATCGAGGTGGCCGCGCTGGTGACCGACTCCGAGCTGAACGTGCTCGGCGAGGGGGTGGACATCGTGATCCGCCCCCCCGCGGCCGCCCTGGAGTCCATGCCGGAGGTGGTGCGGACCATGCACACCGCCTCTGGGCTGCTCGAGGAGCTGGACGGCGGCACCACCCTGGAGGACGCCGAGCGGCGGGTCCTGGACTACGTCCGCGAGCACGCGCCGGAGGCCGGCAAGACCCCCCTCTGCGGGAACTCGATCGGCACCGACCGCGGCTTCCTCGCCCGGGACATGCCGCGCCTGGAATCCCACCTCCACTACCGTGTGATCGATGTCTCCTCGGTGAAGGAGCTGGCCCGCCGCTGGTACCCACGGGCCTACTTCAACAGCCCGGAGAAGAGCGGGAACCATCGCGCGCTGGCGGACATCAAGGAGTCCATCGCCGAGCTGCGCTACTACCGCGAGGCCATCTTCGTGCCCCAGCCGGGCCCCGACTCCGAGGCCGCCAAGCGCATCGCGGCCCAGCACGTCGTGCCCTGAGCTATCTGGGTGCTGGCACCTCCGGCGACCCTGTACACTCATAAACCGGCTGGTGCGGGAGGCTTCGCGGCACTCCGCACGACCGGTCATGGTGGGCGTAGCTCAGTTGGTAGAGCACCTGGTTGTGGTCCAGGTGGCCGCGGGTTCAAGTCCCGTCGCTCACCCCAGACGACCAAGGCCCGACTCGCGCGAAGCGGTCGGGCCTTCGTCATGTCCCGGCTCGTCCCCCGTGGCGCCGCTGCCCGAGCGGTGGGGGCCAATGGGGGAATGCCGCACCGGCTACCGGGTGGTGGCGCTGAGCCGTTGGGCGTGTCGGATGCGCCCGGTCACCGCGGCGGCAAGCATTTGATCAAGCCCGCCGGACCCGCTCCCCGGGCATCCCCCCTCGCCTTTCCAGGAGGTCCCATGCGCATGCGCACTGCCATGGCCGCGCTCTCGCTGGCCGCCGTCGGAGTCCTCGGCCTCGCCGGGGCCGCCCACGCCGGCAACAACGGCGGCGGCGACGACGGCCACTACGACCGTTACATCGGCAAGAGCTTCAGCAAGAGCTTCACCAAGAAGAACACCAAGAAGATCTCGGACAACGAGTTCATCTGGGACACCGACATCAAGATCTTCGCGCCCACCATCCACTGATCCCACCGCGAGCACCGAGAACACCGCGACGCCCCCGTCGGCCCCGGCCGGCGGGGGCTTCTTCGCGCGTGCCGGGGCCCAACAGCGCGCGCGGGCGCGTCCGTCGACGGCCCATGCGCTCAACAGGGCAGTCGGGCTTGCTCAGTTGGTCCCCCGAAAGGGCGTGGCGTGGCACTCTGGGAACAGGAATGCGCCGCCGCCTCCTGGAAGGGGTACCGGTATGGCTTCTCCACTCTCCGCCGACAAGCTGGTGAACGCGCTGAAGGGGGAGGGCGTCAGAATCGTCGAGCACAGATCGTGGCGCACGCACAACCGGAACCATGTGGGGGCCTGGGGTCCGGTGCACGGCGTGATGATCCACCACACGGTGACCTCCGGGACCAGCTCCTCCGTGGAACTCTGCTACAACGGCCGGTCCGACCTGCCGGGGCCGTTGTGCCACGGGGTCATCGCCAAGGACGGCACGGTGTATCTCGTCGGGAACGGCCGGGCGAACCACGCGGGCAAGGGCGACGGGGACGTGCTCAGCGCCGTCATCGCCGAACGCTCGCTCCCCGCCGACAACGAGGCCGACACCGACGGCAACACCCACTTCTACGGCTTCGAGTGCATCAACCTCGGTGACAACAAGGACCCCTGGCCCAAGGAGCAGGTGGAGGCCATCGTGCGCGCCTCCGCCGCGATCTGCCGGGCGCACGGCTGGGGCAAGGAGGGCACGACCTCCGTGATCGGCCACCTGGAGTGGCAGCCGGGCAAGATCGACCCGCGCGGGCCCGGCATCTCCATGAGTGATGTGCGCAAGCGCGTCGCGACACGTCTCCGGCATCCCGCCGACTGGAATCCCGAGGAGGACGACATGCCCGTCTCCGACGCCGATGTCGAGAAGATCGCCAAGGCCGCCGCCCGCCAGGTCGCGCTCTACAAGGACACCCGGCTGGACTCCCGCGACGCCCGGCAGATGTGGGACGACGCCGCCAGCCCGCACCGCACCTGGCAGTTCCGGCCCGAGGGCGGGGACCGGGACGCCTGGGGGTATCTGACGCGGACGCACTCGGAGGTCGTCGCGCTGCGCGCCGCCGTGAGCGAGCTGGCCACCGCGCTGGCCGCCCGGGACGAGTCGGTGGACGCGGACGAGCTCGTCGCGCGCATCGAGCGGGCCATCGACAACGCGACGGCGGAGGGCTGACAGGCCCGGACGCTGCCGCGAACCGTCCGCCGGGGCGCCGGGCGTCTCAGTCGCGCCGGCGGACGGTGCCGCGCTGCCGCGGCAGCGCGTGGCGGGGCGGGTGGATCAGCGTCATCTGGCGGACGATCTGGTGGAACGCGACCAGCGCCGAGATGGGCGGCAGTCCGGCGACCGCGATGTCCGTGGCCGTGCGGGGCGCGTCGCTGACGCACAGGCCGACGGCCAGCCCGGAGAACAGGATCACCACCGCCCAGGAGTGCAGGGACCGGCGCTGGTGCAGTGCCGCCCGCAGGATCGACAGCGAGGCCACCAGCCAGGGACCGTAGATCAACAGCGGCCACCAGGCGGTGAGTTGGTCCGACGCACTGGGGGCGGCGGCGTCGCGCAGCGGCTCGTACGAGACGAGGCCGCCGAGCACGCTGAGCATGGCGACGAGGGCCGACGCGAGGGCGGCGAGCAGCAGGCTCGCGCACCGCAGCCACAGGGAACGGTCCAGACCGCTGGGCCACTTCATGCGGCGGCGGGCTCTGCGATGCCGCCGGGCGGCCTCGGTGCCGGGCATGCCGGAGAGCCCCGACGGCTGGTCGATGATCATGTCGGGTGGCAGAAAAAGCTGCGTCGTGGTGGTTGGGTCGTACATCATCTGCTGGTTGAGTGGCATCACAACCCGCCAACGACGAGGGAGTTGGCGGGATGTGCGGCATTGGAGTGAATGGCAGCGCGCGAGTGGCGCGCGGTGCGGCGCCTTGACCGAACCGTTTCTTCTGGCCGGTCGGCGTCGTTGCCGTGACCGGTCCGCACGACGGCGACAGGGGACGCATGGCAAGTGGCGATGACAACCCGGCGGTGACCGACGGCGAGTTGCTGGTACGCGTGCGGGCGGGCGACGACGCGGGGTTCGCGGAGCTGTACCGGCGGCATGTGGGCCCGGTGCGCCGGTACGCGCGCCTGTGCTGCCGGGACGCGCACACCGCGGAGGACCTGACGGCCGAGGTGTTCGCGCGGATGCTGCGCGCCGTGCGCGGCGGGAGCGGGCCCGAAACCTCGGTGCGCGCCTACCTGTTGACGATGGTGCGGCGCACGGCGGCGCAGTGGGGCGCGTATGCCCGGGCCGAGCTCCCGGTGCCCGAGCCAGACACCGAGGGGTCCGGTGCCCCCGCCGAGGTGGGGTCCGACGCCGCGGCGCTCTCGCGGGCCGACCGGTCGCTGGTCGTGCAGGCGTTCCAGAGCCTGCCGGAGCGCTGGCAGCAGGTGCTGTGGCACACCGCCGTGGAGGCCGAGCCCGTGCGCCGGGTGGCGCCGCGGCTGGGCCTGAGCGCGAACGCCACGGCCGTGCTGGCGTTCCGGGCCCGCGAGGGGTTGCGCGAGGCGTATCTTCAGGCGCACGTGAGCGCGTCGCTCACCGGGCCGGGGGAGTGCCGCCGGTTCGCGCGCCGGCTCGGGGCGTATGCGCGCAAGCCCCTGACGCGCCGGGGGAACTCGGAACTCCGCCGGCACTTGGACGGCTGCGACCGGTGCCGGGCGGCCTACCTCGAACTGGTCGATCTCAACTCGACGTTGCGCGGCCTCCTGCCGCTGGCCGCGCTCGGCTGGTTCACGGCGGGGTCGCTGCGCACCACGGCCCGCCTCACCGGCGAGGCCGCGGGCATGGCGGGGGCGGGCGGCCTGGCCGGCGCCGGCGTCGCGACCACCGCGGCGGGCGCGGGCGGCGTGCTGAGCAAGATGGCCGTGACCGCCACCGTGGCGCTGGCCGCGGCCACCGCCACCGGGTCCGCGCCGCTGGTCGACGAGGGGCCGCAGGAGGCCCGGCCGGGGGTGTCGGCGACCGACGCCGGGCAGTGGTCCGCCGTGCTCCCTCCCGGGCCCATCGCCGTCGGGAGCCCGCCGCCCGCCCGGGTGCCCGCGCCCCGGCGCACGCCCGAGGCCGGGACGACGCGCGAGGCGGCGACCGAGACCGGCGCCTCGGCCGAGGCCGTGGCCGAGGGCGGCGACGGAATCGGTGCCGCGGGCGAGACCACGGCCGGTGCCGCCGACGAGGCGGTCACGGGCGGCGTCGGTGGCGTGGGGAAGGAGGCCGACACGCTCGTCGATCCGTCCGGCTGCGCCCCCGGCCCGGCCGACGCCGCGGCCACGATCCTCGACGACTGCCCCGACGACACGGCCAGCCCGGGACAGCCGGACACCACCGGGCCCCGGGACCGGGGCACGCCGCCGGGGTTGGACATCGCGGAGATGGAACCCCCGCCGTTCGCCTCCGCGACGCCCGCGCCCGGACGCGGCGCCCCGTCCGTGGCACCGGCCGCCCCGCTGGCCGGCGAATCCGCGCCGGCGGCCGGCGGGTCGCCGCTCCCCACCGGAGAGTCCCCGTCCGTGCCGGCCGAGGTCCCGTAGCCGGCCGCGCCCCTTAGGATCGGCCGGACCATGGACATAGCTGACGTCGAGGAACTGTGGGACCGGGTCACCGGTACCCAGCCGGAGCCCGAGCTCTGGCTGATCGTCGTGACCGCCGCCCTGGCCCTGGCGGCGGTCGCGCCGTACGGGATGTGGCGGCTCGCGCGGAACACCATCACGATCGCGCACGAGGGCGGCCACGGCCTGGTGGCCCTGCTGACGGGCCGCCGGCTGGAGGGCATCCGGCTGCACTCCGACACCTCGGGCCTGACCGTCTCGCGCGGCAAGCCCACCGGAATCGGCATGATCCTGACCGCCGCCGCGGGCTACACCGCCCCCTCGCTGCTCGGCCTCGGCGGCGCCGCGCTGCTCTCCGAGGGGCGCATCACCGCGCTGCTGTGGGGCGCCACCGCGCTGCTGCTGGCGCTGCTGGTGATGGTGCGCAACGCCTACGGGATGCTGACCGTCGTGCTCACCGGTGCCGCGTTCCTGCTGGTGTCCTGGCTCACCGAGCCGGAGGTGCAGGCCGCGTTCGCCTATGTCGTGGTGTGGTTCCTGCTGCTGGGTGGCGTCCGGCCGGTCTTCGAGCTGCAGGCCAAGCGTCGCCGGGGCGCGGCCCGGGACTCCGACGCGGACCAGCTCGCGCGGCTCACCGGCGTGCCCGCCCTGATGTGGCTGATACTTTTCCACGCCGTGACGCTGACGTCGCTGATCGGCGGCGGCCGTTGGCTGCTCGACCTCTGAAACACCGGTCGCGGGCGTGCCGCGCACTAGAGTGAGGGACATGACCGACCACAGCGAAACGCTCACTCTCTGGCCCGCGCCGTCCGCCCCCGGCGCGGTCGACGCGACTGTCACGGTGCCCGGATCCAAGTCGGTCACCAACCGTGCCCTCATCCTCGCCGCCCTCGCCGCCGACCCGGGCTGGCTGCGCCGCCCGCTGCGTTCCCGCGACACCCTGCTGATGGCGGACGCGCTGCGTTCCCTCGGCATCGGCATCGAGGAGACCGTCTCCTCCAGCTCCGCCGTCTCCGGGCTGCCGCACGGCCGGGGCGAGTCCTGGCGCGTCATTCCGGCCATGCCGCAGGCGCCCGCCACCGTCGACGTGGGCAACGCCGGCACCGTGATGCGCTTCCTGCCGCCGCTCGCCGCGCTGGCCGAGGGGCCGGTGCGCTTCGACGGCGACCCCCGTTCCCACGAGCGTCCGCTGCGCGGCCTGATCGACGCGCTGCGCGCCCTCGGCGCCCGCGTCGAGGACGACGGGCGCGGCAGCCTGCCCCTCACTCTGCACGGCATCGGCTCGCTGGACGGCGGCCATGTCGAGGTGGACGCCTCCACCTCCTCGCAGTTCATCAGCGCGCTGCTGCTGTCCGCCCCCCGGTTCAACCAGGGCGTCGAGGTCCGGCACATCGGCCGCCAGTTGCCCTCCGTGCCGCACATCCGGATGACCGTGGACATGCTGCGCCGGGCCGGGGCGCAGGTGGACTCCCCGGACTCCGGCGGCGAGCCCAACGTCTGGCGGGTCGCGCCCGGCGCGCTGCTCGGCCGCGACCTCGTCGTCGAGCCCGACCTGTCCAACGCGCAGCCGTTCCTGGCCGCCGCCCTGGTCACCGGCGGCACGGTCACGATCCCCGACTGGCCCGCCCACACCACGCAGCCCGGCGACGCGCTGCGGGAGATCTTCACCGAGATGGGCGGCACCTGCACGCTGGACGGCGGCGGGCTGACGTTCACCGGCACCGGACGGGTGCGCGGCATCGACGCCGACCTGAGCGCGGTCGGCGAGCTGACCCCCGGCATCGCGGCCGTCGCCGCCCTCGCGGAGACGGAGTCGGTGCTGCGCGGCGTGGCGCATCTGCGGCTGCACGAGACGGACCGTCTGGCCGCCCTCACCAAGGAGATCAACTCGCTGGGCGGCGACGTCACCGAGACCGCCGACGGGCTGCGCATCCGGCCGCGCCCGTTGCACGGCGGCGTGTTCCACACGTACGAGGACCACCGGCTCGCCACCGCGGGGGCGGTGCTGGGCCTGGTGGTGAAGGACGTGGAGGTCGAGGACATCGCGACCACCGGCAAGACGATGCCCGACTTCCCCGACCTGTGGCACCGCATGCTCGCCGGAGAGAGAGCGTAGGAACGCGGCCCGCGATGCGCCGGTACGGCAAGCACACCGACGAGGACGACGTCCGGGTCCGGCCCAGCCGCCGGGGGAGCAGGCCGCGCACGCACCGGCGGCCCGCCCACGAGGACGCGCGGGAGGGCTTCGTCGTCACCGTGGACCGGGGGCGGATCACGTGTCTGGTGGAGGGCCGCACGGTCACCGCGATGAAGGCGCGGGAGCTGGGCCGCAAGGGCGTGGTCGTCGGCGACCGGGTCGCGGTCGTCGGCGATCTGTCCGGGAGCAAGGACACGCTCGCGCGGGTGGTGCGCGTGGAGGAGCGCAGTTCCGCGCTCCGGCGCACGGCCGATGACGACGATCCGTTCGAGCGGGTGGTCGTCGCCAACGCCGACCAGCTCGCCATCGTGACCGCGCTGGCCGACCCCGAGCCGCGGCCGCGGCTGATCGACCGCTGTCTGGTCGCCGCGTTCGACGCCGGGCTCGATCCGCTGCTCATCCTCACCAAGGCCGACCTCGCCCCGGCCGGGCCGCTGCTGGAGACGTACGCGCCGCTGGGCATCCGGCACGTGGTGACCAGCCACGAGCGGTTCGACGAGGAGTCCGTGGCGGCGGTGCGGGAGCTGCTGGCGGGCCGGGTCACGGCGTTCGTCGGGCACAGCGGCGTCGGCAAGACGACGCTGGTGAACGCGCTGGTGCCGGCCGACCGGCGGCGCGCCACCGGCGAGGTCAACGTGGTGACGGGCCGCGGCCGGCACACCACGGTCTCGGCGCTGGCCCTGCCGCTGCCCGGCACCTCGGGCTGGGTCATCGACACCCCCGGCGTGCGGTCGTTCGGGCTGCACCACGTCGACCCGTCCCGCGTCATCCACGCCTTCCCCGACCTGGAGCCGGGCACGGCCGAGTGCCCCCGGGCGTGCAGCCACGACGAGCCGGACTGCGCCCTGGACGCGTGGGTCGCCGAGGGCCACGCGGAGCCGGCGCGACTGGACTCGCTGCGCCGCCTGCTGGCCACGCGGGAGCGCCGCGAGGGCGACTAGTACCGACTAGTACTGCGAACACCGGTGCAGTACTTGGGCCCTCTGTTCACCTTTGCTCTCGAGCCGTTCAGGCGATTCCCGACTGGTGCTGCGATGCTGGGCCGATGCGCGTGGTCGGCGGCACCTACCAGTTCCGTCACCGGGAACTGCAGGACTTCCTCGCCCGCCACGCCCCCTACTGAGAGGGTGGTTTGCGGGTTGATGTCCGGTTCATCGTTGGGCTTGAGCGAGATGAGGGACAAGCAGGGGCTGCGGCACCGGTGGCGCAGCGCGGTGTGGTGGGTGGCCTGCGGATGGGCCCTGCTGATGCTGGGGATCATGGTCTGGTACGACGTTGCGGGCACCGCCTTCCAGCCGGATCCCCCCGCCCCCGGCCCCGAGGAGTACGCCAACTACGCCTTCATGGTCCTCCTGGCCGCACTCTGCGTACGAGCCGCCCTGCGGGGCGTCGTCCTGCGCCCCGCAGATGTCGCGGTTGTCGGCTTCTTCCGCACCCGCCGCGTCCCCTGGCAGGACATCGCCGAGGTCGAACTGGCCCTGCGCACCGGCGGAACCCACTCCGGCCGCTGGCGCATAGCCCTCCGCCTCCACGACGACACCGCCCGCTGGATACCGTCGTTCCTCCACGGCTCCATGCAGCGCGGGAGCGAAGAAATCCCCCCGCCCGGCGACCGTGCCCGCTACGGCCAGGTCTTCCACCGGGCCCCCGCCCACGCCCCCCGGGAACTCGCCCGCCTCCACCACGAACTGCGCCTCGCCTGGTACACCCGCACCCAGGCCCGTCGATGATTCGCCCGCACGGCAGAAAGCCCGAACTCGGCCTGCCCGTCCTGGTCCACCTGCCCGTACATCGGGACGGGCTCCTGTCAGCGGCTCGACCCTGAGCCGCACCGCGGCGCTGTGGGCCGGCGTCGGCGGTCGGCACGCTCTCGCTGGCGCCCGGCGAGACGGCGGCTTGGAGTCGTGCCGTGGGATCCCGGGCGCTGCTCGCCACGGCCGGGGGCTACCGGGTCAGGCCCGGGGTGCGCGGTGTGGTGCTGTGCTCGGGCGAGGCGTTGTCGGCACGGCTGACCGGCGGCGGTGAGTTCGTCGTGACGGTGAACGACTCCGCCACCTCTCCCGTCCCGCTGGGCGGCCAGATCGCCGCGTGCGTGCGCCGGGCACTCGCTGTTCTGCGCGGTTACCAGGCGCTGCGCGACGAGGGACTGACCGAGCGGCCCGGAGGCGCGGCGTCCGCGAATGGCGAAACATGAGTTCGTGACGCAGGTTCGCGCGGGCCGTGGTCCGCGTGGGCCGATGCGCCACAGGCAGGCGTTCGGCAGGTCCGCCAGCGGCAGCTCGTCGAGCGCCATGCCGGTCCACCGCGGCACGAGCAGCCCGCTGTCTAGGATCCGCGGCATGGATTCGTTGACCGACAAGGAACCGGTGGCGAAGGGCCCAGGGCTCGCCGAGGCGGCGCGTACGCGCTGGGAACGCCGCACGGAAATACCCCTGTTGGCGTTGGCCCTCCTCTTCGGGGTCGCCTACGCCGTGCCCGTGGTGGCGCCCGAGTCGGCCGGCTGGGTTCGCGACCTGTGCCATGGCGTCGAGTGGGCCGTGTGGGCCGCGTTCGCGCTGGACTACCTGACACGGCTGTTGCTGTCGCGGGACCGGTGGGCGTTCGTGCGCGGCCATCCGCTCGCGCTGGTCGCGGTGGCGCTGCCGCTGATCCAGCCGCTGCGCCTGCTCCGTCTTGTCGCCGCCCTGCTGCTGGTCGGTCAACGAGCCCGGATGGCACCGCAGATCCGGGTGACCACGTACGTGGCGGGGTCCTGCGCCGGCTTGCTGATGTTCGGGTCCGTGGCCGTGCTGGAGGTCGAGCGCGACATGCCGGGCTCCGGCATCCATTCGCTCGGCGACGCCGTGTGGTGGGCGTTCACCACGATGACGACGGTCGGCTATGGGGACACCGCTCCGGTGACCGGGCCGGGCCGGGTCCTGGCGGTGGGGCTGATGCTGTCCGGCATCGCCCTGCTCGGTGTGGTCACGGCCAACATCGCGGCCTGGTTCATCGCGCGCTTCGAGCGGGACGACGCCGAGTTGGGCCGGCAGACCGCCGCGATCGCGGAACTGACCGCAGAAGTGCGGGAGCTGAGACAGCAGGTGGCCGAGCTGACCGCCGCGAAATGACGGGCCGGTCGATCCACCGGGGAGCACCACCTCGCATCACCGGCCTGGTCAGAGCCGGCTCGGTATTTCGGGGGCAACCAGGTCGGAGAGGGCGAGGCGGATCGCCGTCTCGCAGCGGGCCGGGAGGTCGTCGCCGTTGTCCGCGGCGGCCAGGGCCCGCAGGGCGCGGTCGCGCAACTCGGCCACCAGTTGGGCCGGTTCGGTGACCGGCGGCGGCAGGCCGGCGCAGCGGCAGCCGAGGAGGCAGGCGCGGACCACGCGGTCGGCGCGTGCCGTCTGCACGATCCAGTCCCGCGCCCCGGCCAGCACCTCGGCCGGCGGGCCGTGCCGCCGGGTGCGGAAGAACGCGCCGAATCCGTCCAGGAACGCCTGTATCTGGCGGTTCCCCAGCGCGGCGCCGAGCCCCGCCTTGTCGCCGAACTCGTTGTACAGCGTCTGCCGTGACACCCCCGCCGCGGCGGCGACCTCCACCATCCTGACGACCTGCCAGGGGCGCGCCTCGACCGCGTCACGGGCGGCTCGCAGCAGGGACTCTCGCGCGGTGGGCATCGTTGCCTCCTCGCCTCCAGGTGCGGCTCCGCCCTGGTGCGGCACAGAATCGAGGCGCCGGTGAAGGGTGTCAAGATGCCCCGCACGGGCCGGGCCGGGTGTGCACCGCGCGGTGCCGGATACTGTGGGGCATGCCCGATTACCACGACGACCTGCGCCTCGCCCATGTGCTGGCGGACGCCGCCGACTCCGCGACCATGGAGCGGTTCAAGGCGCTGGATCTGAAGGTCGACACCAAGCCCGACCTGACACCCGTGACCGAGGCGGACCGGGCCGCCGAGGAGCTGATCCGGTCCTCGCTGCAACGGGCCAGGCCGCGGGACGCCGTGCTGGGCGAGGAGTTCGGCAGCGAGGGGCAGGGTCCGCGCCGCTGGATCATCGACCCCATCGACGGCACCAAGAACTATGTGCGGGGCGTGCCCGTGTGGGCGACGCTGATCGCGCTGGTGGAGCGGGGTGCGGGCGGCGACCGGCCGGTGGTCGGGGTGGTCTCGGCGCCGGCGCTCCAGCGCCGCTGGTGGGCGGCGCTGGGCGGGGGCGCGTACACGGGCCGCAGCCTGACGTCGGCCACGCGGCTGCGGGTGTCGGGGGTGTCCCGGCTGGCCGACGCGTCGTTCTCGTACTCGTCGATGGGCGGGTGGGAGGAGCGCGGTCGGCTGGAGAAGTTCCTCGAACTGACCCGGACCTGCTGGCGGACCCGGGCCTATGGCGACTTCTGGTCCTACATGATGGTCGCCGAGGGGTCGGTGGACATCTGCGCCGAGCCGGAGTTGTCGCTGTGGGACATGGCGGCGAACGCGATCGTGGTGCAGGAGGCGGGGGGCCGTTTCACCGGGCTCGACGGCCGGGACGGGCCGCACAGCGGAAACGCGGCGGCGTCCAACGGGTTGTTGCACGAAGAGTTGTTGAGCTACCTCGGTTCGTAACGCGCGCCCGTTTGCGCGGTTTTCGCCCGCTCGCCCTCTTGTGACGCCGGAGGGGGCATGTGAACATGAGAATTCCCCCGCTTGTGCCCTTGTGAATCCCTGCGCAAGCTCCCTCTCCGAGCAGGAGGTGGCTCATCTCATGCTGGTCCGCGACGCGATGAGCACCGTAGTCCTCACCATCGGTCCCGATCACACACTCCGGCAGGCGGCCCGGCTGATGTCCGCCCGGCGGGTGGGCGCCGCCGTTGTCCTCGACCCCGACACCTCGGGCATCGGCATCCTCACCGAACGCGACGTGCTGGCCTCGGTCGGCCGCGGCCAGGACCCGGACGCCGAGCGCGCCGGGTCGCACACCACCAGCGACGTCGTCTTCGCGGCCCCGCAGTGGACGCTGACGGACGCCGCGACTGCCATGGCCCAGGGTGGTTTCCGGCATCTGGTCGTGCTCGACGAGCGCGAACCGGTGGGCATCGTCTCCGTGCGCGACATCATCAACTGCTGGACGCCCGTTGTCGGTTCTGTCGGCGCGGCATAGTCCGGAGCGGCCGGAGCCATATGGCGTCCGGCCGCTCCGGGGTGTACGGCAAGCGGCGTTTGCGGGATCAGCCGCGGAGGGCCTGGACCGCGGCCTGGAGCCGCTTGCCGTAGTCATCGTCCGCCCGGCGGAAGTTCTCGATCGCCCGCTCGGCGATGTCGTCCCGCGAGACCTGGGCGATGAAGCCGGCCAGGTTCGCGATCAGGCGGTCCTTCTCGTCGTCCGGCATCAGCCGGTACAGGTTCCCGGCCTGGACGAAGTCGTCGTCCTCGGCGTGCGAGGGCGCGGCGTGCTCCCCGGTGAGCCCGGAGACGGTGACCGGCTGCCACAGCGGGCGGTCGGTCTGGGCCGGGCCGCCGAAGCTGTTGGGCTCATAGTTCTTCGCGCCGCCGTGCCGGCCGTCATAGCCGAGGCCGTCGCGGCCGTGCGTGCGGGCCTCGGTGGCGTGCGGGCGGTTGACCGGAAGGTGGTCGGCGTTGATGCCCACGCGGTAGCGGTGCGCGTCGCCGTAGGCGAAGAGCCGGCCCTGGAGCATCTTGTCCGGTGAGGGGCCGATGCCCGGCACGAAGTGGTGCGGGGAGAAGATCGACTGCTCGACCTCGGCGAAGATGTTCTGCGGGTTGCGGTTGAGCTCCAGCTTGCCGATCTCGATCGGCGGGTAGTCCGCGTGCGGCCAGACCTTGGTCAGGTCGAACGGGTTGAAGCGGTACGTGGCCGCCTCGGCGACGGGCATGATCTGAACCTGAACGGTCCAGGTCGGGAAGTCACCCTTCTCGATCGAGGTGCGCAGGTCCCGCTGGTGGCTGTCCGGGTCCTTGCCGGCCAGGATCGCGGCTTCCTCGGAGGTCAGGTTCTTGATGCCCTGGTCGGTCTTGAAGTGGTACTTGACCCAGAACGCCTCGCCCGCCTCGTTGTTCCACTGGAAGGTGTGCGAGCCGTACCCGTTCATGTGCCGGTAGGAGGCGGGGATGCCGCGGTCGCCGAAGAGCCAGGTGACCTGGTGCGTCGACTCGGGGGACAGACCCCAGAAGTCCCAGACGTTGTCCGCCTCCTGCGAGCCGGTGTACGGGTCGCGCTTCTGGGTGTGGATGAAGTCCGGGAACTTGATCGCGTCCTTGATGAAGAAGACCGGGGTGTTGTTGCCGACCAGGTCGTAGTTGCCGTCTTCCGTGTAGAACTTGAGCGCGAAGCCACGCGGGTCACGCACCGCGTCCGCCGCGCCGAGGTTCCCGGCGACGGTGGAGAAGCGCAGGAAGACCTCGGTCTGCTTGCCGATCTCCGACAGGAACTTCGCCCGGGTGTACTTGGTCACATCGGCGGTGACCGTGAACGTGCCGTAGGCGCCCGCGCCCCGGGCGTGCACGATCCGCTCCGGGATCCGTTCGCGGTTGAAGTGGGCCAGCTTCTCGATGAGGAGCTGGTCCTGGATCAGGACCGGTCCACCGATGCCGGCGGACTGGCTGTTCTGGTTGTCCGCGACCGGAGCCCCGGACTCCGTAGTGAGCGGTCCCGTTGTGATCTGGTCGGTCATTTGCCTGTCACGCCCTTCAGGTCTTCAGGTCTTTCCTTCGGCGCAGGCGCTTGGCCGTTGCCTAAGGAGATCCTATATTGGACTAAGTCCAAGTCAAGACGACTCCGAGAACCGTACACGGTCAACCCGCAAGGGGCCTCGCGCTAGGGTGGAAGACATGAGTGACCTGCTTCAGCGACTCCGGGACCGCGGCTGGCGGCTCACCGCCCAGCGGCGAGTCATCGCCGAGGTGCTGGATGGCGAGCATGTCCACTACACGGCCGACGAGGTGCACGCCCGCGCCGTGGAGCGGCTGCCCGAGATCTCCCGCGCCTCCGTCTACAACACCCTGGGCGAACTGGTCGCCCTCGGCGAGGTCATGGAGGTCACCACCGACGGGCGCGCCAAGCGGTACGACCCCAACGCGCACCACCCGCACCAGCACCTGGTCTGCTCGGGCTGCGGCACGATGCGGGACGTCCGGCTGACCGAGGACCCGCTCCGGGCGCTGCCGGAGGGCGAGCGGTTCGGCTTCACCGTCTCCGAGGTGGCCGTGACCTATTACGGACGCTGTCCTGAGTGCGCCGCCCGGTCTTGATTTGCACCCCGTGCGCGCGGGGGGTTAAGGTTGAAGCACAACGACGCGGGGTGGAGCAGCTCGGTAGCTCGCTGGGCTCATAACCCAGAGGTCGCAGGTTCAAATCCTGTCCCCGCTACTGTGAACGAAGGCCCGGATCCCGATCAGGATCCGGGCCTTCGTGCTGTGTGGGGTGGCGCCGCGCGGCGCGGGTTGGCGGCCATGGAGAATCGAACCCATGGACGCTACTCTCCAGTACCTGCTCGACCTGCTCGATCTGGAGCCGATCGAGCGGGACATCTTCCGCGGTGACAGCCACGCCTCCGTCATCCCCCGGGTCTTCGGCGGGCAGGTCGCCGCGCAGGCGCTGGTCGCGGCCTGCCGGACCGTTCCCGAGGACCGGCTGCCGCACTCCCTGCACTCCTACTTCCTGCGGGCCGGCGACCCCGGCTCGCGCATCGTCTACACGGTGGACCGCATCCGCGACGGGCGTTCGTACGCCACCCGGCGGGTGGTGGCCGTGCAGCACGGCCAGCCGATCTTCACGCTGTCCGCGTCGTTCGCCAAGGCCGAGGAGGGGCTGGAGCACCAGGACCCGATGCCGGACGCGCCGGACCCGGAGACGCTGCCGACGGCGGACGAGCTGCTGCCGCGCTACGCCGACCTGTTCTGGGACCCGGGGGTGGTGAAGCTGCTGTTGGAGGCGCGGAAGGCGATCGATCTGCGGTATGTGAACGAGCCGCCGTTCGGCACGGCCGGGCGGCAGCGCGAGCCGCGCGCCCAGGTGTGGTTCCGGGTCAACGGCAAGCTGGCGGGGGAGTACGACAACCCGGTGCTGCACCTGTGCCTGGGCACCTACGTCTCCGACATGACGCTGCTGGACTCGGTGCTGCTGGCGCACGGGCGCGGCGGCTGGATGACCGGGGACACGGTGGGCGCCAGCCTGGACCACGCCATGTGGTTCCACCGGCCGTTCCGGGCGGACGAGTGGCTGCTGTACGACACGGACTCCCCGACCTCCCAGTCCGGCCGGGGCCTGGCCCGGGGCCGGATGTACACCCGCGACGGCCGGCTGGCCGTTTCGGTCATCCAGGAGGGGCTGATGCGCGTCCCGCGCTGACGCGCCGCGGGCCGGGCGGCGGCGGTCACGCGTGGCGGCGGGTCCAGGTCGTCCACAGGGGGCGGTAGCCGCAGCGGTGCCAGAAGGGCGCGGAGAGGGGGTTCAGCGCGGCGTAGTGCAGGAGCGTCGCCGTGCAGCCCGCCTCCTCCAGCGCCGTGTGGGCCGTGGCGACCAGCGCCGTGCCGAGGCCGGTGCCGCGGTGCGGGGCGGCCACGACCAGGCACGTGAGATAGCCGGCGCGGCGGGTGGTGACCAGCCCGGCCGCCCACGCTGTGCGGGCCGGGTCGTCCACCGCCAGCAGGCCCGCGATCCCGCCGTTCGTCTCGGCCACCCAGCAGATCGTGGCGGTCAGGCGTTCCCGGATGTTCCGCACGGAGGACGGGCGCACGACGCAGGAGCCGAACTGGGCGTCCCAGCGCAGCCCTTCGAGCCACAGGCCCGCGGCCTCGTCGAGGTCGGCGGCCGTCAGCGGGCGGATCAGCGCGTCCTGGGCGCGCCGCGGGCCGGGGACGGTCCGGCCGGCGGGGCGGACCGCGGCGACGCGCTGCGGCACCAGGCCGTGGGCGAGAAGCACCGGCGTCAGCGCGGTGTCGCGGCTGGGCCAGGTGAACACGGCCTCGGCGTCGCTGCCCGGCGGCCAGGCGATGACGCGCTCGCGCCAGGCGAGCAGCAGCGCGTCGAGCGCGGTGGCGCGGTCCTCGCCCGTGACGCGGGCGTGCAGTTCGTGCCGGTCGGCGGCGCACCAACTCGCGTCGAACGACTCGGGGTCGGGCCGCCGGCGGCGGTAGAGGCCCTCGGCGCCGGGCACGGACAGCAGGACGTCGCCGGGCGCGGGCGTGGGCAGCGGGAGGCCCCGGGGGAGCAGGGGGTCCAGCGGGCGCGGGCGGCGGCCCGTTCTCATGCGCCGGCCAGCCCGGCGGCATCCAGCAGGTAGGCGGTCAGCGGCTCGTAGTAACGCGGGTTGACGACGTGGTCGTCCAGCGGGACGCACACCGACAGCGTGCCCTCGGCCTCGCCGACGAAGAGGGCCGGGTCGTTGCAGTCGGCGTAGCCGATGGTGTCGATGCCGTACTGCGCCGCGCAGCCCGCCCAGCCGTGGTCGGCGATCACCAGGTCCGGCAGCGGCTCGCCCTCCTGGGGCAGCGCCTTCAGGATCTCCGCCATGGGCTGCGGCGAGTGCGTGTGCCACAGCGTCGCGCCGCGTTCGTACATGGCGACGCCGGCGAGCTGGGCCACCACGCCCTCGTCCGCCGTCAGGCCGAGCGGGACGCGGACCAGCTCGCAGCCGGCGGCGGCGAGCGCGGCGGCGGTCTGCGCGTGCACGTCCAGCAGGCCGCCGGGGTGGCCGGTGGCCACCAGCACCCGGCTGCGGGCGAGCACCGCCTTGCGCAGCACGGTCGCCGCGCGGTCCAGGGCGTCCACGGTCAGCTCGGGGTCGATGGTGTCCTGGCCCTGCCGGTGCTCGGGGTCCTCGTCGACGCCGCAGCGCTCGGCCATCACCGCGAGCACGTCCTGCTCGTCCGCCCACCGGTCGCCGAGCTCCAGGCCGAGCCAGAAGTAGCGGTTGCCGTTGGCCAGTTCCCGGTAGTGCGCCAGGTTGTTCTCCCGGGGGGTGGCGACCTCGCCCGCGATCCGGGTGTGCAGGAGATGGGCGATCAGTTCCGATCGGGACGGGACGGCGGTCGTCGGCATACGGCCAGTATCGCCCGGATGGTGGGATTCCGGTGGGGCAGTCGCCGAGCTGTGATCTCCGTTCAGCGCGCCAGAGCCGTGCCGGCCGCCACCAGGGCGGCGAGGGTCACGCCGGTGAGCAGGACGGGCGCCGGGGTGGCGGTGGCGGCCAGTACCAGCAGCGCGGCGGTGGGGAAGAGGAGCGCGTGTCCGCGGCCGACGTGGTGCGGGCGGAGGTGCAGCAGCCACAGCGCGAGCACGTAGACGGCGACGGGCACGGTGACCGCCGCGGCGGCGGCCGGGTGCGCGAGGGACGAGTGGTGCGTCACGAAGTCGAGGTTGACCGCGATGCCCGCGCCGACCGCCGCGGCCGCGCCGAAGACGAGGTAGTGGCCGTAGCCCCAGAGGAAGCCGGCCCGGGTGGAGACGAGGAAGCGCTCCGCGGGCTTGGCGAAGTACAGCCACCACATGGCGAACACCGTGAGCAGGCCGCCGGCCGCGACACCGAGCAGCTCGGGGCCCGTGCGGTGGGCGTCCACGGCCGTGCGGGTCGCGGTGGTGGCGGCGAGCACGGACTCGCCGAGCACGATGATCGTGAACAGCCCGTAGCGCTCGGCAATGTGGTGCGGGTGCCAGGGGGTGGGGTGGGCGCGCTCGGCCCAGACCGGGAGGGCGACGTCCAGCAGGGCGATCACGGGGAACAGCGGCATCTGCCAGGGGGTCGGCAGGGCCAGCCAGCCGATCCACAGCGCCTGCACGAGCGTCAGCCCGCCGGCGAACCGGTGGGCGGTGACGCGGCCCTCGGGGTGGGAGTGGGCGACGCGCAGCCAGAGGCTGATCAGCGCCAGCCGGATGATGGTGTAGCCCAGCACGCACAGCGAGAAGTCGTGCTCCTCGAAGGCGCGGTGCACGCCGGCGGCCAGGACGAGGGCGCCGGTGATCGTGACCAGGACGGTGACGCGGTACGGCACGTCGTCGGTGTCGTAGGCGGAGGCGAACCATGTGAACGCCATCCAGGCCCACCACGTCGCGAAGAAGACGGCGAGGAAGCTGAGGACGGCGGCGGTGACATGGCCGGCGCTCAGGGAGTGGTGCAGCTCGCCGGCGACCCGGCCCACGGCGACCACGAAGCACAGGTCGAAGAACAGCTCCAGCGGGGTGGCGGTCCGGTGCCGCTCGGTGCTGTCCCGGGCGGTCATCGGCCGGTGCCACGGCTCGTGCATGGCCATGAGGTCCCGCCCGTTCTGTGGTGTCTCGCGGCTTTTGCCCCCTGGGGTCGGGCTCATTCTGCCGCACGGCGGTCGCGCGACCGCGTCATCACCAGTAGCCGTCGTCCGACGAGGGCTCGAAAACGGCGAACTCCAGCGGGTCGTCGTCCCTGTCCAGCCCGGGCAGACCCTCGGTGGACAGTTGGCCGCGCAGCCAGGCCAGCAGGACGTCCGTCAGGGTGCCGGGCAGCGGCGGGCCCTGGCCGGCGTGCCGGGGCCAGACGATGACCGGCCAGTCGTCGGGCGCGCCCCGGGTGAGCCAGCCGAGCTGGTCGCCGTCGATCGTGTTGGCGCAGGGGAGGAAGCCGCCCGGGGCCGGCCAGAGCGGCAGCGGGAAGCAGCCGGGGGCGGCGTCGCGCAGGGTGCGGTAGGCGCTGAGCGTCCGGGCGATGTGCCGGACGAAGCCGGCGTCGGGCGGGCGCAATGGGGTGAGGAAGCGCAGCCATCCCATCCAGCAGCCCGCCCCGTACCGCTCCAGCAGGGCGATGTAGTCGATGGGCAGCCGGGTGCCCAACTGCGCGAACAGCGCGGGCCAGGCGCCCGCGCCCAGATACGGCTGCGCGGGCGGGGGCGTGAGCAGCCGCAGGGCCGCCAGGCCGCTGCCCTCGGTGACGGCCGCGCGCCGCCGCTCCACCGGGACCGCCTCGACGGCGGGCACGGGCGGGCGCCAGGGCGCGGGCCCGGGCAGGAACGCGGTGCGGCGCGCGGTGGGCGGCAGCGGACCCAGGGTGCCGCCGCCGGGCAGCGGCAGCCCGGTGCGCAGTGCGGTGGCGAGCGTGTCGAACAGCCCGGTCCCGTACCCCTGCCACGGGTTGACGCGGCGGTCGGCGGCGTCCTCGTGGAAGAGGACGACCGGCCAGCGGTCGGGGTCGGCGCAGGCGCCGGTGTCCCAGAACAGGTGGCTGCCGGACCGGGTCATGCCGAACGCCAGCAGCCCGCCGGGCGCCGGGTGGAAGGGCGGGGGGTCGTTCGGCGGGGCGTCCCGGGAGGCTATGCGGCACTGCCGGTGCGTGGTGCGCAGCCAGGTGCCGTAGTCGAAGCGGCCGTCCTGGGCGCAGGGGGTGTGCAGCCAGAGGTGGTCCCCGATGTCCAGCGGGCCGTAGGCGGTGGCCAGCACCTTGTAGTCGGCGGGCAGGCGCAGGCCGAGCCAGGACTCGACGGCGTGCCAGTCGACGGGCACGGGGTCGTCGGGCGGCGGCCCGAGCAGGGTGGCGAGCCGGGAGGCGTCCATGACGTCGCATGGTGGCACGTCCCTCTGACAATTCCGGGGCGCGCCCGTTCGGCCGCGGCCCACGGGCGGCGCGGCGGTTGCGGAGCGGGCGTCGCTGCCGGTGAATGGGTAGCAGGAGCATCCACGACCCGCGGGCCGAGCGAAGGCGGCGAGAGACATGGCGGAGTTCCTGTCGGCGGAGCCAGAGGTGCTGCGGGCGGTATTCGACAACCTCGGCGCCGGCATGATCCTCACCGACCAGGCGGCCCAGATCACCGCGGCCAACCCGCACGCCGAGGAGGTGCTCGGCCGTCCCGCCCGCACCGTGCTGGGCAAGGACTTCCACGACCTGCTGCACCGCCGCGCCAACGGAACGATGGCGCCGCGCGCCGAGTGCCCGCTGTTGGCGGTCGTCGAGCACGGCCAGATGGTGCGCGTCGAGACCGACAGCTTCCTGCGCGGCGACGGCAGCCTGCTGCCGGTGAGCTGGACGGGCGCGCCGATCGAGTCCGGCGAGCGCACGCTGGGCGTGGTGACCCTCTTCGCGGAGTCCACCGATCAGCGGCAGGCCCAGGACCACCAGGCCGCCCATCTGGCCGCCATGGAGGACCTGGCCCAGCGGCTCACCCTGGTGGGCGAGATCACCGAGGTGCTCACCCAGACGCTGGAGGCCGAGGAGGCGCTCAACCGGCTCGGGCGGCTCCTCGTCCCACGGCTGGCCGACTGGGCGGCGGTGGACCTGCGCATGGGCGACGGCGAGGTGCGGCGGGTGGCCGTCGTCGGGCCGCAGGGCCGGGACGTGGGCCGGGAGGGCGGGCAGGACGTGCTCTCCGAGATCCCCGAGACGTCCCGTTCGGTGCTGGTGCGGGTGCTGCGCGGCAGCGAGGCGGTGCTGCTCGGTCCCGAGGAGATCGCCGCGCCGCCGGACAGCCCGCTGGCGGTGGTGCACACGACGTTCCTGCACGCGTTGGGCGCGACGTCCGCGGCGGTCGTTCCGCTGAGCACGCCCCGCCAGGTGCTGGGCGCGCTCACCGTCGCCCGCACCGATCCGGACCGGCCCTTCCGCCCGGACGAGCTGCCGCTGATCCGGGACATCGGGCGCCGCGCCGGGCTGGCCATCGACAACGCCCGGCTGTTCGAGCGACAGCGCGACATCGCCGCGACCATGCAGCGCAATCTGCTGCCGTCGCTGCCCGACATCGCCCCGCTGGAGCTGGCCGCCCGCTACCAGCCCGCGCCGCGCGGCTCCCAGGTCGGCGGCGACTGGTACGACGCGCTGGTGCTGCCGGACGGCGACATCGCCCTGGCCATCGGGGACGTCGTCGGCCACGACCTGTCGGCCGCCGCCGGAATGGCCGAGCTGCGCAACATGCTGCGGGCCCTGGCGTGGGACCGCAGCGAGACGCCGAGCGTGATCGTCGGGCGGCTCGACGAGGCCATGTCGGCGATCACCGATGTGCAGATGGCCACGCTCGCCCTCGCCCGGATCGAGCAGGTCCCGGGCGAGGAGGGGGAGGCCTGGCAGATGGTGTGGGCCAGCGCGGGCCACCCCCCGCCGCTGCTGGTCGCCGCCGAGGGGCGCGCGCAGTATCTGGAGCAGGGACAGGGGCTGTTGCTGGGCGCGCGGCTGGGCGCGCACGCCCCGCGTGAGGACGGGGAGGAACGGCTGCCGCCCGGCTCCACCCTGCTGCTGTTCACGGACGGGCTGGTCGAGGTCGCCAGCAGCGACCTGGACACCGGGCTGAACCGGCTGCGGCGCCACGCCATGGCGCTGGCCCGGCACCCGCTGGACGAGTTCTGCGAGCAGATCCTGGAGCGGATGCCGCCGGGCGGCGCGGACGACATCGCGATGCTCGCCCTGCGCGTGCCCGGCGACCTGCCCGCCGATGGGGCCGAGGAGGAGTAGCGCCGGCGGGCCGGCTCAGTCCGTCACCAGCACGGAGAGGAAGTTCCCCGCGGGGTCCTTGAACCACGCGATGGGCGGGCCGCCCTGACCCCGGTGGATGCCCCGCTCGTCGGCCCCGTCGTAGCGCTCGAACGTGACGCCGCGCGCGGCGAGTTCGTCCACGGCGGCCTCGATGTCGTCGACGGGGAAGTTGAGCAGGGTGCAGGAGGCGGGGGTGTGGTTCGGCTTGGAGTAGACGAGCGTGTCCCGGTCTCCGGCGATGTGGAGGATGAGCATGCCCTCCTCGTCCTCGGAGACGTCGAGACCGAGCGTCTCGCCGTAGAACTGCTTGGCCTTCGCGATGTCGTCCACCGAGAAGCCGCTGAACGCCTTGGTGTTCTTGAACACGGTGATGCCCTCCGGTCGGTCGGTCGTGGGTACAGACTCCGCCGCCGACCGGAAGTCATCGGTCCGGACACGCCCCGGCCGCGCCGCGGTCCGCCGCCCGCCACACGCTTGGCGGGCGGGCGGGAACTCGATACAGGCCCTAGGACACCGGGGAACGGCCCCGGTGCAGGTGGCGGAACACGGTCAGCCACTGGTCGGGCGAGACGAACCCCACCGGCGCGTCGTCCGGGACGCGCGCCGCGCGCAGCGCCTCCCGCACCCGGGAGGTGCGGTGATGGCGCGCGAGCGTGGCGCGCAGCGAGCCGCCCGCGCCGGTGAAGCCCTCGGTCACCAGCGCCCGGAAGGCGCCGAGGTCGCGGCGGGGCAGCAGCGGCGCCGGGCGGCGGGTGATGTGCAGCACCGCGGAGTCCGTCCGCGGCACCGGGGTGAACAACTGGCGGCGGAGGCGCGGCCCCAGGTGCCAGGCGTGTTCCGGCCAGCTCGTGACCGTCAGCAGCGGCCAGGTGCCGAAGTCGCCGGTGCGCCGGCGGGCGAATTCGAGCTGGGTGACGAGGGTCGCGGAGGTCAGCTCCCGCGCCGCCAGACACCAGCGCACGATGTCCGTGGTGCGGGAGTAGGGGACGTTGCCGACCACCGCGAAGGGCGTTCGAGGCGGATGGGCGGTCAGGAAGTCGGCGTGGATCACCCGCACGTTGCGCTCGGCGCGCATGCGGCGCGGGAGGCGGGCGGCCAGCGCGGGGTCCAGCTCATAGGCGATGACCTGGCGCGCGGTGCGGGCCAGCACCCGGGTCAGGGTGCCTTCCCCCGCGCCGGGCTCGACGACCAGGTCGCTCGGGCGCAGCTCGGCGGTCCGCACGATCTGGCGGAGCGCGGCGGTGTCGTACAGGAAGTTCTGCGAAAGGGTTTTGCGGCGGTGGGCCACGGGCTTCGTCCTCGGGGGAGAGGACAGGCCGGGCGGCGGCTGCTGTCAGGACCGTCGGAGACGGTCAGGAGCTGAGTCAGGGAACGCGGTGCCGACGGCCTGTCCGGGTCGTGTGGGAGACACGGACGGCCCTGGCCCGAGGGGGCGGCGGCGCTGAGGGCTCAGACGCGCGGCGAGACCTGGGAAACCAGGGCCGGGCGCCGAACGCGGGGGCGACGGGTCTGAAGAAGGCTCCAGCCGGCGGTCCGCGCGATGGCGCAGAGACCGTGCTGGAGCAGCGTTCCTGCTGACATGCGGGCCAGGGTACGGGCGCCGTCACCGGCCGGGCAAGCGAATAAGACGGGCGCGCCTTTGTCGTTCAAGATGCTGTTCATAGTGTTGCGATGGGATGAAACGGCAGGCCGTCGGCGTTGGGCCCTGCGGACATCAACACGGGAGGCGCGACGGTGACGGCTGCACGGGACGGTGGATGGATACGGCGGCTGACCGCCTACTGCTGGCGGTATCGGCGGAACCTGCTGCTCTCCGTCGGCTCCTCCCTCGTCGGCATGGGCGTGATGGCGCTGATGCCGCTGATCATCAAGGTCGTCATCGACGACGTGGTGATCGGCGAGGAGGGCGGCCTCGCGCTGTGGATCGGCCTGCTGGTCGCCGCGGCCGTCGTCGTCTACGCGCTGACGTTCATCCGGCGGTACTACGGCGGCCGGCTCGGCATCGACGTGCAGCACGATCTGCGCACGGAGATGTTCGCCACGATCACCCGGCTCGACGGGCGGCGGCAGGACCAGCTCAGCACCGGGCAGGTCGTCGGCCGCGCCACCAGTGATCTCCAGCTCATCCAGGGCCTGCTCTTCATGATGCCGATGACCATCGGCAACCTCATGCTCTTCGCGGTCTCCCTGGTCGTCATGGTCACGCTGTCGCCGCCGCTCACACTGGTCGCGCTGGCCGTCGCGCCCGGGCTGTGGTTCGTCGCCCGGCTCAGCCGGACCCGGCTGTTCCCCGCCACCTGGGTGGCCCAGAACGAGTCGGCCGCCGTCGCGGGTGTGGTCGACGGCGCGATCACCGGCGTGCGCGTCGTCAAGGGCTTCGGGCAGGAGGAGCAGGAGACCGGCAAGCTGCGCGCGGCCGGGCGGAAGCTGTTCGCCGCGCGCATGCGGACCGTGCGGCTGTCCGCCCGTTACACCCCGGCGCTCCAGGCCGTGCCCTCGCTGGGCCAGGTCGGCATGCTGGCGCTCGGCGGCTGGATGGCCACCGAGGGGCAGATCACGCTGGGCACGTTCGTGGCGTTCTCCACCTACCTGGCCCAGCTCGTCGGCCCGGTGCGGATGCTCACCGTCATCCTCACCATGGGGCAGCAGGCGCGGGCCGGCGTGGAGCGCGTGCTCGAACTGATCGACACCGAGCCCGAGATCCGCGAGGCCCCCGACGCGCACGAGCTGCCCGCCGACGCCCCGGCCACCGTGGAGTTCGACCGGGTCGGCTTCGGCTACGGCGCCGGCCGGCCCGTGCTGACCGATCTGTCGCTGCGGATCGAGCCGGGCGAGACGCTGGCCGTGGTGGGCACCTCCGGGAGCGGCAAGTCGACCGTGTCCCTGCTGCTGCCGCGCTTCTACGACCCGGACAGCGGCGCGGTGCGGGTCGGCGGCGAGGACGTGCGGCACCTGACGTACGCGTCGCTGCGGGCGGCGATCGGGCTGGTGCCCGAGGACAGCTTCCTGTTCTCCGACACGATCCGCGCCAACCTGGCCTACGGGCACCCGGAGGCCACCGAGGAGCAGATCGTCGCCGCCGCGCGGGCGGCGCAGGCCCACGACTTCATCAGCGCGCTGCCCGACGGCTACGACACGGTCGTCGGCGAGCAGGGCCTGACCCTCTCCGGCGGGCAGCGGCAGCGCGTCGCCCTGGCCCGGGCCATCCTCACCGACCCCCGGCTGCTGATCCTGGACGACGCGACCTCCGCGGTGGACGCCCGCGTCGAGCACGAGATCCACGACGCGCTGCGTTCGGTGATGGCCGGGCGGACCACGCTGCTGATCGCGCACCGCCAGTCCACGCTCCAACTGGCCGACCGCATCGCGGTGCTGGACGCCGGGCGGCTGGTGGACACCGGAACGCACGAGGAGCTGGTGGCGCGCTGCGGGCTGTACCGGCGGCTGCTGGCCGACCCGGGCGAGCTGGGCGGCGTGGCCCGCGACCCGGCCGGGCTCGCCGACGACGAGGGGGAGGACGACGCCGCATGGGCCCCCGCCGGCGCCGCCGACGGCGAGCCGGACGAGGAGGCCGCGGGCGCCACGCCCGAGCTGCTCGCCCAGGTCGCGGCGCTGCCGCCGGCCACCGACACCCCGGACATCGACGAGGAACGCGCCGGCCGCGCCGAGGACGCCTACGGCCTGCGGCGGCTGCTGGGCGGCCTCGGCGGGCCGCTCGCCCTGGCGCTGGCGCTGGTCGTCGCCGACGCCATCGCCTCCCTGCTGCTGCCGGTGCTGATCCGGCACGGCATCGACGAGGGTGTGCAGCAGTCGGCGCTGGGCGCGGTGTGGGCCGCGACGGGGCTCGCGCTCGCCGTCGTACTCGCCCAGTGGGCCGCCCAGTTCGGCGCGATCCGGGCGGTGGGCCGCACCGGTGAACGCGCCCTGTACTCGCTGCGGGTCAAGATCTTCGCGCATCTGCAACGGCTCGGCCTGGACTACTACGAACGCGAGCTGACCGGCCGCGTGATGACCCGGATGACGACGGACGTGGACGCGCTGACCACGTTCCTCCAGACCGGGCTGACGCAGGCGCTGGTCGCGGTCATGACGTTCTTCGGGATCATGGGCGTGCTGCTGGCCATCGACATCCAGCTCGCGCTGGTCGTCCTCGCCACCCTGGTGCCGCTCGCCGTCGGCACGGTCTACTTCCGGCGGCACAGCGTGCGGGCCTACGAGCTGGCCCGGGAACGGGTCAGCGGTGTCAACGCCGACCTCCAGGAGTCGGTGGCCGGGTTGCGCATGGTGCAGGCGTTCCGGCGGGAGCGGGACGGCTACGAGCGGTTCACCGCCCGGTCGGACGGCTACCGCCAGGCGCGCGTGCAGGGCCAGTGGCTGATCTCCGTGTACTTCCCGTTCGTGCAGTTGCTCGCCACGCTGGCCACCGCCGGGGTGCTGATCGTCGGCGCCGGGCGGGTGTCGGACGGGACGCTGACGGCCGGCGCGCTGGTGGCGTATCTGCTGTACATCGAGCTGTTCTTCGCGCCGGTGCAGCAGCTCTCGCAGGTCTTCGACGGCTACCAGCAGGCGGTCGTGTCGCTGCGCCGCATCCAGGAGCTGCTGCGCGAGCCGGTCACCACGCCGCCCGCCGAGCGGCCGGTGCCGGTCGAAACGCTGCGCGGCGAGGTGGAGTTCGACGACGTGCGGTTCGCCTACGGGGACGGCGAGGAGGCCCTGACCGGCGTGCGGCTGCGGGTGCCGGCCGGGCAGACGGTGGCGTTCGTCGGCGAAACGGGCGCGGGCAAGTCGACGCTGGTGAAGCTGGTCGCCCGGTTCTACGACCCGACCGCGGGCGCGGTGCGGGTGGACGGCACGGACCTGCGCGCACTGGATCTGGCCGGGTACCGGCACCGGCTGGGCGTGGTGCCGCAGGAGCCGTATCTGTTCAAGGGAACGGTGCGCGACGCGATCGCCTACGGCCGGCCCGGCGCGAGCGACGCGGAGGTGGAGGCGGCGGCGCGCGCCGTGGGCGCGCACCGCATGATCGCCTCGCTGGCGGGCGGCTACCGGTATCCGGTGGGCGAGCGCGGGCGCAACCTGTCCGCGGGGCAGCGGCAGTTGATCGCGCTGGCCCGGGCGGAGCTGGTGCGGCCCGACATCCTGCTGCTGGACGAGGCGACGGCCGCCCTGGACCTGGCCACCGAGGCGCTGGTCAACCGGGCGACGGACCGCCTGGCGGGCAGCCGCACCACGCTGGTCGTCGCGCACCGCCTGACCACGGCGGCGCGGGCGGACCGGGTGGTCGTGCTGGACCACGGCCGGGTGGTGGAGGACGGCCCGCACGCCGAACTCCTCGCGGCCGGCGGCCGGTACGCCGAGCTGTGGCGCACCTACGCGGGCGAACCGGCCACCGCCGTGGGTGGCTGAGCGGACGGACCGGTCAGCCGGCCGCCGCCTCCGCCAGCCGCAGCAGCGTGCCGGCGGTCAGGGCGGTGCGGTCGGGGATGTCGTCGACGAGCACGTGCTCGTGCCGCGCGTGCGCGCCGTCGCCCGTGGCCCCCATGCCGCACAGCACCGGGCGGCCGAGGGCGGCCACGAAGTTGGCGTCGCTGCCGCCGCCGACGTGCAGCTCCGCCAGCGGCCCGCGCAGGGCCGCGGCGACCTCGTCGGCGAGCGCGAAGAGCCGCCGGCCGCCCGCGCCGGGCCGCATCGGCGGCCGGTTCCACTCGCCGTCGAGCGCGATGACGACCCGCGGGTCGGCCGCGCGCAGCCCGGCCAGGACCCCGTCCATCCGGTCGGTCTCGGCCTGGGTGGCGACGCGGATGTCGATCAGGCAGGACGCCTCGCCCGCGATGACGTTCCGCGCCGTGCCGCCGCTGATCCGGCCCACGTTCACCGTGGTCCCGCGCTCCGGGTCGGCGGCGGCGACGAGCTCCTGGATGACGTCCGACAGCCCGTGCACGGCGCTGGCGCCCTTCGCCGGGTCCAGGCCCGCGTGCGCCTCGACGCCGGTCGCGGTGATGGTGAAGATGCCGACGCCCTTGCGGCCCGCCTTGATCCCCCACACGCCGCCCGGCTCCAGGACGAGCGTGGCGACCGCGTCGTCCGTGGCCCGTTCGATGTGCGGGCGGGACGCGACGCTGCCGGTCTCCTCGTCGCCGTTGAACACGAAACGCACGGTGGGCCGGGGCAGTTCGAGCTCGCGCAGCGCGCGCAGCGCCCACAGCCCCTGCGTCAGGCCCGCCTTCATGTCGAAGACCCCCGGACCCCAGGCCCGGCCGTCCGCGACCCTGAACGGCCGCAGCGCGGTGGTCCCGGCCGGCCACACGGTGTCGTAGTGCCCGACGACGGTGACCGTGCGGTCCGCCGCCCCGGGCGTGCCCGCGTACTCCGCGACGAGGACGTCGCCCAGCGCCGGGTCGCGGTGGCGTTCGGCGCGGCTGGGCGGGCCCAGCCGCTCGGCCGTCAGCTCCTCGACCAGGTCGGCGGCGGAGTCGAGCAGCCGCTTGTCGTCGCTGGGCGACTCCCGCTCCACCAGACGGCGCAGGTCGGCGAGGTGCGCGTCGAGGCGGTGCGGGTCGCGGCACCAGGACGCGACGCGGGCCAGCGGGTAGTCGGGAACGGGC
The DNA here is from genome assembly GCF_031845365.1 of Streptomyces litchfieldiae. NCBI lineage: Bacteria > Bacillati > Actinomycetota > Actinomycetes > Kitasatosporales > Streptomycetaceae > Streptomyces > Streptomyces litchfieldiae. Next base: position 373,131 of record NZ_JAVREL010000003.1, read on the forward strand.
ACGGGTGCGGCCATGCTTCTTCGTCTCCTCGGCCATCGGGGTTCAGGGCTGCCGGGTCCCGGTCTTCCGGGTTTCGGCCATCGGGGTTTCGGTCCCCGGGGTGGGGGTCCCACCGGAGGTCTCTCCCGGTGGGGGTCAGCGCACCGGCGCGCCGGGCCCGAACGGTATGCCGAGCGCGTACCAGCCCAGGTAGAGCAGGGTCCAGACCAGGAGCATGGCCAGCGCCACCGGCAGCGTCAGCGACATGAGCGTGCCGATGCCCGCCGTCGGCCGGTACCGGCGGACGAAGCCGAGGCAGAGCACGAAGTACGGGCTCATCGGGGTGATGGCGTTGGTGCAGGAGTCGGCGATCCGGAACAGCGCCCACGTCGTCTCGGGCGCGACGTTCAGCAGCATCAGCATGGGCACGAACACCGGCCCGATCAGCGCCCACATCGCGGAGCCGCTGGTGAGCACCAGGTTCATCAGGCTGACGACGAGGATGACGCCGACGAAGATGACGGCGAGCGGCACGCCCGAGGAGTCCAGCAGCTCGGCGCCGCTGATGGCCATGACCTCGCCGATGCCGGTCCACTTGAAGTAGGCCAGGAACTGCGAGATGGCGAAGAACAGCACCAGGATCGGGGCCAGTTCCCGCAGCCCCTGGGCCATCATGTCCGGGATGTCCTTGGCCTCGCGAACCGCGCCCACCGCGCGCCCGTAGGCGACGCCGGAGGCGAGGAAGAGCAGGGCGAGGAAGACCGCCACGTTGTGCACGAGCGGGGAGTCGATGACCGCGCCGTGCTCGCCGCGCAGCGGCGAACCGGTGGGCAGCGCGGCCGCGGCGATGACGGCCACCAGCGCGAGGGCGGTGCCGGCGGCGTGCCGTAGCCCGCGGCGTTCGGCGTCGTCGAGGGACAGGTCCGGCAGCTCGTCGCCGTCCGCGCCCTCCTCGGTGCCGCCCATCATCGTCACCCGGCGGGTGAGCAGCGTCTCCGCGACAACGGTGACGACGAGCGCGAGGACGAGGGCCGAGCCGAGGGAGAAGTAGTAGTTGGCGACCGGCGTGACCGTGTACTCCGGGTCGATCGTCTGCGCCGCCGCCGTGGTCAGCGCGGCGAGCGTGGCGTCCGACGGCGTCACCAGCGGGCTCGCGGCGTGCCCACCGGAGACGGAGACGAACGCGACCACCGCGCCCAGCAGGGGGCTGCGGCCGATGGACCGGTAGGCGATCGCGCCCAGCGGGATCATCACGACGAACGCGGCGTCCGAGGCGATGTGGGCGACCATGCCGGTGAACGCGATCATGAACGTGACGGCCCGGACCGGCACCCGCGCCAGCGCGGCCCGCAGCATCGCGGTGAGCAGCCCGGCCTTGTCGGCGACGGACACGCCCAGCATGACGACCAGCACCACGCCCAGCGGCGGGAACGTCGCGTAGTTGTCGATCATCCCGTCGAGCATCATCGTCACGCCGGCGTCGGACAGCAGGCTCTGCACCTCGACCGTCGCGCCGTCCGTGGGGGACTTGGCGGAGACCCCCAGGCCGCTCAGTCCCCAGCTCAGGACGAGCAGGACCCCGCTGAGGATCACGAAGAGCCAGAAGGGGTGCGGCAGTTTGTTGCCCGCGCGCTCGACGAAGCCCAGCAGCCGCAGCGTCAGGGCGACGGAGCCCGTGGGGCGGTCCACGCTCGTCTTGGTCTCCACGTCCGGCCCCTCTCTCGGTCAGTGTGGCGTATTGGTCCATCATGAGAAGGCATGGCGATGGATTAAGTCAATATCCAACTCATGACCGATGGTTTCGCTCGGGTAACAGGGTGTCGTCGGAGACGGTTAGGATCGGGGCCATGTCAGCGGCCACCGCCACGCCCGCCACGCGTCGTTCAACGAGGCGCCCGGAGGAGCGGCTTCTCGACGACGTCGACCTCGATCTCGTCGCGGCGCTCCAGATCGCCCCCCGGATCCCGGTCAACGCCCTGGCCGACGTCCTGGCCAGCTCGCCCAGCACCGTCGCCCGCCGCCTCGCGCGCCTGCGCGGCGAGGGGCTCGTGCGGGTGGTCGGCCGCCTGGACTGGCCGCTGATCACCACCGAGAACCCGCGTCTGGTGTGGATCAGGACCGCCCCGGGCCGTTCGCAGGAGGTCGCCCGGCGCATTCTCGAACTGCCCGAGGTGCAGACCCTGATGCTGACCACGGGCCACGCGGACATCTACGGCAGCGTCTATCCGCTGCTCGGCACGGACATCGTGGACCTGCTGACCAACCGCCTGCCCGGGCTGCCCGGCATCGTCTCCACCGAGTCCCAGCTCGTCCTGCGCGCCCCCACCGTGGGCCAGAGCTGGCGGCTGCACCGGCTCACCGACGAGCAGACCGCGCGGCTGCGCGAGCACGCCGACCGCGTCACGGCCGAGGGGCCGGACTCCCCCGACCAGTTGTCGGAGCTGGAGCGGCGCGTGCTGGAGCTGATGGCGGCCAACGGCCGGATCACCGCCGCCGACATAGCGCGTGAGCTCGGCGTCAGCCGCTCCACGGCCTACCGCACCTCCCAGGCGCTGCTGGAGTGCGGCGCCCTGTGCCCCCGCGTCGAGGTCGAACCGACGCTGCTGGGCTACCCGTTGAACGCCGTGATGTCCCTGACCGTGCTCCCGCACGCGATCCCCGCCGCGCTGGACACCCTCGGCCCGCACCCCTCGGCCCGCATGGTCTCGATGGTCGCCGGCTCCGCGTCGGTGATCCACTACGGCGTCTACCGCGACGAGGAGGACCTGGCCCGCTTCATCACCACGGACCTCGGGGTGCACCCGGAGATCACCACGGTCAACACATGCGTGGCCGTTCGCGTCCTGCGCCGCCACTGGACCGAACGCGCCCCGGACGGCGTGCGTCTCGGCGAGCGGAGCATCGACTTCTGGGGCACGGGCGGCACGAGGGGCACGGCGGGCTGACGGGGGCGCGCTCGGGCGCGTTCAGCGTCGGTTGCGCGGGTGGGCGCGCGCGGTGCGCTCGTTGCCGCGCTTGTAGTTGCCCGTCCACCGGGCCATCACAAGCTGGGGATCGCCGGCCGTGACCTCCGCGAGGAAGTCCTCGGCGCGGGCGCCGCGCAGCGTGGTGGCCCGTCGGCCGTGGTGGGTGATCTCCACGCTGCCGTCGGGACGTTGGTCGTAGCCGAAGTCACCGGGTCTGCCCATGGCGGAACGGTAGCCGCTAAACCCGGGCGAGCGCCGCCAAATAAGCGTCCACGGTCTGCAACTGACCGTGCGGCATGGGGTCCTCCAGGTTCCACCAGTGGATACCGGTGATCTCCTCGGTCGGCGCGAACGCGGTCGGCGCGGCCGTCTCGGCGGCGTAGACGGCGCCGCGCAGGACGCGGCGGTCGGGCAGCGCCGTCCTGGCGAACCCGGCGAAGCGGAGGTCGTCGGGTGCGACCAACTGGCCTGATTCCTCGCGCAGTTCACGGACGGCGGCGCGGCGGGGCGTTTCTCCCCCGCAAGCGGGAGGTACCCCCACGGGGTCGATGGAGCCGCCCGGCAGCTCCCAGCAGTCGCGGTGCCGGACATGGACGAGGAGCAGCAGCCCGGCGTGCCACAGGGCGACCAGGACATAGCCCACGGGCGCCTCGGTGAACCGGCTGTCCTCCGGGAGCCGTTCGAACGCGAGCAGCCGCATGCCCAGCGGACCGGTGGCCAGCGGCGCGGGGGAGTCGGACATGCCGCCGAGCTTAGGCCCTGTCCGGCCCGGCGCGGGTCCTCAGCCCGAGGGGGCGAGCGCCGGGGAGGGGGACAGCTCGGCCCAGATCGTCTTGCCGATCCGGCCGTGCCGGGTGCCCCAGCGCTCGGTCAACTGGGACACGATGAACAGGCCCCGGCCGCTCTCGTCCAGCACGCGCGCCCGGCGCAGGTGCGGCGAGGTGCTGCTCTGGTCGGAGACCTCGCAGATCAGGGCGGCGGGCTCGCGGATGAGGCGGAGCTGGATGGGGCCGCCCGCGTGCCGGATGGCGTTGGTGACCAGTTCGCTGACGACCAGCTCCGTGGTGAACGCGGCCTCCGGCACGCCCCACGCGGAGAGCTGCCGGCCGGCGAGGTCGCGGGCGTGCGCGACGGCGGTGGGGTCGTCGGAGATGCCCCAGGTGGCGACGTGGCGGGCGTCCAGCGCGCGGGTGCGGGCGATGAGCAGCGCGATGTCGTCGGTGGGGCCGCCGTCGAGCATGGTCTTCAGCACCGTGTCGCAGACCACCTCGACGGAGTGGGCCGGCCGGGTCAGGACCCGCCGCAGGTCGGCCAGGCCGCGCTCCATGTCGCGGCCGGCGGCGACCAGGCCGTTGGTGTACAGGACGAGGAGGCTGTCCTCGGGCAGCGTCAGCTCGGTGGCCTCGAAGGGGAGCCCGCCCAGGCCCAGCGGGGGCCCGGCCGCGGCGTCCACGAACTCGACGCGGCCGTCCGGGCCGACCATGGCCGGCGCGGGGTGCCCGGCGCGGGCGAACGTGCAGGCCCGGCTGACCGGGTCGTAGACCGCGTACAGGCAGGTGGCGCCCAGCACGCTGCCGGAGCCGTCGCCGTCGGCCTGCTCCGTCTGCTCGGTCTCCGAGCCCAGCCGCAGCACGACGTCGTCGAGATGGGTGAGCAGTTCGTCCGGCGCCAGATCGATGTCGGCGAGAGTTCGCACGGCGGAACGCAGCCGGCCCATGGTCGCCGACGCGTGCATGCCGTGCCCGACGACGTCCCCGACGACCAGCGCGACGCGCGCCCCGGAGAGCTTGATGACGTCGAACCAGTCGCCGCCCACCCCCGCCGTGGAGTCCGCCGGCAGATAGCGGGTGGCCACCTCGACGGCGGCGATGTCGGGCAGCCGGCGCGGCAGCAGGCTCTGCTGGAGAGCGAGCGAGGCGCGGTGCTCGTGGGTGAAGCGGCGGGCGTTGTCCACGCAGACGGCGGCCTGGGCGCCGATCTCCTCGGCGAGGAGCAGATCGTCGGAGTCGAACGGGTCGGCGCGCACATGCCGGATGAAGACGGCGAGGCCCAGCGTGGTGCCGCGGGCGCGCAGCGGGACGGCGATACCGGAGGGCAGGCCGGTGCCGTGGGCTCGCTCGGCGGTCTCGCCCAGCCAGCCCGCCATGTCCTCGGGGCCCAGCAGCCGGGCACGGGCGGCCCGGCCCCGGGAGAGGAAGCGCGCGGGCTCCGCCCCCGCGTCGTGGACGCTCGTCAGCCCACCGGCCGCATCCGAGTCGTCGTCGCCGACGGACCGCCGCGCCACGCGGCGCAGCGCGAACCCTCCGGTCCCCGGCTCGGTGGGCTCCTCGCCGCGCACCACCTGCTCGTACAGGTCCACGGTGACGAGGTCCGCGAAGCCGGGCACGGCGATGTCGGCCACCTCGTGGGCCGTGCGGTCCACGTCCAGGGTGCTGCCGATGTGCCGGCTGGCGACCCGCAGCAGGGTGAGCCGTTCGCGGGCGATCGTGAGGCGGCGGACGCGCGCCTCCCGGCCGAGGCGGTGGCGGCACAGGGCCACGCCCAGCGCGGCGGAGCAGAGGGCGGCGACGATGACCACCAGCCGGGTGGCCGCGGGGATCTCGGGGATACCGAAACCGTAGGTGAAGTCGATGGCGACCAGTGTCAGCGCGCCCACGGCGACCGTGTGCCGCAGCGGCAGCAGCGCGCCGGCCACCAGGGGGGCCAGCAGGGAGAAACCGGACCAGCCGATGATCCGCTGGTGGCCCATCCAGATCTGGATGACCGACATCAGCGCCAGATAGGCCAGCAGCAGTGCGAGCACGCCGCCCTGTCCGCCGTGGTGGAGGGGAGTCACAGCGCGCACCTCCCGGGCCGTCGAGAACCCCTTCGGTCAACGGTAGCCAGGGGTGCCCGGTCCCGCGACCGCGATGGCGGCGGGGGCGGTCGGCCGCGCTCGACGGAGACGTGGGAAGAAAGCCTTGGCCAAGGGACTTCCACTGCGTCCCGAATGTGGGATAGTCTCCCGAATATGAGAGAGGCGGAGGCGGCGGCCGAGTCCATCGACGCGCGGCTGGCCGAGCGGCTGGCCGAGCTGCGCGGCGAGCGCGGCTGGTCGCTGGAGGAGCTGGCGGACCGCAGCGGGGTGAGCCGTTCGACGCTGTCCCGGGTCGAGCGGGCCGAGATAAGCCCGACGGCGGCCATGCTGGGCAAGCTGTGCACCGTGTACGAGCGCACGATGTCACGGCTGCTCAGCGAGGTGGAGAGGAAGCAGCCGGGCGTGGTGCGCGCCGGGGCGCAGGCGGTGTGGACGGACCCGGCGGCCGGGTTCACGCGGCGCTCGGTGTCCCCGCCCCACGCGGGACTGCGGGCCGAGGTGATCGAGGGCGTCCTCGACCCCGGGGCGGTCATCGACTACGCGGGGCCGCCGGTGCCCGGCCTGGAGCACCACGTGTGGGTGCTGGACGGCGCGGTGGAGATCACGGTGGGGGACGAGACGCACGCGTTGGAGCGGGGCGACTGCGTGCGGTTCCGGCTGTGGGGCTCCTCCCGGTATCACTGCCCCGGGCCGGGCGCCGTGCGGTACGCGGTCGTGGTGGTGCTGCCATGAGCGCGGACATCTCTCCCCTGGCATCGCCGGACGCGCTGCTGGCGGAGGTCGACGAGCTGGCCGGGCTGCTGACGGACGTGGTGGGGGGCGGCGCCTCGCTGGGCTTCGTCGAGCCGTTCGGACACGACGACGCGGTGGCCTGGTGGGCGTCGCAGGCCGCCGAGCTGGCGGCCGGGCGTCTGCTGGTGTGGGTGGCGCGCGGCTCGGGACGCGTGGTCGGCACGATAGGGCTCGCCCCGGTCCACAAGCCCAATGGGCGGCATCGCGCCGAGATCGTCAAGCTGATGGTGCGCGGCGACGCCCGTGGCCGGGGCATCGCCCGCGCGCTCCTCGCCATGGCCGAACGGGCCGCCGCCCGCGCCGGGTTGACGCTGCTGCTGCTCGACACCGAGACCGGCAGCCCGGCCGAGCGGCTCTACCGGGGCGCCGGCTGGACCCGGCACGGCGAGATCCCCGGCTTCGCCACCGACCCGGCCGGGGATCTGCGCTCGACCACCCTGTTCCACAAGGTGATAGGTCCGGTCAGGGACGCAGGCGGGACAGCCGCTCCCGGGTCCGCTCCACCTCGCCCCGGGACGGCGGGGGAGCGGTCTCGGCCCAGCCCGCCGCGGTCCAGTCGGTCGTGAGAAGGGAGATGGACACGTCGTCCTCGAGGATCGCGGTGGTGTCCGCGTCCGGGATGCGCTCCGGCGCCTCCGGGTCGAAGCCGAGCCGCGTCGTGTAGCAGGTCGGGCACTCGTCGGGGTCCGGGTCGAAGGCGAAAGTGAAGGTGCGGGCGACGCCGACATTGGTGAACGCGACGCCGCCGTCGGGGGTGGCCGGGTAGTTGATGTTGAGCCCGGTGCCCGCGGGCAGCAGCGCGCCGCCGCGCGAGGTCGCCGCCAGCCGGTCCACGGTGCGCACCGTGAAGTCGATCGCCTCGGGCAGCGTCGGCATCGGGTTGTCCGGGTTGGTCAGGTCGGGCTCCAGGCTGATCGCCAGGGCGGGCACCCCGGCGTCCACCGCGGCCACGGTGGCGCCGATCGTTCCCGAGTGGTTGACCGTCTGGCCGACGTTGGCGCCGGGGTTGACGCCCGAGACCACCAGATCGGGCCGCTCGCCCGGGAACGCGTGCTGGAGGCCGAAGTTGACCGCGTCGCCCGGGGTCCCGGTGACCGACCAGATGCCCGGCTCGGCCTGCTCCGCGCGCACGGTGGAGCCCTGCGAGTAGTTGGCCCCCGTGCCGCGGCCCGACTGGTTGTCCGCCGGGGCGACGATCACGGCGTCGTGCCCGGCCGCCGTCAGCGCGTCCCGCAACTGGCGGATGTACGGATGCTGATAGCCGTCGTCATTGGCGACCAGGATGCGCAGCGGCCCGTCCGCCGCCTCCTCCTCGGCACCCGTGGCGGCCGAGACCGATCCCCCCGAGACCAGCACCCCCGACACCACAACGGCCGCCGCGGCGGCGGCCGTTCCTCTCCGCAGTGTTCCCCGCATAGGCCTGTCCTCCTGAGCGGCTCGAACGGTGCCCATACCGTGCACCGCCCCGCCGGATCCCGTCCAGCGAGGCTCAAGCCGTTCACAAGGTGACCACGCGCGGCGGGGCGTCACGCCCTCCCGGACGGCGCGCGGCGGGGTGTTACGCGCCCCCGGACGTGCGCGGCGGGGCCGTCGAGTCGCGGACCATCAGGTCGCCGCGGAACGTCGCCACGCCGCCGGGCGGCGCGTCCTCGCGGCCGAGCGCCAGCCGGCCCGCCCGGGCGCCCGCCTCGGTGAGCGGCAGCCGGACCGTGGTCAGCGCCGGCATCGCGTCCACGGCGAAGGGCAGGTCGTCGAACCCGGTGACCGACACGTCCCCCGGGATGCTCAGCCCCTGGTCGCGCAGTGCCGCGCACACGCCCAGCGCCACCGTGTCGTTGGCGGCCAGGATGGCGGTCAACCCGGGCTCGCGGCGCAGCAGTTCGAGCGCGCCGTCATAGCCGGAGGCCCGGTCGTAGGCGCCGTGCACGGTGAGCCGCTCCGCGTCGTCGGCGAGCCCCGCCGCGGCCATCGCCACCCGGTGCCCCTCCAGCCGGTGCCGCGTGGTGGTGCGGTTGGCCGGGCCGGCGAGATAGCCGAGCCGGCGGTGGCCGAGCGAGAGCAGATGCTCCGTCAGTCGCCGTGCGCCGCCCCGGTTGTCGAAGGTGACCGTCAGCGGGTGCGGCCCCTCCTCGCCGGCGGCCAGCGGCGGCCGGCCGCACAGCACGACCCGCGAGCCCGCCGCCTCCAGGCGGCGCAGCCGGGTGGCGAGCGCCGCGGTGTGAGAGCTGTCCTCGACGGCGCCGCCGGTGAGCACCACGGCGGCGGCCCGCTGGCGCTGCAGCAGCGTGAGGTAGGTGAGCTCGCGCTCCGAGGAGCCGCCCGTGTTGCACACGATCGCGAGCTTCAGCGGCACGGGCCGGGCGCCGCCGCCCGTCTGGGCCGGGGGCCCGATCTCGGACTGCACCGCGCCCGCCATGATGCCGAAGAACGGGTCGGCGATGTCGTTGACCAGTACCCCGACGAGGTCCGAGGTGGCGGCGGCGAGGGCGCTGGCCGGGCCGTTGACGACGTACTCCAGCTCCTCCACGGCGCGCAGCACGCGGTGCCGGGTGGCGCCGGCCACCGGATAGTTGCCGTTGAGAACGCGGGAAACCGTCGCCGCGGACACCCCCGCGCGGGCGGCCACATCCGCCAGCGTGACTGACATGCTCTGCTCCCACTTGTCCTAGCCGCTGGTGAGAGGTTAGCTTCTCCCCGGGTAGAAAGCGCTTACTAAGTCGGCTGAAGCTTCTCGGAGGGCAAGGGCATGACGACGAAGAAGACCGTCCGGATCGCCATGAACGGCGTGACCGGGCGCATGGGCTACCGCCAGCACCTGGTCCGGTCGATCCTGGCCATCCGGGAGCAGGGCGGCGTGGACATCGGCGACGGCACCGTGATCTGGCCGGAGCCGGTGCTGGTCGGCCGCCGCGAGCACGCGCTGCGCGCGCTGGCCGAGCGGCACGGCCTGGACCCGGCGACCGCCGTGACGACCGACCTGGACGCGGTGCTGGCCGACGACAGCATCGACATCTACTTCGACTCCCAGATCACCCTGGCCCGGGAGGCGGCCATCACCAAGGCGATCGCCGCCGGGAAGCACATCTACACCGAGAAGCCCACCGCCACCGGCCTGGATGGCGCGCTCGCCCTCGCCCGGCAGGCCAAGGACGCGGGCATCAAGCACGGCGTGGTGCAGGACAAGCTGTTCCTGCCGGGGCTGCTCAAGCTCAAGCGGCTGGTGGACGGCGGCTTCTTCGGCCGCATCCTGTCGGTGCGCGGCGAGTTCGGCTACTGGGTGTTCGAGGGCGACTGGCAGGCCGCCCAGCGCCCCTCGTGGAACTACCGCACGGAGGACGGCGGCGGCATCGTCGTGGACATGTTCCCGCACTGGGAGTACGTGCTGCACGAGCTGTTCGGCCGCGTCGAGACCGTGCAGGCCGTGACCGCCACCCACATCCCGCAGCGCTGGGACGAGCAGGGCAAGCCGTACGAGGCCACCGCCGACGACGCCGCCTACGGCATCTTCCAGCTCGCCGGCGGCATCGTCGCGCAGATCAACTCCTCCTGGTCGGTGCGCGTCAACCGCGACGAGCTGGTGGAGTTCCAGGTGGACGGCACCGAGGGCTCGGCCGTCGCGGGCCTGCGCAACTGCCGCGTCCAGCACCGCTCCGCCACGCCCAAGCCGGTGTGGAACCCCGACCTGCCCGCCACCGAGGTCTTCCGCGAGCAGTGGCAGGAGGTCCCGGACAACGGCGAGTTCGACAACGGGTTCAAGGCGCAGTGGGAGCTGTTCCTGCGCCACGTCGTGCTGGACGAGCCCTACACCTGGGACCTGCTGGCCGGCGCCCGGGGCGTGCAGCTCGCCGAGCTGGGCCTCACCTCCGCCGCCGAGGGCACCCGGCTGTCCGTTCCCGAACTGAGCCTGTGAAGGGGTGGCCCGCATGACCGCCGTGATCCGCCTTCCCGACGCGACCGGGCAGTTGCGCGAGTACCAGCCGCGCGCCGTGCCCGCCGAACTCGCGCCCGCGGGTGAGCCGTTCACCTCCCGCATCGTCTTCTCGGCCGCACATGTCGTGGCCGACCCGTTCGCCGACACGAACCCGGACGGCCCGGCGGCCGTCGACTGGGACACCACGCTCGCCTTCCGCCGCCATCTGTGGGCGCACGGGCTCGGGGTCGCCGAGGCCATGGACACCGCGCAGCGCGGCATGGGCCTGGACTGGGCCGGCGCGGCGGAGCTGATCCGCCGCGCGGGCGCCGAGGCGCGCGCCACCGGCGGGCGCATCGCCTGCGGCGTCGGCACCGACCAGCTCACCGGCCCGGTCGGCCTCGCCGAGGTGCGGGCGGCCTACGAGGAGCAGTTGGCCGTCGTCGAGGAGACCGGCGCCCAGGCCATCCTGATGGCCTCCCGCGCGCTGGCCGCCGCCGCCCGCGGCCCCGAGGACTACCTGGAGATCTACGGACATCTGCTGCGGCAGGCGACCGAGCCGGTGATCCTGCACTGGCTCGGGCCGATGTTCGACCCCGCGCTGACCGGCTACTGGGGCAGCGAGGACCTGGACGCGGCCACCGACACGTTCCTCGACATCATCGCCGCGCACCCCGACAAGGTGGACGGGGTGAAGGTGTCCCTGCTGGACGCGCAGCGCGAGATCAAGCTGCGGCGCCGGCTGCCGCGCGGCGTGCGCTGCTACACGGGCGACGACTTCAACTACCCCGAGCTGATAGCGGGCGACGAGCAGGGCTTCAGCCACGCGCTGCTCGGCATCTTCGACCCGCTGGGCCCGCTGGCCGCGGCGGCGGTGCGCACGCTGGACACCGGGGACACCGCCGGCTTCCGCGCGCTGCTCGACCCGACCGTCGAGCTGTCGCGCCACCTGTTCCAGGCGCCGACGCGTTTCTACAAGACCGGCGTGGTCCTGCTGGCCTGGCTGGCCGGGCACCAGGACCACTTCACGATGGTGGGCGGGCTCCAGTCGGCGCGTTCCCTGCCGCATCTGGCCCGCGCCTATGAACTGGCGGACGGGCTGGGCCTCTTCCCGGACCCCGAGCTGGCCAGGACGCGCATGGCGCGGCTGCTCGCGATCAATGGAGTCGACCAGTGACCGAAACGGCGACCGGGGCAGCGATGGATCTGACCGGTTTCTCGATCAATCAGATGACCGTCAAGCAGCTCTCGCTGCCCGAGCTGGTCAAGGGCTGTGTCGAGCTGGGTGTGCCGGGCGTCGGCCTGTGGCGGGAGCCGGTGGCCGAGTACGGCCTGGCGGCGGCGGCCCGGCTGGTCGCCGACGCGGGGCTGGCGGTCACCTCGCTGTGCCGGGGCGGCTTCTTCACCGCGATCGACCCGGCCGAGCGGGCCGCGGCGCTCGCCGACAACCGCGCGGCCATCGAGGAGGCCGCGGCGCTGGGCACCGACACCCTGGTCCTGGTCTCCGGCGGCCTGCCGTCCGGCAGCCGCGACCTGGCCGGGGCCCGGGAGCGGATCGCCGACGCGCTGGCCGAGCTCGGCCCGTACGCGGCGGAGCGCGGCGTGCGGCTGGCGATCGAGCCGCTGCACCCGATGTTCGCCTCGGACCGGTGCGTGGTCTCCACCCTCTCGCAGGCCCTCGACCTGGCCGAACGCTTCCCGGCCGAGCAGGTCGGCATCGTGGTGGACACCTACCACCTGTGGTGGGACGACCGGATCGCCGAGGACATCCGGCGGGCCGGCGCGGGCGGGCGGATCCACTGCTTCCAGCTCGCCGACTGGGTCACCCCGCTGCCCGAGGGCGTGCTCAACGGCCGCGGCCAGCTCGGCGACGGCGCGGTGGACATGGCGTGGTTCCGCGCGGCCGTGGCCGAGGCCGGCTACCGGGGCCCGGTGGAGGTGGAGATCTTCAACGACGTCCTGTGGGCGCGGGACGGCGCCGAGGTGCTGGCCCAGACGGTGGAGCGCTACCGCGGGCTGCTCAGCGCCTGAGCCGGCGCGGGTTCGGCCGCCTCCCCCGGGGGACCCCGGCGCCGGGAGGCGGTCGAACGGGCAGACTTCTTCGGACAGGTAATGGGCGTTACCCGATCCGAAGGAGCAACTTTCCATGCACCGCTTGCCGTTACTGCGGCGCCGCCGGTCAACTCTGATCGCCGCGCTGGCCCTCGCCGTGCTGTCCGTGCCGCTGGCGCTGCCGGGGACGGCCGGCGCCGAGGAGCACGGGGTGCCCGGGGTCGTGGGCGTCGACGCCGCGGGGAACGCCCTGGCCGCGCCCGCCGCGGGCAGCACGGAATGGTCCGCCTCGGCCGGCTCCGGGGACCTCGCGGACGCCGGCGCGGGGATCTCCCACGCGCCGGCCCCCACCACCGCCAAGGAGGCGGGGGAGGCGGGCGACGGCGTCTCGCCCATGGTGATCATCGGCACCGACGACCGCTCCCGCGTCACCAACACCACCGCCCAGCCCAACCGGGCCATCGTCTACCTCACCTCCAGCGTGCTGCGCTGCACCGGCTTCCTGGTGTCGCCGGACACCGTGGTCACCGCCGGACACTGCGTCCACACCGGCAGCACCGGCGAACCGCCCGCGTTCTACGAGGACTTCCGCGCCTACCCGGGCAAGAACGGCGAGACGAACCCGTACGGCGGCTGCGGCTACTCGGAGGTGTGGACCAGCGACGCCTGGGCGGACAACGGCGACCGGCGCGAGGACTGGGGCGTCGTCAAGCTGGACTGCTCGATCGGCGACACCACCGGCTGGTTCGGCTACCGCTGGCAGGACGCCACCCACGTCGGCAACAGCGTCAACCTGCGCGGCTACCCCGGCGACAAGCCGCGCGGCACCATGTGGAGCGACAGCGGGCGCGTCCAGTCGGAGACCGCGACCAACCTCCGCTACGAGATCGACACGTACGACGGGCAGAGCGGTTCGCCGGTGTTCTCCCGGTACGGCGACGACTGGATGGCCATCGGCATCCACACGTACGGGCCCTACCAGACCTGCTGCAACGGCGGCACGCGGATCACCGAGAGCATGGCCCAGTTCATCTCCGCGGTGCGGTAACCCGCCGCCGCGCCCGCCACTTGGTGACCGCCCACAGCGCGTGCCCGCCGACCAGCAGCGTCACCACCACCGCCCCGTCCACCGCCGCCGCGATGCCGTCCCCGGCGAGGCGTTCCCCAGCGGTGGCCAGCAGGGCGGCCTCCACGGGCAGCGTCAGCAGCGCGAACGCCGCCAGGCACAGCGCCGTGCCGGAGACCAGCACGGCGCTGTACCAGCGGACCGCCGTCCGCTCCCGGGCGGGCAGGCGCGCGCTGGGGTCGGACGGCGGCGGCCCGCGCCGCCCGCGCGCGGCGTGCGCCGCCCGGTGCGCCAGGTAACGGGCGTAGGCGGTGCCGTCGCCGAAGAGGTTGCGGCAGCCGGTGAGGTCCTGGAGCACGAAGTAGATGTCCGTGCGCATGAAGACCATCAACTGGAAGGACAGCGGCAGCAGCGCGAGCGGGATCAGCGCGGCCAGCGCGTCCGCCGCCGCGCCGCGCGGCAGCGGGGAGGCCAGCAGTAGGATCGCGGTGGCCGCGACGGCGAGGTTGACCGCGATGCCCGCCAGATACGCGGTCAGCCGGTGGCGGCGCGGCGACATCTCGATGCCGCTCATGTCCGTCTGCATCACCAGGAAGTGCAGCCGGGTGCCCAGCCGCAGCCGGGCCGGCACGCCCGCGGCCCGCGCGGTCACCAGATGCGCCAGCTCGTGCAGGAGCAGCAGCGCCCAGCCGGCGGCGGCCACGGTCAGCAGCACCAGGCTGCCGTGCGAACTCCACAGCACATCCCGGTGGCCGGGCACCAGTTCGGGCCGCCGCACCAGGGCGGCCGCGCCGGCCAGGATCAACGCGCCGACCGCGACCGCCGGTCCGGGCCGCAGCGCGAACGCCACATGCCGCGGCTCGATCCACGGCAGCGAGGGCCGCGGCGGCTCGGCGGTGGGCACCGGCAGGCCGTCGATCTCGGCGACGAACTCCAGCGCGACCAGGTCGGTGACGAACGCGGCGATGTCCGGATCGTCGCCGCACTCGGCGGCCAGCCGGCGGTTGACCTCGCCGACGGGCGCGCCGTCGCCCAGCAGGCGGATGGCGCGCGCGCCGATCTCCGGCACGGCCACGAAGGTGCCGGTGGCCATCCGGCCGACGATCCACTCCTCGCCGTCCGGCCGCATCGCGATGTCATGGAGCCGGACCCGCGAGCGGGGCCCGACCAGGGGCGTCGGGGGCACGGTCATCCGGCGGCCCCGGTGCCGCAGACGGGGCAGTCGGCGCGCGGCGGGAAGCGCGAGTAGGTGACGTCGTCCAGCGCCATCAGGTTGAGCCCGAAGCGGAAGCCGGGCTCGGTCGGCGGGATGCCGGTGAGCAGCGCCAGCGCCGCGTGCGCCATCAGGCTGCCGGCGACGCCCGCGGTCACCGCGTTGACCGGGTTCCACGGCATGCGCGGGGAGGCCGGCGACTCGTCCTGGCCGGGCGCCAGCCGCAGGTCCCGGCGGTCGAACTCGCCCGCGCGCAGGCACTCCCAGCAGGCACCGCGGCCGGGACTGTAGACGCCGGCGGTGATCAGCGGCCCCCGGTAGCCGCCGTCCACCCAGGGCACGCCCCGCGCCCGGCAGACCGCGTTCGCCCAGCGCCGGATGTCCGGCGGCTGGTCGGCGCACAGCAGCAGCGCGTCGTAGGGGGCGCCGGCCGGCGGGTCGGCGAGCAGATGGGCCAGCTCGTCGGCGGAGGACACCCGGGTCTCGGCGCCGGTGACGGTGACGTCCGAGTTCAGCGCCCGTAAGTGCGCCAGCGCGGCGGGCACCTTGCCGGCGCCGAGGTCCGATTCCCGGTAGAGCACCTGCCGGTTGAGGTTGGACAGCGCCACCACGTCGGAGTCCACGCAGTGCAGGTGCCCGACGCCGGAGGCCACCAGCGCCTGGGCCGCCACGCCGCCGACGCCGCCCAGCCCGATCAGCAGGACGGTGGCCTCCTTCAGCCGCGCCTGCGCCTCCCAGGCGCTCGCCCGCGGCGACAGGTCCATCCAGCGCAGCAGCGGAACGCCCCGGCTGTAGCGTTCGGCCTCGCGCGGGGAGAGGGTGGGCGGACGGCCGGCCGCCGCGTTCTCCAGGAAGCCGGCGTCGGCCAGTTGGTCGAGCGCGTCCCGCACATGGGCGGGCCGCAACTGGGGATGCCCGCTCAGCACGTGCCGGACGAGCGCGTCCACGGTGCGGCTGCCGTCCGCGCCCGAGGTCAGGGTCCACAGCCAGCCGTCGGGGTCCTTGATCTCGGCGCCGATGCCGAAGACGACGCTGCCGATACGGATGTTGCCGTCCACCGTGCGATATGCCGCGTGCTCAGGCTTGACGCGCGGCTTCCATAACGGTTCAACTGCCATGAGTTTCCCCCCATTTGACGAGGACAACCCTTGACACTCTGCCCCGCCGGGCGAACACTGGCAAGCAGACGTCAGGCCAATGGAAGGGGGAGGCATGACTCGTATCGAGATACGTCCGCTGGACAAGAAGGAGACCACGGGCGAGAGCAACTCCGTCGGGACGTAACTCGCGACCGGCGCCGCATCTTACCAACAGACTTGGATTCAGGGTGTCGTTGCAGAACTTCACAGGGTATCCAACGGTCGATGACCTGATTCATGTCGCCGGGGGGATGGTGCGGCGCCATCCCGAGGTATTCCGATTAAGGCGCGTGGGCGCCTCCCGCGCCGGTGCTCCCCTGCTCCTGCTCTCCGTGGGACACGGCTCCGTCAACGTACTCCTGGTCGCCGGAGCCCATGCCAACGAGCCGGTCGGGGGCGCGACTTCGCTCCATCTGGCGGAAATGCTCGCCGATGAACGCGTACGCCGGGAGTTCGACTGCTCCTGGCATTTCCTGCTCTGTCTCGATCCGGACGGCTCCCGGCTGAACGAGGAATGGCTCGGCCGACAGCCCGCGATCCGGGAATACTTCGCCGGTTTCTACCGGCCGTTGTTCGCGAGTCAGCCCGAATTTCTTCCGATGCCCGAAGAAGCGCGTCGGCCGCTGCCCGAGTCGGAATGTCTGCTCGCCCTCCTCGACGAACTCCGCCCCGCTCTGCAATTCACCCTGCATGGCAGCGAGATGGGCGGCGCGTTCGTCCAGACGTCGAAACACATTCCCGGACTGGTGGGCGTACTGCGCCGGACCGCGGGGGAATTGGCCATTCCGGTCGATGTGCGGCCGTTCGACGGCATCGACTGGCACGCGGTGGGCCCCGGAGTGCTGACCCTCCCCGAATGCGCGGCGCCGGACGGGGCCCGGGAGCGGGACCCCTCGGGCCTGTCCACCGGCACGACGTGGTTCTACCCGGCGCGGTACGGCACGGTCACCGCCATCCTGGAGGCGCCCGCCTGGGCCGTCGAGGCCGTCGCCGACCCCCGCCCCTGCCCGGACCCCGAACGGGCGGTCGCGGTGGCCGCCGAGAACCTGATGGAGCGCATCTCCCAGGTGGCCGGCCTGCTGAGCCTGGCGGGCGAGCCGCCGGAGCCGTCGGACGACCCCTTCCGCCCCGCCGTCGCCGAACTGGTGGCCGTCTCCCCGAAGGTGGTGGAGACCTGGCTCAACCCCGGCTTCCGGTACGCCGACGGCACGCGGCCCGCCGCCACCCGGGGCAACGCCGCCGCCCTCCTCATCGCCGCCCGCCGCATCGCGCTGCGCGCGGCGGCGATGCTCGTCCGCTCCCTGCGCGACGCGCGCGGCGCCGACGCGGCGAAGGCCCGCACCGCGCTGGAGGACCTGGTGGCCGACTGGTGCCGGGAGTTCGAGGCGGACTTCGGCCCCCGCCCGGTCCCCGTCGCCGACCAGGCCGCGCTCCAGGCCCGGCTGGCGCTGGCCTGCACCGGCCCGTTCCCCGGTCGGACCCGGTAGGGCGCACGCGCCGGGGGCGCGTGGCAGGGTGGACAGCCGCGTGTTCGTACCACCGAGGAGGGAACTCATGACACAGGCCGACGACCGGTTCATCACGGTCTCGCTCGACAAGCGCGGGGTCAGTTGCACGGCCCGGCTGCTCTCCGACCGGGCACCGATCACGTGCGACGCGGTGTGGAACGCCCTGCCGCTCGGCGGCGACGTCTACCACGCCAAGTACGCGCGCAACGAGATCTACGCCCTGGTGCCGCCCTTCGCGCCCGAGGAACCGCCGCTGGAGAACCCGACCATCACCCCCATCCCCGGCGACCTGTGCTACTTCACCTTCACCGAGACCCAGCTCGGCACCGCCTCCTACGGGTACGAGAGCGGCGCCAAGCACCGGGGGCGGACCACGGTGGTGGACCTCGCGCTGTTCTACGAGCGGAACAATCTGCTGATCAACGGCGACGCGGGCTGGGTCCCGGGCATCGTGTGGGGCGCGGTGGTGGACGGCCTGGAGCGGATGGCGGACGCCTGCCAGGACCTGTGGCGGGCCGGGGCCATCGGCGAGACGCTCAACTTCCGCCGGGCGTAACGCGTTTTCGCGCCCGTCTCATCGCGTCCGCCTGCCGCCTCACCGCGTCCAGAGCACCAGCGGCCCGGGCGCCAGCCCGGTCATCTCCGCCGACATGTCCCACAGCCGCCTGCGGGCGCCCACGTCTCGCGCCACGCGGTTGACCCGCCCCGGCCGGGGTGTGCCGCGCTTGCGGTTCACGAAGTACTCGCCGGTGACCCCGGCCAGGTCGGGCGCGGTGGCGAGGTGGATCGGGGCGCGGGCGGCCCGGTCCGGGCCGGAACTGAGCAGGTCGCGCAGCCGCATGCCGCGCCCCACCGCGCCGCGCGTGCCGAACTGCCGGGCGATCCCGGTCCGGGCGAGGCCCGGATGCACGCAGTTGACGGTGACGCCGGTGCCCCGGAGGCGTTCGGCGAGCTCCAGCGTGAACACCACCTGGGCCAGCTTGGCCTGCGCGTAGGCGGCCAGCGGCCGGTAGGGGCGGCGGGTGAACTCCGGGTCGTCCAGGTCGAGCCGGGCGCACCCCTGGAGCGCGGAGGTGACGGTGACGACCCGTGAGGGCGCCCCGGCGCGCAGCAGGTCCAGCAGCAGGCCCGTCAGCAGGAACGGCGCGAGGTGGTTGACCGCCCACACCGATTCCACGCAGTCGGGGCTGAGCACGCGGTGGGTGCCGCCCATCCCCGCGTTGTTGATCAGCACGTCCAGCCGGTCGTGCCGGGCCATGACCTGGGCGGCCAGCGACCGCACCTCGGACTGGACCGACAGATCGCCCACCACGCCCTCCAGCCGGTCCGACCCGGTGGCGCTCGCCAGTTGGCGCACGGTGTCCGCGGTGCGCTCCTGGCTGCGCCCCGCGACGATGACGTGCGCCCCGGCGCGCGCCAGGCCCGCCGCGGTCGCGCGCCCGATTCCCTTGGTCGCCCCGGTCACGAGGCAGACCGGGGCCTCGCCATGAGTGGTCGTCATCCCGCCCCTCCAAGCCCTTGGCTCGCCCCCCGAGACAGGATAGCACCGTGATGGAACACACATGTTCCATCACGGGGGTTAGGTGTACGGTACGGAGGGTGACCAGGAGCGCCGCCCTCACCGACCACATCGCGACCGCAATCCTCAACGCCGCGACGGGCGTTCTCGCCGAGCGCGGCGAGTCCGCGAGCATGGCGGATGTGGCCGCGGCCGCCGGAATCGGCCGCACCACCCTCTACCGGTACTTTCCCAATCGCGAGGCGTTGCTGCGTTCCCTCGCCACCACGGCCGTCGCCGAGCTCGGCGAGCAGATCGCCGAGGCCCGGCTGGACACCGTGGACACGCGCGAGGGCCTGATCCGCATCACCCGCGCCGCGCTGAGCGCCGCCACCAAGTACCGCGCGGTGGCGCGCACTCCGAAGGACCCGGTGGCCGGCGTGCAGGCCGAGCGCGCCCTGGGCGAGCCGCTGCGCGCGCTCCTGCGGCGGGGGCACCAGGACGGCACGCTGCGCGACGACATCCCGGTGGAGACCATGTCGCTCGTCTACTCCTCGCTGATCTTCGGGGCCGTGGCCCACACGCTCGGCGAGAAGCTCGGCGTCGAGCAGGCCACCTCGGTCGTCGTCACCGTCTTCCTCAGTGGCGTCCTCAAGGACCCGTCGGCGGAGCGCTGACCGGCGGCGGCGCCGGGACACCGGCCACGCCCGCCGCGTAGAGCGCGTGCGCGGCCCGCAGCACCGCCGCGTCCGCGTGCCGCGCGGCGACCAGTTGGAGGCCCACCGGCAGCCCGTCCGCGCCGAGCCCGCAGGGCACCGAGGCCGCCGGCTGCTGCGTCAGGTTGAACGGGTAGGTGAACGGCGTCCACTCCGTCCAGCGGCGCAGCCCCGAACCCCGGGGCACCTCGGCGCCCGCCTCGAACGCGGTGATCGGCATCGTCGGCGTGACCAGCAGGTCGAACTCCTCGTGGAACTCGCCCATCGCCCGGCCCATCGCCATCCGCACGTCCACCGCCGCCAGATAGTCCAGCGCCCCGTACCGCGCCCCGGACTCGGTGATCTCCGCGAGACCCGGGTCCAACGCCGCCCGCGCCGCCGCGTCGAAGTGCTGCGTCACCCGCGCCGCGCCGCTGAACCACAGCGCGTGGAACGCCTCCCGCATCGCGTCGAACGACGGCAGCGGCGGGTCGGTCTCGGTCACCTCCGCGCCCAGCCCGGCCAGTCGCTCCACCGCGCCCCGCACCGCCGCCGCCACGTCCGGCGCCACCTCGGCGCCGCCCAGCGCCGGCGAGAAGGCCACCCGCAGCCCGCGCAGGCCCTCCGCGCCCGCCGCCAGCGCGTCGGTGAGCGACCCGGCCGGGGGCGCCAGTTGCGACCAGTCCCGGGGGTCGGGGCGCGCGATGACGTCGAGCAGCAGCGCCGCGTCCGCCGCGTCCCGCGTCATCGGGCCGACGTGCGCCAGCGTGCCGAACGCGCTGGCCGGATACAGCGGCACCCGGCCATAGGTCGGCTTCAGCGCGAACACACCGCAGAACGCGGCCGGGATCCGCACCGAGCCGCCGCCGTCCGTGCCCAGGCTCAGCGGACCCGCGCCCAGCGCCACCGCTGCCGCGCTGCCGCCGCTGGACCCGCCCGCGGTCCGCTCCGGCGCGTACGGATTGCCCGTGACGCCGGACAGCGGCGAGTCGGTGACGCCCTTCCACCCGAACTCCGGCGTGGTCGTCTTGCCGAGGAACACCGCGCCCGACTCGCGCAGCCGCGCCACCGACGGCGCGTCCTCGGTCCAGGGCCCCTCCCCGGCGGGCACCGCCGCCGAACCGCGCCGGGTGGGGTGGCCGCGTTGCAGCAGGATGTCCTTCACGGTCACCGGCACCCCGTCCACCGGCCCGGCGGGCGCTCCGCGCGCCCAGCGCTCCTCGGCGGCGCGCGCCTGCGCCAGCGCGCCGGGCCGGTCGGTGAACACGAAGGCGTTCACCGCGGGCTGCACGGCCTCGGCCCGCGCCAGCGCCGCCTCGGCCACCGCGACCGGGGAGAGGTCCCCGGCCGCGTACCGTTGCGTGAGCTCGGCCGCGGTCAGGGAACAGGGGTCGGTCATCAGCCCTCCGCGGGCACGTAGCCCAGTCGCTTGTCCACCACGTTGGCCAGCGGCCGGCCCGCCTGCCACCGGTCGAAGTTGTCGAGGAACTGCTCGGACAGGTCGTCGCGCCAGCCGAAGGTGTCCCCGCTCATGTGCGGCGAGACGACGAGCCCCGGCAGGTCCCACAGCGGGCTGGCCGCCGGCAGCGGCTCGGCCGCGAAGACGTCCAGCGCCGCGCCGCCCGGCCGCCCGGCTCGCAGCGCCGCCGCCAGGTCCTCCTCCACCACGTGCCCGCCGCGGCCAACGTTGATGAACCGCGCCCCCGGCTTCATCAGCGCGAACGCCGCCGCGTCGAACATGCCGGCCGTCGTCGGCGTCAGCGGCGCCGCGCATACCACCCAGTCCGCCTCCGGCAGCAGCCCGGGCAGCGCCTCACTCGCGTGCACCCGGCCGAACTCCGCGTCGTCCTCCCGGGCCCGCCGGCCGACCAGCGCGATCTCAACGCCCAGGGCCGCCAGCGTCGTTCCGATGCGCCGGCCGATGGGCCCGGAGCCGACCACGACGGCCCGGCTGCCGTACACCTTGGCGGTCTCCCGGTGCAGCCAGCGGCGCTCCCGCTGGAGCTCCCAGCTCCGGTGGAAGTCCTTCGCCATGGCCAGCACCAGGCCGGCCACGTACTCCGCGATGGGCCGGTCGAAGACGCCCCGGGCGTTGGTCACCACGGTGTCGGAGGCGAGCAGTTCGGGGAAGAGCAGCCGGTCCACGCCCGCGCTGGCCGTGTGCACCCAGCCTGGCCGCGGCCCGGGCCCGGGCCAGGCGTCGCGCACGGCGTCGGAGAGGAAGTCCCAGACGAGCAGCACGTCCGCCTCGGGCAGGCGGGCGGCCAGCGACGCCTCGTCGCAGTGGAGCACCCGCGCCCGCCCGGCCAGCCGGTCGAGGACGGGCGGCGGGTCGGCGTCGAGAACGAGAACGCGGGTTTCGGACATAGCAGGGAAACCGTTCCGCAACGAGGGGCTGGTTGGCTGGAAGCCGAGGATTGACCACGGTAGGAACCCGTATCTACCTTCGTCAACGAAGGCATCTTCTTTCACCAGTCTCTCCCGGTATTCCCGGCCCGTTGAATCGGGGTTCGACATGGATGTCTCCTTCCTGGGCGGCCCGCTCCCGCAGCGGGGGATCGGAGTCGTCGCACCGTTCGACTTCGCGCTCGACCGCGAGCTGTGGCGGTGGGTGCCCGATGACGTCTCGCTCCATCTGACGCGGACCCCGTTCGTGCCGGTGGAGGTCAGCCTCGACCTGGCGCGGCTGGTCAGCGAGCACGAGACGCTGCGCGAGGCCGTTCGCGCGCTGACCGCGATCAGTCCCGAGGTCGTCGCCTACGCGTGCACCTCCGGCAGCTTCGTCGGCGGCGTCGCGGGGGAGCGGGCCATGAGCGCCGCGATGTGCCAGGCCGGCGAGATCCCGGCGCTGACCACCTCGGGCGCGCTGCTGGCCGCGCTGCGCGAGCTGGGCGCCGCCCGGGTCGCGGTCGTGACGCCGTACACCAAGTCGGTGACCGACGCGCTGGAGGAATATCTGCGCGAGGCGGGCGTTCAGGTCTGCGGGCGCAGTTATCTGGGCCTGACCCGTGAGATCTGGCGGGTGCCGTACCGCGACGTGGTCGCCATGGCCCGGGAGGCGGTGGCCGAGGGGCCGGACGCGCTGTTCATTAGTTGCACCAACCTCCCGACCTACGACGTCATACCCCAGTTGGAGGCGGAGCTGCGGATGCCGGTCATCTCCGCGAACCAGGTCACGATGTGGTCCGCGCTGCGGTCGATCGGCAAGGAGGCCGTGGGCCCCTATCAGGCCCTGCTGGACCCGGTGGCCCGGCGCGGCCCGGCGGCGATGACGCCGGAGGGCGGCGGTGGTCCCGAGGTGGCGCTGACGGCGGATCCGCCGCCGTTGTTTCCCGACGAGGAAGGGTGAGTGCGGATGGTCGCGACGGTGGGTTTCCTCTACCCCGGATACTCCGCGGAGGACGACTTCCCCCGCATGGAGGCGCTGCTGAACGACGCCGGCGCCGGCGTCCGGCTGCCCCTGGCGCACACCGACATCGGCACGGACGCGCACCGGGTGGACGCGCTGCTGGAGATGGGCAACGTGGACCGGCTGACCCCGCGGGTGGGCGAGCTGACCGGCCGGGGCGCGACGGCGGTGGTGTGGGCCTGCACGAGCGCCAGCTTCGTCTACGGCTACGAGGGCGCGGCGGATCAGGTGCGGCGGCTGGCCGCGCACGCGGGGATGCCCGCGTCCAGCACCTCGTTCGCCTTCGCCCGCGCGGCACGCGCGATCGGCGCGGAACGGGTCGCCGTCGCCGCCACCTATCCGGACGACGTGGCCGCGCTGTTCGCCGACTTCCTCAAGGCGGCCGGCATTGAGGTCGTGTCGACGCGCGGCAGCGGCATCATCACCGCGGCGGAGGTCGGCACCTGGACCCGCGAGGACGTGCTGGCCCTGGTCCGCGCGGGCGACGACCCGGCGGCGGACGCGGTGCTGCTGCCGGACACCGCGCTGCACACGGCGGCCTGGCTGCCCGATCTGGAGGCGGCGGCCGGCAAGCCGGTGCTGACCGCCAACCAGGTCACCGCCTGGGAGGGCCTGCGACTGCTGGACCACCCGGTGACCTGCCCGGCGATGGGCACGCTCTTCACGACGGCGACGACGGCGGCCTGACGGCCACCGGCCGGCCCGGGCCTCATCCCCCGCAAGCGGGAGGTGCCCCCACTCGCCCGCGGTGCTGCCGGCCGCTGGTGCGGAAGGAGTGGACCTGGTGGCCGTGTTCACCCGCGACGCGTACCGCCTCGACCCAGGACAGCGCGCGCGGGCCCACCGCGAACAGGGGGCCCGACGCGCGGCCGGCGATCAGCGCGTCCATCAGCTCGGCCGCGCGGGCGCCATGGGCGCTGTCCGCCGGGGGTCTGACGCGCGGCTCGTCGGCCACGTCCAGCGCCAGCAGATCCAGCACCCGTACCTCGCTGTCCCACAGCAGCAGCCACAGCGCGCGGTGCACCACGGGGATCGACTCGTCGGCGAGCAGCGCCTCGAAACGGTCGTGGGGAATGAAATCAGCCATGATCGCCATGGCCCGGGAGTATTCCCTCAGCGCCCCGCGCCCGTACAGGGCCGTGTCAAGTACTCGCCTCGCTGAGCGGCGTCCGGCCGCTCAGTCGCGCCCGGCGAGCAGCGTGGTCAGGTGGGCGGAGGACATCGGGCGGGCGTAGTGCCAGCCCTGCCCGGTGTCGCAGCCGATGCGGCGCAGCCGCTCGGCCTGCGCCGGTCCCTCCACGCACTCGGCGGTGACCGTGAGCCCCAGCTTGTGGGCGAGCTGGACGAGCGAGGTCACGATCGTCTCGTCGGCGGGGTTGAGATGCCGGGCCGTGCGGAAGCCGCGCACGAACATGCCGTCCAGCTTCAGGGCGCGCACCGGCAGCCGGCTGAGATAGGCGAGGTTGGAGTACCCGGTGCCGAAGTCGTCGATCGCGATCCGCACCCCCATGTCGGCCAGCGCCTGGAGCGCCTGCAACGGCCGCCCCGCCGAGCCCATCACCGCCGACTCGGTCAGCTCCAGTTGCAGCAGGCCGGACGGCAGCCCGGACTCCCGCAGCGCGTCGCCCACATCGCTCACCAGGTCGGAGTCCCACACCTGGCGCACCGCGACGTTGACGCTCACGAACAGCGGCGGCCCGGGGTGCTCGACCTGCCAGCGGCGGGCCTCGCGGCACGCCTCGGACAGCACCCAGCGGCCCAGCGGCACGATCGCGCCGTTCTCCTCGGCCAGCCCGATGAAACGGTCCGGGCCGAGCGTGCCGAACTGCGGGTGGCGCCAGCGCACCAGCGCCTCCGCCCCGCGCACGATGTCGTCGGCGAGCCCCACGATCGGCTGGTACTCCAGGATGAACTCCCCGCGATCCACGCCCCGCCGCAGCGTGGCGGACAGCGACTGGCGCGTCATGCGGTGCGCGTTGCGCTCGGGGTCGAACAGCGTCCAGCGCGCCTTGCCGTCCGCCTTGGCCCAGTACAGCGTCGTGTCGGCGGCCTGCATCAGGCGGGTGGCCGTGGTGGTCGCCGACTCACGCTCGACCACGCCGATGCTGGCCGAGACGGTCAGCCGCTGCCCGGCCAGGTCGAACGGCCGCTGGAGCGCGGTGAGCATGCTCTCGGCGAGATGGGTGAGCTGCTCGGTGCCGGTGGACCCCTCGACCAGCACGGCGAACTCGTCGCCGCCCAGCCGCGCCACCAGATGCCCGCCGGCGCCGGTCGCGCACTGGGCCAGCCGCCGCGCGACCGCGCCCAGCAACTGGTCGCCGACGCGGTGGCCGAGGGTGTCGTTGATGGCCTTGAAGCCGTCCAGGCCGAGGAAGCACAGCCCGATCCGCCCGGTGGCCGAGTCGGACAGGGCGCTGGTGAGCCGTTCGAAGAAGAGGGCGCGGTTGGGCAGGCGGGTCACCGGGTCGTGCATCTGGATGTGCCGCAGCCGCTCCTGGAGGTCGCGCCGTTCGCTGATGTCGTGCACGGTCAGCAGCGCCGCCGAGTCACCGCAGCCCGTGGGCAGCACGGTGACCTCCGCCCACAGCGTGTGCCCGTCGGCGTGCTTGAGCCGCCGGGTGCAGCGCATGCGCTCGCTGCTGCCGCGCAGGACCGCCTGATAGGAGCCGCGGGTGCGGCCGTCCAGCCCGAGGCCGGTGACCGTGTCGGCTCGCACCCCGGCCAGCCGCTCCGGCTCCACGCCGAGCAGCAGGCCGAGGGCCGCGTTGGCGGCGAGGATCTGGCCCGAGCTGCCGACGAGGGCCATCGGGAACTGGGCGATCTGGAACGCGGCCCGGTAGTCCCGGATGTCACTCTCCGTGAGGGTGGGCGGGGTCGCGTCGAGGGCGCTTCCGGGGTCTTGGCCCGGTCCGTTGTGGGGTCCGTTCACCGATCGCTCCCGATGGTGCTGTCGGGCGCTCCCCGGCTGCCCGCTTGGCGTATCCGCGCTGGAAATGTGGCGATCATAGAGGCTGTGGCGCGGATGGAGCCAGTGGCTCTCACGCCTGTCTCGCAACCCGAAACGTGTGCTTCAGACAGGCTTTCGATGGGCTGACCGTTTCTGCTCGGGCGTTGCATCCTACGGATCGTTCTCGACTGAAGAATACGCAGGGTAATCGTACTGCCAAAACTCGCCCGGGCTATCGAAACAGGACAATTTCCGAAGATAAGGGACAAAGTGGTGGCGGTGTCTCCGTACAGCCCGATCGGAGGTCGATGTGCGCCGCGCCCACCGACGACCCGCGGCCGTGCTCACCGCGCTGGCCGCCCTCCTGGGTACGACCCTGACCTCCGGTCCCGTGACCGAGGCCATCGCCGACGAACCGTGCAGCCTGCCCCGCACCGACCTCCACCACTCGGAGGGCGTGGACACCTGGAACGAGCACTACCCGCGCCCGGTCGGCGAGCTGCGCGCCGTCATGCTGTTCCTCTCCTTCCCCGACACGGACCCCAAGCTGTCCCCGGCCCGGATCGCCGAGGACTACTTCCCGGCCACCACCGACTACTTCCGCGCCGCCTCCTACGGCAAGCTCGACCTGCGCACCGACGTGGTGCCCGAGTGGCTGCCGATGCCCGGCGAGTCCCGCGCCTACGGGATACGGCGCGACTGGGAGTCCGCGCTGCGCTCCGCCTACCTCCGGGACGCGCTGGACGTCGTCTCCGCGCGCGTCGACCTGGCCGAGTACGACATCGTCTACCTGGTGGCCGACCCCGACGCCCCCGGCGTGGACCCCGACGCCACCAAGGTGGTCAACTTCGACAAGCCCGTCCGGGCCGGGAAGGCGGAGATCCGCCGCCTGGTCACCGTCTTCGAGCACCGCCGCCCCGACCGCAACGTCCTGGCGCACGAGACCGGGCACGTCTTCGACCTGCCCGACCTCTACAACCGGCCCGCGGACGGCTACGGCGACTGGGACACCCACGTCGGCGACTGGGATCTCATGGGCAGCCAGTTCGGCCTGGCCCCGGAGCTCTTCGGCTGGCACAAGTGGAAGCTCGGCTGGCTCGGCCCGGGGCACGTCGACTGCGTGCGCGCCGCCGGCACCACCCTGCACACCCTCCAGCCCCTCGGCGCGCCCCTGGAGAAGGGCAACCCGGAGTCCGACACCCGGCTGGCGGTGGTCCGCACCGGTCCGGCCGAGGCGCTGGTCGCCGAGGCGCGCACCCCCGTCGGCAACGACTCCACCACCTGCACCCGGGGCGTGCTGCTCTACCGGGTGCGCAGCGACATCGCCTCCGCCGACGGCCCCGTCGAGGTCCTGGACGGCCATCCGGACACCGGCGCCTGCCACGCCCGCTCGGTGCACCCCCGGCTGGCCGACGCCCCCCTGGAGACCGGCGAGAGCTACTACGACGCCGACGCGGGCGTGCGCGTCGAGGTCGGCGAGCGCACCGTGACCGGTGGCTGGGACATCAAGATCGTCCGCGAGTGACGCTCCGGTCAGCTCCCGCCCCCGCCGCAGCCGCCACCACCACCGCCGCCTCCGCCGTCCCCGCCGCCACCCCAGCCGCCGCCATCGCCCCAGCCGCCACCGCCGTCGCTGCTGCCGCCGTCGCCCCAGCCGTCGAAGAAGTGGCCGCCCCCGCGCCGGGCGCGACGCCTGCCGCCCCCTGCCACGCCCACCACCACGCTGATGAACGCGACCAGCACGGCCAGTCCCAAGATCGCCTCCATGGTCCCCCCTCGGGCAGTACGCCTTTCCCTGCCTCTATGACGCGCCGGGCGCCGCTTTCGCTGCGCCGGAGACGGAACCGTTACAAAGGCGAAGCCCCCACCCGCCGTCTCCGGCCGGTGGGGCTTCCCCGTCGGTGCGCCGCCAGGGACTCGAACCCCGGACCCGCTGATCAAGAGTCCCGAGGAATCCGCCCAGGAGGACGAGCCGTGATCCGATGCAGCGGCCTCTGGGCGGGTGTCGCGTCCAGCGGACGCGGCTTCGGTCGGGCTCATCCGAGGACATCCGCTTTCGCAACGCCTCCGCGTCCGGCCGCTGCCCGGTCGGCGGACGCCGCCCCGCGGCCGGTTTCCGGCGTACGTGGCGCCGCCGGTGGCCCTCCCGCCGGACTTTCCTCGCGCCGTAGTCGCGGCAGGCCGATCCGCTGCTGGAGCACTAGGGCCTGTATCGAGTTCCCGGTCGGATCAGCCCGCGGCGTCAGACGTGGTGCATCGCAAGGCACCGGATCGCAGCTCATACCCGGCCGTATTCGCGCGATTCGGCTGGGGGCACCTCCCAGACGGAGTCTGGGGGAGCGGCGAGGTGCCGTGACTGGCGTCGCGGGCCCGGGCGGGAACTCGATACAGGCCCTACTAGGAGCGCGCCGCCGCCACCGACTCGCGCCAG
Organism: Streptomyces litchfieldiae; assembly: GCF_031845365.1. NCBI lineage: Bacteria > Bacillati > Actinomycetota > Actinomycetes > Kitasatosporales > Streptomycetaceae > Streptomyces > Streptomyces litchfieldiae. The sequence goes on from NZ_JAVREL010000003.1 coordinate 401,593, forward strand.
ATGACCGTGTTGAGCGGGTGCGGGGACGGCTCCAGATCGAGGCCGTTGATCGCTTTGACCAGCCGCAGCATGGCGTTGCGCCCCAGCCCTTCGAGGTCGACGTGCACCGTGGTCAGGGACGGCGGGAGGTACTGGCAGATGTCGTTGTTGTCCCAGCCGGTGACGCTGAGGTCGCCGGGGACGTCGAGCCCGCGGTCCTTGGCGCCGCGGATGACGCCGGCGGCGACGCAATCGTTGGCGGCGATGACGGCCGTGGGCATGCGCTCGGCGTCCAGCGCCCGGATGGCCGCGACCCCCGAGTCACCGGACCAGTCACCGTCGACCACGCCGACCGACTCGAGCCCAAGTCGTGCCACGGTCTCCAGATAGGCGGCCTTGCGGGATCTGGCGGAGGCGAACTGCAGGTCTCCGGCGACGTGGAGAAAGCGCCGGTGGCCGAGCTCGGCCAAACGCTCGATCATCTCGATCACCGGTGAGGCGTCGGCCAGTTCGCCGATGCCGCGCATTTCGTCGTCGAAGTCGGCCGAGACGACGATGGCCGCGCCGTGCGGCAGCCGGTCTTCGACGGCTGCCTGGATCGGGGCCAGTGCCAGGATGCCCTCGACCTGTCCGGAGTCGGCCAGTTCGAGCATGCGCTCGGCCCTGGCCTGGGCCCCGCCCTCCAGGCTGACGACCTCGACGGCGTACCCGGCCTCGTGCGCGGCCGCGGCCGCCCCGGCGAGCATGCGCGCGGGGCTGAAGACCATGGTCGGCAGGACGAGCGCCAGACGACCGGTGCGCCGCGTACGCATGGACCTGGCAACCAGGTTTGGACGGTAGTCGAGCTCTCGCACGGCGGCGTCGATGCGCGCGAGCGTGGAGGGCTTCAGCCCCTCTCTGGAGCGCAGGTACCGGGAGACAGTCTGGTGCGAGACGCCGGCCAGGCGCGCGACCTCCTTCATGGTGGGGCGTCGGACAGGGGTTGAGCTCTCGGTCATGCGCAGACTCCCTCTCATCGGTACTCGCAACATCTTGACACAAAGGTGAACGTTCACTAGCTTGCCCGTGCCGGCAAAAGGTGAACGTTAACTATTTTCCGTCCTCTCGATCCGAGGGAGCATCGATGCCGTTCCCCAACACCGCGTGCGGCGAGCCCGCCCAGGTCCACGGTAAGTCCGCCTCATGAGCGCGACGGCGGAGCTTCGCAAGCTGCGATCCGGTCGGTCGGCGGCGAAGCAGCAGAACAAGGCGGCGTTCTTCTTCCTGCTGCCCTGGTTCCTCGGTCTGTTCGTCATCACGGTCGGGCCGATGGCCACGTCGCTCTACCTGAGTTTCACCGACTACAACCTGCTGCAGGACCCCAGCTTCACCGGGCTGGACAACTTCAGCCGGATGCTCTCGGACGAGCGTCTGCACCACTCGTTGCAGGTCACGTTCACCTACGTCCTGGTGTCGGTGCCACTCCAGCTCGCCCTTGCGCTCGCGCTCGCCATCTTCCTCGACCGCGGCCTGCGCGGTCTGGCGTTCTACCGCTCCATCTTCTACTTGCCCTCGCTGCTCGGCGCCAGCGTTGCCATCGCGGTCCTGTGGCGCACCGTCTTCGGCGCGGACGGTTTGTTCAACGAGGGCCTCGGCCTCGTCGGCATCGAAGGGCGCGGTTGGATATCCGAGCCGGAGACGGCGCTGTGGACCCTGATCATCCTCAACGTGTGGACCTTCGGCTCCCCGATGGTGATTTTCCTGGCCGGGTTGCGGCAGATCCCGGCCTCCTACTACGAGGCGGCCTCGATCGACGGGGCCAACCGGTGGCGGCAGTTCTGGAGCGTGACGCTGCCACTGCTGACACCGATCGTCTTCTTCAACCTGGTCCTGCAGATCATCCACGCGTTCCAGTCGTTCACCCAGGCTTTCATCGTCTCCGGCGGCACCGGCGGCCCGGCCGACTCCACGCTCTTCTACTCGCTGTATCTCTACCAGCGCGGCTTCGGGAACTTCGACATGGGCTACGCCTCGGCTCTCGCCTGGCTCCTGCTGCTCATGGTCGGCGCGTTCACCGCGATCAACTTCTGGGCTTCGAAGTATTGGGTTTTCTACAATGACTGACGCTCTGACCAAGACGACGGACTCCCGGCCCGGCGCTCACGGTGCCCGTTTCCGTTCCGGCCGTCGCAGGACGGGCAGTGGATTCCGTCCGGTCCACTCGGTCCTGAAGCATGTGCTGCTGATCCTGTGCGCGTTTGTGATGCTCTACCCGGTGCTGTGGATGATCGTCAGCTCGCTGCGGCCGAACGACGAGATCTTCCAGGATCCGAGCCTGTTCCTGACCAACCTGGAGGCGGGCAATTACGGGGAGGGCTGGAACGCCTTCTCCAAGCCCTTCGGCCACTTCATGATGAACTCGGCAATCGTGGTGATGGGGGCGATCGTGGGAAACCTCATCGCCTGCTCGATGGCGGCCTACGCCTTCGCGCGCCTCGAGTTCCGGGGCCGCAGGTGGTGGTTCGCGATCATGCTGCTCACGATCATGCTGCCGGTCCACGTCATCATCGTCCCGCAGTACGTGCTGTTTTCCGAGTTCGGCTGGATCAACACGTTCCTGCCGCTCATCGTCCCGAAGTTCCTCGCGACGGACGCGTTCTTCGTGTTCCTGATGGTGCAGTTCATCCGCGGGATACCCGCCGAGCTCGACGAGGCCGCGCGCATCGACGGAGCCGGCCACCCCCGCATCTTCGTGCAGGTGATCCTGCCGCTGATGGTCCCGGCCCTGGCGACCACCGCGATCTTCACCTTCATCTGGACCTGGAACGACTTCTTCTCCCAGCTCATCTACCTGACCGACCCGGACATGTACACGGTGCCGGTGGCGCTGCGCGCCTTCGTCGACTCGCAGGCCGGCACGAACTGGGGCGCGGCGCTTGCGATGAGCGTCGTCTCTCTCCTGCCGGTCTTCCTGGTCTTCCTGTTCGGCCAGCGGTTTCTCCTGCGGGGGATCGCGACCACAGGAGGCAAATAACGTGCCGCGCCGCGCGGCATCGCGATCAGAGCGCGACGGTCCGCGCCGCCCTCCGCGAAAGTCACATGCCCACAACTGTCAGCCACGCCCCCGCCTGACCGGGCTGCTGCAACACATGAGGAGAAAGTTCATGAGAGGTACTCCCAGAGCACGCCTCGTCGCCGTCGCGGTGCCGATGGCGCTCGCGCTGGCCGCCTGCGGCCAGTCCGGCGGCGCCGGCGGCGACTTCGCGCGCAGCGATGAGCCGGTCACGATCCGGGTGACCTGGTGGGGGGAAGAGACCCGCGCCGACCTGACCAACCAGGCTATCGAGGCGTTCGAGGAGCAATACCCCGACATAGACGTCAGGGGCGAGTTCAAGGACTGGGCCGGATACTGGGACGCCCTGGCGACCACGACCGCCGGCGGCGACTCGCCCGACGTGATCCAGATGGACGAGCTCTACCTCGCCTCGTACGCCGAGCGCGGCTCCCTGCTCGACCTGGGCGAGGCCGGCGAGTTCCTCGACACCTCGCAGTTCGACGAGGAGTCGCTGAAGACCGGTCAGATCGACGGCACCCAGTACGCCATGCCCATCGGGGTCGGCGTCATGGCGAGCGTTCTGAACGCGGATCTTTTCGAGCAGTACGGCGTCGAGCTGCCCGACGACGCCACCTGGACCTGGGACGACTACGCCGAACTTGCCAACGAGCTCACCGAGAAGAGCGGGGGAGCGATCAACGGCTCCTCGGCCACCGGCGGCAACGACGCCGGCAGCATCAAGTACTGGGCACGACTGCACGGAAACGAGCTGTTCGGCGAGGACGGTACGGTCACGCTCGATCCGGAGAACCTCGCCTCGATGTGGCAGTACAACCTCGACCTGATGGAATCCGGCGGCGCCGAGAGCGCCGCCCAGGGCGTCGAGAGCTTCAACGCCGGCATCGAAGCCGGGAGCCTGGCCACCGGCAAGATCGCCATGGGCGGCGCCTACAACACCCAGATCACCGCGCTCCGCGAGGCCAGCGGCGCCGATCTGCGGCTGATGCGGTTGCCCGGCAGCGGCGAGGTCGACGCGAACTTCCTCAAGCCCTCCATGTACTGGGCCCTGTCATCCCAGAGCGAGCACCCCGCTGAGGCCGCGCTGTTCATGGACTTCATGCTCAACCACGAGGCCGCGGCGGACATCTTGGGCACCGACCGCGGTGTCCCCGCGAACAACGCGATGCGCGAGCGCATCTCCCAGGATCTGAGCGAGAGCGACCAGCTCGCCGTCGACTACATGAACTCGGTCACCCCAGGCCCCTCGCCGGTCGTGACCCCCAGCGGCGGCAGTGGCATCGAGCCGATGATTCAGCGCTACACCCAGGAGGTGTACTCCGGCCAGAGGTCGCCGCAGGACGCCGCCCAGGCGTTCGTCGACGAGTTGCAGACCGAAGTCGACGCCGCCGCACGATGAGACACAGGTCCGGAGGACGCCGCACAGGCGACCTCCGGGCCCCGCCTCCCCGGCCCACAAGGAGAAACGAAACCCCATGCCGAGTCCGACACCCGCCTTCCGCGCCGCCATCATCGGCAGCGGCGGCATCGCCCACGCGCACGCCCAGGCCCTCACCGACCTGCCCGATCGCGTACGTTTGGTGGCCATCGCCGAGATCGACCCCTCGCGGGCCTCCGCGTTCTCGCAGCGCTTCTCCGTGCCGCGGGTGTACAGCACCGCCGAGTCCCTCTTCGCGAACGAGGAGCTGGACCTGGTGCACATCTGCACCCCGCCGCAGACCCACGCGCCTCTGGCCATGGCGGCCCTGCGCGCCGGGGTCCCGGCGCTGGTGGAGAAGCCCACGGCGCTGAGCCTGGCCGAGATGGACCGGCTCGCCGCCGTGCAGGCCGAGACCGGCACCCCCGTGCTGACCGTCTTCCAGCACCGCTACGGAGCCGCCGCCCTCCGGCTGCGGCGCCTCCTCCGCGCAGGCACGCTCGGCCGCCCGCTCACGGCCACCTGCGAGACTCTCTGGTACCGCACCGACGACTACTTCGACGTTCCCTGGCGCGGCAGGTGGGATGTCGAAGGCGGCGGCCCGACCATGGGCCACGGCATTCACCAGTTCGACCTGCTGCTGTCGGTACTCGGGCCGTGGTCCCACGTCAGCGCGTTCGCCGACCGCCTCGCGCGGCCCACCGACACCGAAGACGTCTCCGTCGCCCTCGCCCGCTTCGAGAGTGGAGCGCTGGCCACGATCATCAACTCGGTGGTCTCCCCGCGCGAGACCTCGCGCCTCCGCTTCGACTTCGAGCACGCCACCGTCGAGCTCGAACACCTCTACGGCTACCGCGAGAAGCACTGGCGGTTCACCCCCGCACCCGGGCACGAGCAGCTTGCTGATCTCTGGACGGCCGTTGACGGTGCCGACGTGGAGAGCGGGCACCGCCTCCAGATCGAGGCGATCCTCGACGCGCTCGGGAACGACGCCGAACCCGGGGTCTCCCTCGCCGAAGCCCGCCGCACGATGGAGTTCGCCGCGGCCACCTACGCCTCCGCGTTCCGGGGCCGCCCCATCGCCGCGGGCGAACTCAGCGGCGACGACCCCTTCACGCGGAGCATGGACGGCGGGGCCGTCCCGTGGGCGCCGGTGAAGGAGGCCCTCGCATGACCCGCCTTGCGATCCGCCACGACATCGGCACCTCGCTCGCCGTTCGCGACGGCGGGATCGAGCTGTTCCGATACGTCTACCGTCCCGACACACCCGAGCTCGAATCCCCCAAGCCCTACCTGTATCCCCTCCGCACCCGGTCCGGTCGCTCAGTGAGCCTGTTCCGGCCCTGGGACCACGTGTGGCACAAGGGCATTGCCTGGTCGCTGCCGGTGGTCGACGAGGAGAACTTCTGGGGCGGCCCTACCTACGTCCACGGCAAGTCCTACGTGCAGATGGACAACAACGGCACCCAGCGGCACCGCCGCCTCACCGGCGTCGACGCCTCCGACGGGGCAGCCACGTTCGGCCACGAACTGGATTGGATCACCCAGGCCGGGGCCAGGATCTTCACCGAGCGCCGCACCCTCACCGCCGGGATCCTCACGCCCCGAGCCTGGGTGCTGACCTTCGAGACCGAACTGACCAACGTGTCCGGACGCGACATCGCCATCGGCTCCCCGACCACGCGCGGCAGGGCGAACGCCGGATATGGCGGATTGTTCTGGCGCGGGCCCCGCTCCTTCACCCGAGGGCAGCTCGTCACCGCGGGCGGGGTGGGCGGCGACGAGCTGCGCGGACAGCACCACGCGTGGATGGCCTTCGCCGGACGCCACGACGAGGACGACGCCGAGTCGCTCGTCCTCATGGTCGACCACGCCGACAACCCGCACCACCCGCCGCAGTGGTTCGCGCGCAGCGAGGACTTCGCCTGCCTCAACCCAGCCCCGTTCTTCAGCGAGGAGCTCATCGTGCCCGACGGCGAGACCGCCCGATTCCGCTACGGCGTCGGCATCGCCGACGCCAGCGCCGACGCGGCGGCCGAACTCGCGTCCGCGATTCGCAAAGCGCTCTGACCTCGTTCTCGGCGACCGGCTCGGAGTCGTTGACGACGTACGAGACGGGCGTCGCCGCGCCCAGGGTGCCGCGCGCCACCAGCGTCGCCTGGCTAGTCGGCGAGCTGTACCAGCCGGGCGGTGAGCACGGGTACGTAGAACTCGGTGATGCCGGCGATGTTCGGGTGGGTGCCGCTGCCGCCGCTGCCGGGGTAGCCGTTGACGAGGCTGTCGAAGGTGTAGGCCGCCCGCTGGGCTTCGACGCGGGTGTCGAACGTCGTGTCCGCGAAGACGTCGGCGACCGCGACGCCCCACTTGCGGGCGGCCTGCAGGGTGACCTTGCGCAGGGCGAGCTGGGTGTCCCAGTCCCGCGAGCCCAGCTTGTGGGCGGCCACGTACACCAGCCGGGCTTCCGGCCACCTCTGCCTCATGAGCTGGATGGTGGCTTCGAGTGATCCGGTGTAGGTGCCGGCAGCGAAGCTGCTGGGGTCGGTGGCGTCGCTGACGGTGCCGATCTCGTATGCGTGCTGGTCGTGGATCTCGATCGCGTCGTTCGTGCCGCCGTCGAAGACCACGACGTCGGGCGCCCGTGAGCCGGCCGACCGCACCTGATCGATGATGTGGCCGCCGGAGGCATCGACTGCCGGGCCCACGGTGGCGCCGTTCTTCGCGTAGTTCGTCAGCGTCATGTCTTCACGGTCGGCGACGAAATCGACGAAGCCGCGCGGGTACTGGTGGCCGTCGACGATGCTGTCGCCGAAGGCGTAGACCGATGAGCCGGCGAGGGATCCACAGGCGGCGTTGGTGGGGCGGACCAGCCGGAGGTTGTCGATCGACTGCGTGCCGGTTCCGTAGTAGTTGCATTCGACGAGCCTGGCGAGGTTGGTTCCCGCGATATCCGCGGTGCCGGAGGCCATCACTGTCGGCGCGGCCTCCTTACTGGTGATCGCGTACTGGACCCGGCCGAGGGTGAAGTCCATGTGCAGATCGACCGTGTACCACATGCTCCGGTCGAAGCTGGTCGTGGTCCAAGTCGGGTTGAGGGAGTCCGGGTCGGGCCCCGTGACCGCGTAGCGGAGTTCGGAGGCGGTGGCGGCGATGGCGAAGACGAGGCGTCCGGTGTCGTCGCGCAGTTCCAAGCCGGTTTTCGCCGCGCTGCCGGCGATCGCAGTTCTCCAGTCGAAGCGCAGATCGAGCGTTCTCTCGCGCGCGATGGACGGCGCGAACGGGCGTACGGAGGTGGTGTAGTTGCCCATGTCTTCCGTGATGTTCAGGACGCCGCCGCCGATGCCGGCTCCAACGGGGGACCGAGGTCTCATCGATCAGCGTTTTGTGCCAGGCTTCGGCAGCCGATGCGGCGCGAGGGATGGTCAGGGTTGGCGGTGTCGACCGGTGCCCGGCGAGGCGGGGTGCTTACGAGGGATCAAGCGTCACCCGAACTGTGCCGCGTCGGTGACAGGGAATCCGTCGTCGAGGAATCCGCGGGGTGTCCGGGGATGGGGGTTCTGATTCATCGCCTACCTCATGGTTTCGGTGTTCATTCGCCCAGCCGATAGCTGTCGAATCGAGGCCGCGAACCGCCCAGGAGAAGGAGTGGACCGGTTGCGTGGGTTATCCAGGGTGCCCAGCAGGTGTCAGGCGAGTCAGGCAAGTTCGTGGTCTCGGTGCCATCGCGCGCAGTCGGCAGCCCAGTCGGCAGCCCAGTCGGCTCGGGACCGTTGGAGTGCTTGGTACAGCCGCTCGGCAGGTACCTCGAAGGCGCGTTCATGCTCAGGCTTTCGGTTGCTGATCCGCCGGCGGAGCGAGGTCGTGTCGGACATTCAGCAAGACCGCCGTCGTCATCACCGGGAAGTCCGCCGGACGCAGGGTCTTCGGCCTCGCCACCGCAGGCGTCCGTCTCGCTTGACCTCTCGCGCGTCAGTCCGGCAGCCAGTGCAGCTCGTGCGCCAGGGTTTTGGCGACGGCACGGATGCGGCGGTGTAGTCGCGACTGCTCGCGTGGGAGGACCAGGTGGAACGTCAGGCTGGGCGCGCCCCGCAGCGGTCGCCAGGTGAGACCGGCCGGTTGTGCCGTGGCCGCGGCTTCTCCGGCCGGGGCGAGGGTGACCCCGTCGCGCAGGTCGCGCTGAGCCATGTCGAAAGAGACCGCGGGCGTGTGGAATCGGAGGTGTGGCCGGATGTCTCGGAACAGTGCGGACAGCTGATCGTGGATCACGGGGTTGGCCGCACGGTCCGGGAGCCGCAGCGGATACGCGGCCGCGTCGGCTATCTCGATCTCCGGGCGTTCGGCCAGCGGATGCTGCTGCGCCATCTGGACCCCGACGCGCGCACGCCGCAGCAGGTACCGGTGCACGCCACGGCCCGGCTGTTCACCGCGGGTGATCCCGGCATCGATGCGGCCGTCGGCGACCGCGGGGGAGATCTCCGGTGTCGCCATCGGGACCGCGCCGACCTCGAGTCCGCTGTTGCCGCGAATCAGCCTGTCCACCAGGGCCGGTGCCGTCTCGGCCCCGGCGCTGAGGCTGTATCCGATGCGCAGCGTGCCCAGTTCACCGGCCGCCGCGCTCCGGGCGGTGTCCCATGCCCGGTCCAGCGCCGCCAGCGCGGGCGGCGCGGACTCCGCCAAAGCCGCACCGGCCGTGGTCAATACGACGCTACGCGTGTCGCGGACCAGCAGGGCCGTACCGAGTTCCGCCTCCAATCGGCGCATCCGGGCGCTGAGTGCGGGCTGTGCGATACCGATCCGTGCGGCCGCGCGGGTGAAGTTCAACTCCTGTGCCAGCACCAGGAAGTACCGCAGGCTCACCGTATCCGGCGCCACGTGCCCTCCCTGCAGATTGATAACGATCCGTTCTGAGTCTATCCCGAACCGGTCTTTCCCTCGACCGCACATCGAGCCCTAACCTGCGCATATGACGATTCCACTGACCGCAGTACCCGTCGGCGGGATCGATCGATCTGGGTGTCAGTTCGAAGTCGGACGTGTCCGGCCGAACACAGGAGGTTTCCATGGCCAAGGGCTACTGGGTCAGCGTCTACCCCGCCATTTCCGACCTTGAGGGGCTGACTGCCTACAACGAGCTGGCCGGTCCGGCTGTCCAGGCTGGGGGCGGGCGCGTCCTGTCCCTCCTTGGCGGTCGAGTCGTCGCCCACGAGGCCGGAATCACGCAACGCGTCGTTCTGATCGAGTTCGACAGCTTGGAACAGGCCGTCGCGGCATATGAGAGCGAGGCATACCAGAAGGCGCTGGTGGCCCTCCCCGACGGCGTCGAGCGCGACTTCCGCATCGTCGAAGGCATCGACTGACCGGGGGGCCCAGCCATCGCTGAGCATCCGCCACCTGATACGCACACGGGGCCCGGGCCGCAGCGCTTGGCCGGGCTGTGGGGCGGGTGCTCGATGTCGGTGCAGGCGCCGAGCGCGGTGTCGGTGGACTGCCCGTCGTCGTCGGCGCGGGTCATGCGCCGCCGCTTCAGAGCGGCCGGAACCTGCTCGTCGAGCGCTTCCCTGACGATCTGGGAACCCTCCTGGTTGACCTTCCTCATGCGGCGGAGGTAGCGGTGGAGGTAGCGGTGGAGGGTGTCCGGAGTGTGGGCGACCGGCGTGCGGTTGCGCTCCAAGTGGGTCTTGCGGAGCCGGTCGAAGCTGATCTCCGGGAGCAGGTTGTCGCGCTTGGCATCGCCGGTGAGGCGTCCTCGCAGCCAGACCGCCTTGTTGCGCGGGGCGGCCATCCCGTGCGGCAGACCGGTCCTCAGAACGCCCGGGTCCCCAGCGCTTCCGCTGTAGTAGACGAACGCGCTGTCGGTGCCGATGAGCCGGCGGGTCGGCTCGCCGAGTTCGACCAGGGGGGAGAAGACACCGAACGCCGTCGTCAGCGAGGTCTCCAGGACGTGGTGCGGCCGCTTGTCGTCCGTGGGCCGCTGGAGGTCGGGACGCGGGGACGGCAGCGCCAGCGTCATCTCCGACCGGCTGCCGCGGCGGGGCTTGCTCGCCCTGACCAGGGCGATCCCCGTCTCGGTGAGGGCGGTGGCCCGCAGGTGGGTGGCCGGAAGCTTGGCCAGCACCGGCAGGTTCAAGCTCGTCCGGCCGGCCAAGCTGGCTCTGGACCGGTCGGCCGTCGGCGCCGCGGGCGACCCGCCGGGTGACCATCGCCTGGGCTCCGCCGGGCATCCTCGGGAAGTCCCCGGTTCTGTCGCCGTGGTCGAGGATCACGCCGCCTCCCCCGTCGTCAATCCCTTGTGCGTTAGTTTCTGTCTGAAATTGTTGTAGTGATCGTTAATCTAATCTCTCTTTCGGAGATTCCCGAACGGATTGAGCTCGGGACCGGCACGCCGGCCCGTCGAGGAATTCGGTGGCGCGCTCGGTGGCGTTGTAGTGCCCGCGACCCACCGGGGACGTCGACGCGGCGATCTCCCTGCTCGGCGACGGCCTCGGAGGCGTGTCCGGACGGGCGGGCGATCTCGGCCGGGCGGATGGCAGGGTGGAACTGGACATGGCAGGGTGCTCGGCGCCGGTCGGATCGGTTACCCGGAGAACGTGCGCGGGCGGATGCGGATGCAGCGGGGTGGCGATGCGGCGCCGCTTTCGCTGCGCCGGAGACGGAACCGTTACAAAGGCGAAGCCCCCACCTGCCGTCTCCGGCTGGTGGGGGCTTCCCCTGTCGGTGCGCCGCCAGGGACTCGAACCCCGGACCCGCTGATTAAGAGTCAGCTGCTCTAACCAACTGAGCTAGCGGCGCCTGCTGACGTCGTAGACCTTAGCACCCCGAACGGACGGAGCAAAAATCGGTTACGACAGGGCCTAGGGACGGCGGCGCAGCAGCTCACGGCCGTAGTCGATCATTTTCGCCGCGTAGTCCTCGGTCCAGCCGGCGCGGTCGGCGATCGCGGCGGTGGGCAGCGCGTCGAACCGCCCGGGGTCCGCGAGCTGCGCCGCCGCCATCGCCTGGAACTCCACGGAACGGTCCGCCGCCGCCTGGAAGGCCACGGCGAGCTCCGTGGCGCGGTCCAGCAGTTCCTTCGGGTCGGTGATCGTCTCCAGGGCGAAGAAGTGCTCCTCGTCCGGCCGGTCCGCGGGCGGCTCGAAGAACAGCGCCGCCGGCCGCCGGTGGCGCGGCGGCTCGGGAGCCTGGCCGGAATCTGCCATCGGGGGATCAGCCTCCTGTGGATCGCGCCCGGCGCCCGGCCGGCGACGGGTCAGGTGGGCGGAGCGAGCTCCTCCCGCTTCGCCGACGATCCATTGTGCCGCGCGATGTCCTCCGCGTGCGGGCGCGAGCGCTGGCGCGGGGGCGCACCGGCGGGGGACGGCAGGCTGTCGTGCTCGGTGCCGGGCGCCGGCCCGGTCTCCAGCCCCAGGCGCACGCCGATCCGGCCCGCGAGCCGCAGCAGCGGGCGCGCGAGCAGCAGCCCCAGCGTCATCACGGCGGCACCGGCCAGCGCGTCCAGGAAGTAGTGGTTGCCCGTGCCCATGACGACGATCGTCGTTATGAGCGGGTAGCCGACGGCCAGGGCGCGCATGAACGTCGTGCGCTTCCCGTAGTGCCACAGCGCGACCCCGCACCACAGCGACCAGCCGACGTGCAGGCTCGGCATCGCCGCGTACTGGTTGGTGAAGTCGCCCATGCCGCTGGGCGCGCTGGCGTCCTCCGCCCACCAGCCGTACCCGGCGTACTGGGCCAGGGTGTCCACGAACCCGTAGTCACCGGGCAGCAGTCGGGGCGGGCTGGTGGGCATCAGCGTGAAGCCCACCAGGCCGAGCAGCGTGGAGGTCAGCAGCCAGGTGCGCATCAGCCGGTAGTGCAGCGGGCGGCGCCGGAACAGCCAGACCAGGATCGCGGGTGTCACCAGGTAGTGCAGCGAGGCGTACGCGAACGAGGACGGCACACCGAGCCATTTCTCCTCGGTGAACAGCTCGTTGAGCGGATCCTCCGGATGCAGCCACAGCGAGCTCTCCAGCCGCAGGATGGCCAGGCCGTTGTCCACCGCCGTGCCCACATCGCCGCGGGCCAGCAGCCGGGCGCCCGAATAGGCCCCGTAGACAACCACGATCAGTAGCAGCTCGGTCCACCAGCGTGGCCGGTCTCGGGGCATGCGGTCAGACTCCAAGTTCACGTCGTCATCGGGCGGGCGCCGAACGGTCAATGCCACCGTACGGCGAAGGGCGGAGGAAAAGACGCCCGGGGCGCCCCTTTCGGTTGCGTGCGAGATGATGAGTGACAGATGAGACAAACAGAGGGGAACTCCATGGCCGCGCGCATCCTGCTGATCCGGCACGGACGGACCGCCTGGTCGGTCACCGGGCGTCACACCGGACTCACGGATGTGCCTCTCCTGGAGGAGGGCAGAGCCCAGGCCAAGGCCCTGGGCACCAGGCTGCACCAGGCCCCCTGGGACGGCCTGCCGGGCGCCGAGGTCCGCACCAGCCCGCTGTCCCGGGCCAAGGACACCTGCGAACTGGCCGGGTTCGGCGACCGGGCCACCACCTGGGACGCCCTGCGCGAATGGGACTACGGCGCGGAGGAGGGCCTGACCACCGAGGAGATCGCCGCCCGGCGCGGCGGCTCCTGGATGATCTGGCGCGACGGCGTCACCGACGGCGAGACCCTGGAGCAACTGTCCGCCCGCGCCGACGAGGTTGTGGCCTGGGCGCGCGCCGCGCACGCGGCCGACCGCGCCGCCGTGGTCTTCGCCCATGGCCACATCCTGCGCTCGGTGGCCGCCCGTTGGCTGGGGCTCGACGTCACCTTCGCCGCCCGGCTGCGGCTGGACGCGGCGGCGGTCTCGGTCCTCGGCTGGGCCTACGGCGAGCCCGCCATCGAGCGGTGGAACGACATCGGCCACCTGGACGGCATCGTCTGAGAGGGCCGGGGATCCGGGGGCCGGGTCAGGCCCCGCGGCGTTCCAGGAACGTGGCCACCGTGGCGTCCCGCCGGGCCGGGCCCAGGCGTTCCGCGGTGCCGGCCAGCAGCCCCGTGACGCGGGCGGAGCGCACCTGCGTCAGCAGGTCCAGCGACCGGTGGCCGAACGCCGCCGCCTCCTCCGGCTCGCCCCGCTCCGTCAGGTAACCGGCCAACTCCGCCGCGTACAGGGCGGTGTTCCGCGCGAAGTGCGGCTCGCGCAGCGCCGCCGCGACCGCCTGCCGCGCGCACGCGCCGGCGCGCGGCCAGTCGCCCAGCGCGGCCCAGCACCGGGCCTCCAGGCTGGCGAACTCGGCGTCCCCGAAGAACGACATCCACTCCGGCGCGCCCGTCACCGAGCCGCGTCCGTAGTGGGTGTGCGCCCGCGCGAGCGCCACCTCCGCGCCGCGCCGGTCACCCATGCCCGCCCAGCCGCCCGCCTCGCGCAGCGCGAGCAGCGCCCGCAGCCGGTCGGACCCCAGCCGCCGCGCCGCCTGCTGCCCGGCCTGCGCGGCCCGCACCGCCTCCCGGGGACACCCGGTGTCCGCCGCCAGGAACGCGGCGTTGCAGAAGACATGCGCCTCCAGCGCCGGGTCGCCGCCGACCCGCGCGGTGGCCAGCGCCTCTCCGTAGTGCGAGCGCGCCAGCGCCGGGCGGCCGGAGTCATGGGCCAGCCACCCGACGGAGATCGCCAGCTCGCCCGCGTCGGCGTGCAGTTGATCGTCGACCGCCTGACGCCGGGCGCCGGTGTCGAGCAACTCGTAGGCGGCCCGCAGGGCTTCCCGCGCCGGCCGGTACAGCGCGTCCGCGCCGTGCCGGTCGTCGAGCAGCCGCAGATCCGTGACCGCGCGGGTCACGGCGGCGGCCTCAGGACCGCCCGGCCGGGCCGCGCCGGCGGCGGCCGGCAGCGCCCCGAGGGTCGCAAGGGACGCGACGGCGGCCGGGCCGCCGGTCATGAACGCGCGACGCAGCACGTCGCCCTCCTCCTGGTCGTCGATGTCGCCGGCGCCCGGCGCCGCCGAGGGGGCCGGGCACAAAGCTGTGGGGGGACCGGTACGCGGCATGCGCCGCCGTACGACCTGCCGGGGCTCGAATCCGAGATCGGTGAGGGAACGCCCGGGGAACATATGAAGGAATACCCGCTCGTACGCGTAATTGGGGCAGCGGATCTCGCCCGCCTCCACGCGCCCGATGTAACGCGCGTCGCAGCTCACGCGCTCGCCTATCTCGCCCGCCGCGCGCCGCACGGCCGCGGCGAACTCGCCCGGGGACAGCGCCCCTCGCAGCTTCCGGAACGCCGTGTTGGGACCGGCCGGCCGGGGCGCGGATGATGACGTCGCCATGGCCGGACGGTACCCGCCCGTGTTATGCCAACTACCGTCGGTATCCGTATGAAACGGTCATCTCGTCCACGATCTGCCATGAAGTGCCACCCAATGCGGCGGAACTGGGCCGTAGCCGTTGACAGTGGTCGCGCGTTGAGCAACACATCCGACACCTTGGAGGGAAACCCATGGCGGACACCGGCGAAACGGCGCCCTGTGATCTGGTCACCGTGCCGGCCAGGGAGGGACTGGAGGCCGTCGACATCCTGCGCCTGCGACACGGCGTGGGGCCCGTACTGCACGACAGCCAGGGGGACACGCTCGGCTTCATCGTCCCGCCCGGCACGGCCGAGCGCTGGGACCTGCCCGGCAGCGCCTGCACCCAGACGTATCCCGGCACCCCCCGGGGCGAGCAGCCACCGGTCACCGGCAGCGGCTGGCTGGTGCCCCCGGAGGGCGCCGTCATCGACGCGACCGAGCCGGAGCGGCTGCGCGCCGCGCTGAACGAGGCCGTCTCCATGCTGCGCGTGGTGGACCGGTGCACACGCGCGCCCGGGGGCGGTCACACTGGAGTGTGTGGCGAAGAGAAGACTCCTGCGAGGCGGCGCCCACCGGGCCGTGACTGAGACGGTCGGCGGCGGCACCGCCCAGCTCGTTCCCGATCCCGACCGGACCGGGAGCTGGGAGCTGCTGCTCGACGGCGCCCCGCAGTCGCACGTCGATCTCGCCGACCCCACCCGGCTGGCCTTCGAGTACCAACGGCGGCTCGGCCACATCAT
This sequence comes from Streptomyces litchfieldiae, assembly GCF_031845365.1. Lineage (NCBI taxonomy): Bacteria > Bacillati > Actinomycetota > Actinomycetes > Kitasatosporales > Streptomycetaceae > Streptomyces > Streptomyces litchfieldiae. Next base: position 417,088 of record NZ_JAVREL010000003.1, read on the forward strand.
CGATCTCGTCGCGCCGCCGGGACGCCCGGTCACCGTCCTGCACCTCGGCGGCGGCGGGCTGACCCTCGCCCGCTACGTGGCGGTCACCCGGCCCCGGTCCACCCAGCAGGTCGCCGAGCCCGACGGCCGGCTCACCGCGCTGGTCCGGCGCGAGCTGCCGCTGCCCGACGGGGCCCGGATCCGGATACGCGAGGCGGACGCCCGGGCCGTGCTGGGCAAGATCCCGGACGGCTGGGCGGACCTCGTCATCACCGATGTCTTCGCCGACGCGCGCACCCCGGCCCACTGCACCAGCGCCGAGTTCCTGGACGAGGTGCGCCGCGCCCTGCGCCCCGGCGGCTGGTACGCGGCCAACCTCGCCGACGGCCCGCCGCTGGCCCATCTGCGCGCCCAGGTCGCGACCGCGCTCAGCCGGTTCGCCGAGGTCTGCCTGGCGGTCGAGCCGGCGGTCCTGCGCGGGCGCCGCTTCGGGAACGGGGTGCTGTGCGCCTCCGACGCCGCGCTGCCGGCGGCCGTACTCGCCCAGCGCAGCGCCCGCGACCCGTATCCCGCGCGGGTGCTCGCCGGCCGGGAGCTGACCGACTTCACCGGCGGCGCCGCCGTGGTCACCGACGCCACGGCCGCGCCGTCCCCGCCGCCCCCCGACGGCACCTTCGGCTAGGCAGGACCTCGGCCCTGTCCGGCCCGGAACGCACCCGGCCCCCGGCCGCCGCCGCTGGAGTGCGGCGCGGGCCGGGGGCCAGGCCCCCCCTGTCCCCCTTTCCGAGAGGGATTCGGAAAGGCTTCCGGGCGGACGCGGGGAGGCTCACCGGGCGGCACGTGCGGGGTGCCGGCCCGGGTGGTTCAGGTCACGCGGGCAACTGGCCGGAGCCGGCCACCTCCGCGTACCAGCGGGCGCTGGACTTGGGCGTGCGCTGGAGCGTGTCGAAGTCCACGTGGACCACTCCGAAGCGCTTGCTGTATCCGTACGCCCACTCGAAGTTGTCCAGGAGCGACCAGAGGAAGTAGCCGCGGACGTCGACGCCCTGCTCGATCGCCTGGTGGATGGCGCCCAGGTGGCCGTTCAGGTAGGCGATGCGGTCCGGGTCGTGCACCGCGCCCGAGGCGTCCATCTTGTCCTCGAAGGCGGCGCCGTTCTCGGTGACGAAGAGCGGCAGTTGCGGCACCTCGCGGTGGAACCGCTGGAGCAGTTCGACCAGGCCGGTCGGGTCGATGGCCCAGCCCATGTCGGTGAGGTCGTTGTTCGCGAGGTGGAACTCGACGTTCTCGGAGCCGACCCACGGGGAGTGCTCGGAGATGCCGTGGCCGTCGTTGCGGGCCGCCGGGCCGTCGCCGGTTGGGGCGGAGGCGATGGTCGGCGTGTAGTAGTTCAGGCCGAGGTAGTCCAGCGGCTGGTGGATCGTGGCCTCGTCGCCGGCCCGCACGAACGACCAGTCGCTGACCCGGGCGGTGTCCTGGCGCAGGTCGTCCGGGTAACTGCCGTGCAGCATCGGGTCGGAGAAGATCCGGGTGTGCAGCGCGTCGATGCGGCGCGCGGCGTCCCGGTCGGCCTCCGAGTCGGTGTGCGGGCGCACCACGCCGGGGTTGAGCGTGACGCCGACCTCGGCGTTGCGCGGCAGCACCGAGCGCAGGGCCTGAACGCCGAGGCCGTGGGCCAGGTTCAGGTGGTGGGACGCCTTGAGGACGCTCTCCGACTCGTGCCGGCCGGGGGCGTGCACGCCGGAGCCATAGCCCAGGAACGCGCTGCAGAACGGCTCGTTGAGCGTGGCCCACATGCTCACCCGGTCGCCCAGGGCCTCGCCCACGATGTGGGCGTACTCCGCGAACCGCTCGGCCGTCTCCCGCTCCGGCCAGCCGCCCGCGTCCTCCAGGTCCTGCGGCAGGTCCCAGTGGTAGAGCGTGATCGCGGGGGTGATCCCGCGCTCCAGCAGGCCGTCCGCGAGGGCCCGGTAGAAGTCCAGCCCGCGCTGCACCGCCGGACCGCGTCCGGTGGGCTGGACGCGCGACCACGACACCGAGAAGCGGTAGGCGCGGAGGCCGAGTTCGGCCATCAGGCCGATGTCCTCCTGCCAGCGGTGGTAGTGGTCGCAGGCCACGTCGCCCGTGTCCCCGGCGTGCACCTTGCCGGGGGTCCGGCTGAAGGTGTCCCAGATGGACGGGGTACGTCCGTCTTCCCGGGCCGCGCCCTCGATCTGGTAGGCGGCCGTGGCCGAGCCCCACAGGAAGTCCGGTGGGAAGACAAGGGGTTGGTTTTCAGTCATGGAAGCGCTCCCATTCTTGCTCGTAGAGAGGGTATCGAATCGCGTACGACGGGGCCGCTCAGCCCTTGAGCGCGCCGTGCATGATGCCGCCGACGATCTGCTTGCCGAACAGCACGAACGCGATGAGCAGGGGGAGAGTGCCGAGCAGCGCGCCGGCCATGATCACGCCCTGGTCCGGGATGTAGCCGCGGCCCAGGTTGGTCAGTGCGACCTGCACGGTCGGGTTCTGCTGGGTGAGCGCGATAATAGGCCAGAAGAACTCGTTCCAGGCCATGACGAACGTGAGCATGCCCAGAACGGCCATCGCCGGGCGCGCGGCGGGGAAGACGACGTGCCACACCACCCGCAGGCTGTTGGCGCCGTCCACGCGAGCGGCCTCGATCAGCTCGGTCGGCAGCGCCTGGATGAGGTACTGGCGCATGAAGAACACGCCGAACGCGCTGACCATCATCGGCAGGATGACCGCCTGGAGGTGGTCGGTCCACTCCAGCTCGGCGATCGCCATGAACAGCGGCACGACCGTGAGCTGCGGCGGGACCATCATCGTGCCGATGACCAGCAGCATCAGGAAGTTCTTGGCGCGGAACCGGAGTTTGGCGAAGGCGAACCCGGCCAGGGTCGCGAACAGCACCGTGGAGAACGTGATGGTGCCCGCCACGAACATGGTGTTGGTCATGGCCTTGACCATGTTGGCGTCGTCCCACGCCGTTTCCAGGTTGTCGAAGAGCCGCCCGCCGAACCAGAACGGCGGGTCCTCCTCCAGCAGCCGGGCGTTGGTGTGCGAGGCGGCGATGATCGAGAACACCAGCGGGAAGATCGATCCGATGCCGAAGATGATCAGGATCGTATACGTCAGCCAGCCGGCGTGCCGCTGCCGTCCCGCCTGGTTCACACCGCGGCGGCGCTCCGCCCGCGGCGTGGTCCGTTTACGGTCGTCCTGTGCTGCCGGAACGGCCTGCGTGGTCGTGGCCATCACTCCTCCTCGCCGCTGCTCCGGCCCACCAAGCGTGTGAGCACCCAATAGATCAGCCCGATGATGATCAGCAGCAGGAACATCGTCCAGGCAAGGGCCGCGGCTCGGCCCAGATGGCGGTTGGCCCAGCCCGTCTCGTACATGTAGAGCCCGAGGGTCTGGTACTGGTTCTGCGCGCCGCCGCTCTCGTCGCCGCCGAACAGCAGGGGCTCGCCGAAGAGCTGGGTGGCGCCGATCGTGGAGACCACGATCGTGAACAGGATCGTCGGGCGGAGCTGGGGCAGCGTGACGTGCCGGAACTGCTGCCACCGGGAGGCGCCGTCCAGTGAGGCGGACTCGTACAGGTCATTGGGGATGGCCTGCATGGCGGCGAGGTAGATCAGGGTGTTGTACCCGGTCCAGCGCCAGATCACGATGGTGGACACCGCGAACTGGGAACTCCAGGTGCCGGCCTCCCAGGAGATGGCGTCGATGCCGACCAGGTCCAGGCACCAGTTGATGATGCCGTAGTCGCCCTGGCCGTACAGCATCACAAAGACCAGGGTCGCCGCCGCCACGGAGGTGGCATACGGCGTGAGGATGGCGACGCGGAACAGCATGCTGCCGCGCATCTTGTAGTTGAGGAGGTGCGCCAGTCCCAGCGCCATCAGCAACTGCGGCACCGTGGAGATGATGCCGATCGTGAACGTGTTGCGCAGCGACTTCCAGAAGAACTCGTCGTCCCAGAGACGGGTGAAGTTGTCGAAGCCGACCCACTCCATCTCGTTCGGGGTGGTCATGCTCACGTCGTGCAGGGACGACCAGCCCGTGTAGAGCAGCGGGAACAGGCCGAAGGCGGCGAAGAAGAGGAAGAACGGCGCGATGAAGCCGTAGGGACTGAACTTGATGTCCCACTGGTAGCGCCGCGAGCGGCGCGCCATGCGGCGGGCTTCCTTGGGGTCGGGGGCGGCGGACTTCGCGGTCCGCCGCCCATCGGGTTCCGGGCGCGGGGCCGCGCCCCCCGACGATGCAGGGGGCGCGGCCTCTCGGTGCTCAGTCGTCATCTACCTGTCCTGACTCATTCACCGACTGCGTTGTCCAACGCGCTCACGACGTCGTCCCAGGCCTCGTCCGGCGACAGACCGTTCTGCTCCAGGGCGAGCAGACCCTCGGTGATGCCGTCCTGGATCTGCTGGTCGTACGGGCCGATGTGGGTGGACGGGATGTCCGCGGAGGCCTGCGAGAAGATCTCACCGATCGGCGCGTCGTTGAAGTACGGGTGCGTGGCGTTCAGCACCGCGGGGTCCTGCTGGGCGGTGGAGGAGCTGGGGTAGCTGGCGCGCTCGGTGAAGAAGGTGGCCTGCTGCTCGGGGGCGGTCAGCCACTGGGCCAGCGCGACGGCCTCTTCCTTGTGCTCGGACGCCTCGGGAACACCGAGGAACGAGCCGCCCCAGTTCGACGGGGTGGGCGACTGGGCGACGTCCCAGACGTCCTCGCCGGCGTCACCGGCCTGGGTCTGGATGTAGCCGAGCATCCAGGCGGGGCAGGAGGGCATGGTCGCGAAGTCGCCCTGTGCCATGGCCCGGTTCCAGTCGTCCTGGAACTGCTCCAGGCCGCTGGAGAGCCCGGACTCGGCGGCCTGGGTCGCGAGGTCCCAGGCGGTCTGGACCGACTCGGTCTCCTCGTAGGCGATCTCGCCCTCGGCGTTGTAGTAGCGCTCCTCGTAGGCGGAGACCACGGCGTTGAACATGCCACCCGCGGAGTCCAGGTAGGCGACGCCCTCGGGGCCGTCCGCCGCGAACTGCTCGCCGACCTCGAGGTAGGACTCCCAGTCGGCGAAGAGCTCGGTCACCGATTCGCGGTCGGTGGGCAGGCCGGCCTGCTCGAAGTAGTCGGTGCGGTAGCAGATGCCCGTCGGGCCGATGTCCGTGCCCAGGCCGATGAAGCGGCCGTCGGGGCTCGTGGCCTGGTCGTTCTTCCAGCCCATGATGTGGCTGGCGTCCACGTCGTACTCGTTGAAGTCGACCCAGCGGTCGGGCAGTTCGTTCGCCATCTCGGCGATGTTGCCGACCTCGATCGCCTGGATGTCCAGCAGCCCGCTGTTCTGCGTCAGGCGGGTGCGGAGCTGGGTCATGTAGTCGCCGCTGTCGGTGATCGAGTCCTGCTCGATCTTGATGTTCGGGTTCTCTTCCATGTACTGCTCGTACAGTCCGGCTTCCTCGAAGCCGAACTGGCCGAAGACGCCGACTCGCAGAGTGATCTGTTCGTCGCCGCCCTCACCGCCATCTCCTTCGTCATCGCTCGAACAGGCGCCGAGCAACGCGGTGGCGAGCGTGGCGGCCAGGCCGACCGCGACCGCTCTGGCGGCTCGGCCGCGTGACCGATGGGTGGTGCGGATTGTCTTGCGCATGACGTCGTCGTCCTCCTGGCGCACTGACGTTGCCTTCCCAGCCGGGTGGTTTCGACACGTGGGGGATAGGGGGCCTGGGCTTGGAACGTACGGGTTCTGTAGGGTTTGAGCTGCGTGGGAGCGCTCCCAGTCGTGATGGGTTGAAGGGTTCCCGAGTGCCCGGCGGGTGTCAAGGCGTAGAACGGTTCGTCTCGGATTCCGTGATGTAGTTGGATCCTGGGGCGGAAACGGGAGGAAGCGATGGCTATGGCAAGGCGCGGCACCGGCCGCGATGGAAGACCGACACTTGAACAAGTCGCGGCCCGCGCGGGGGTGGGGCGCGGCACGGTGTCGCGGGTGATCAACGGGTCACCCAGGGTGAGTGACCGGACGCGGGCCGCGGTGCAGCAGGCCATCGCCGATCTGGGGTATGTGCCCCACCGGGCGGCCCGCGCGCTGGCGGCCAACCGCTCCGACGCCATCGCCCTGGTGGTGCCGGAGGCGGAGACCCGGCTGTTCGCCGAGCCGTACTTCTCCGGGATACTCCGTGGCGTTTCGGCCGAACTGGCCGATACGGACATCCAGTTGCTGCTGACCCTGATCCGCACCCCCAAGGAGCGGGCGCGGTTCGCGCAGTACGCGGCCAGCCACCGGGTGGACGGCGTGCTGCTGGTGTCGGTGCACGGGGACGACCCGCTGCCCGATCAACTGGCCGAAATGGGCATCCCGTTGGTGATGAACGGCCGCCGGTCCGCCGACGAGCTGGTCCCGCACGTCGACTGTGACAACGTGGGCGGGGCGCAGCTTGCCGTGGAGCATCTGCTCGGCCGCGGCCGGGCCACCGTGGCGACGATCACCGGGCCCGCCGACATGTATGTGGCGCGCTGCCGCCTCGACGGCTACCAGGAGGCGCTGCGCGCGGCGGGCCGGCATCCGGATTCGGATCTGGTGGCGCGGGGCGACTTCACCGAGGAGAGCGGGCACGCGGCGATGCGCGAGCTGATCGCGCGGCGGCCGGAGCTGGACGCGGTGTTCTGCGCCTCGGACCTGATGGCGATCGGCGCGCGCCGCGCTCTACGCGAGTTGGGCCGTTCGGTGCCGGACGACGTGGCGCTCGTCGGCTTCGACGACTCCGCGCTGGCCCGGCATCTGGACCCGCCGCTGACCAGCGTGCGGCAGCCCATGGAGGGCATGGGGCGGGCGATGACGCGCGCCCTGCTGGCGGAGATCGCCGACGGCGGCCCGGAGCGGCCCCGGCTGGTGCTGCCGACGGAGCTGGTGCGCCGGTCGTCGTCGTGAGACCGCGGCGGCGTCGGCCGCCGCGGACAAAAGATGATCAAGGGGGGTGGCCGGATGGGGTGCGCATATGTCCGGTAACGCACTGCTGACAGATCATCACCGAGTGGTCATGCTGGTGCTGGACAGACAGGGAAGGGACGGCGCATGAGCAGGCGGCCGAGGCTCGCGGATTCCGGCGCCCGCGGCACGGAGCCGGCCTCCGGGCAGGCCATCATCCGGACGCCGGGAGGCCGCGTGGCCGGAAGTGGCCGGTGTGTGCCCGAGTTGCCCGGTGTCGCGGAGCTCGACGGGATGTTTGGCTCGTTCGAGCACACGGCCTGGCGGTTTCAGTCGCGTGGCCGGTACCACGCGGACGAGGAGTCGGAGGCGTATCAGCTTTTCCTCACCGGTCAGCGCGCGGGGCGCGCCGAGGGCGCGGACGATCCGTGGTGCGCCGTGCGGCGGGAGCAAGTCGCCCTGGGCAAACGGTTCGAGCGGGTCCGGGTCGTGGACGATCCGCCCACGCTGGGGCAGCTCTTCCTGCTGGAGGGCGCGCGCCGCGACGCGCTGGCCGGCGAGCACATCCGGAACCTGTGGCGGGCCGACGCCGAGTGGCTGGAACTGCCCGCCGAGGACTTCTGGCTCTTCGACTCGCGCGTGCTGGCGCTGCTGCGCCACGACGAGGCCGACCGGCTGGTGGGCGTGGAGCTGGTCACCGACCCTCCGGCGGTCCTGCGCGCCTGCCAGATCCGGGACCGGGCGTGGCACCACGCGATCCCGTTCGACCAGTTCGGCGCCCGGGTCCGTTCCTCGGAGTAGGGGCGGTCGTACGCGGCCGTGAACGTTTCCGCCCGTCGCGCGCACGGGAGTCGAGGGCGCGGCGGTGCCGCGCGGCGGGCGTCGGAGAGGAGCGTTCGGGTTTTGCTGTCGGCCCCGTCCGGGGCCCGGTGAGGTGTGCGGAAGTTCGGTGCGGCTCCGGTGACGGGCGGTGGTCATTTCCGGGTAAGTCGGTGCCGGAACGCGACCGTCCGGCGACCATTTTCGGATCGGCGGGCCCGAGTTCACCGTTCAAGACCTGACGGCACGCCGAGGCTCCGACGGGCGCCCCCGATGGCACGTTCCCACGGCGCCGCGACACCCGTTCCACACCGGGCACCACGATCCGGCCGGTCAGGCCCACGCCGCCAGCAGCTCCTCCGGGCCCCAGCGGGCGGCGAGCCCGGCCCCGGCCGCTTTGAGCGGGGGACAGCGGGTGACGGCGACCAGCCGGGCGTTCTCCGCGCCGGGAATGTGGCGGGCATGGGCGGCGAGCTCGGCGAGGTCGTGGCCGTCGAAGGGGGCGTCGTCGCGCCATTTCACCGACCCGACGAAGTGGACGGTGCGGGCGACGGGGGTCGTGTCGGCGCCGGTCAGGTCGACCTCGGGGATGTTCTGCCGGTTCCACCAGCCGCCGATCTCGGCCACATCGGGGAACGTGTCGTCCGGCAGGAGGCGCGCCAGGGCCTCACGGACGACGGGCTCGACCGCGCGGCCCCGCCAGGACGGCCAGGCGCGCCGGATGCGGTTCAGGGAGTGGCGGCCGCGGCCCCGTTCGGCCTGGGCGACCGAGCTCTCCAGGTGCGCCAGCCAGAACCGCAGATACGTGTCCGCGATCCGGTAGCGCTTGAGCTTGGGGGCCGGCTGTGTGGACAGCGGCACGTCGGCGGCCACGATCCGCTTGAGGTCGGTGAGCTCGGCCAGGAGGGGCGCCAGGGAGCCGTGGGCCATCGGCTGGCCCGCCGTGCCGCCCGTGCTCGCCGCGATGCCGGAGAATGTCCGCTCGCCCGAGCCGATCGCGCGCAGCACCCGGCCCGCCTGGAGCCGGGCGGGGAACTCGGCCGCCAGCGAGCGTTCGCCCGTGGTGAGCAGGACGGAGGACGGGTCCTCCAGTTGCCGGGCGAGATAGTCGTCCACCGGCTCGCCGGGCCGCCAGTCGGTCACGACCTCGGGGAATCCGCCCGTGATGAGGTAGGCGTCCAGCGCGGCGGCCGCGTCCAGCGCGGTGGCGTCGCGGACGTCGGCGGGGTTGAGCGGGCCGACGGTGTACTGGCCGGCGCGGCCGTAGAACGGGTGGTCGTAGGAGGTCAGCCGGTCCATCATCGCGAGGTCCGAACCGAGCAGGAGCAGCAGGACGGGCCGGGTGGACAGCTCCATGTCCCACGCCGTCTTCAGCGCCGCGTCGAACAGCGGGTCGGCCTCGGCGAGCCAGGGCACCTCGTCCAGCACGAGAACGCTCGGCTCCCCGGCGGGCAGGGTTGCGGCGACCGCCGCCAGCGTGCGCCCCCAGTCCGCCGGCGGCGCCGCGTGGGCCAGCGCCCGGCCGTGCTCGGCGAACCCCTCGCCCTCGGCCACCGCGGCGAAGAGGGCCTGCCGCGCCAGGGGCGCCGGCTGGCCGCGCGTCGCCTGGAAGAACACGTACGGCCGCCCCGAGCGGGCGCAGAATTCCTGGACCAACCGCGTCTTGCCGACCCGCCGCCGCCCCTTGAGAACGAGCGTCTGCCCGGCGCTCCCACCGGAACCCGCGGCGACCCTGTCGAGCCAGGTGCGCAGGGCACGACGACGGGCGGGACGGCGGTCTTCGACGGGGAGCAGATCACCGTGGACGGCCAGACGCTCCAGGACATCGTCGTGTCCAACTCCACCGGCGTGGACCCCGGCCAGATCGGCATCGGCGTCGACGCCACCGAGATCGACGGCCTCTGGTACGTGACCGACCTCAACCTCTCCTTCGGCTGAGGCGGGCGGCCAGGCGCCGCGGGCACGCTGTGGTCGACCACGTGGCGCCTTTCGGCTGCTCGGGCGAAATCAGTTGACGGGCTCGCCGAACCAGCGGGAGAGGTGGTCGTCCAGGTCCTGCTGATCGTCGCCGATCCAGGCGACGTGGCCGTCGGGGCGGAGCAGGACGCACGGAACATCCAGTTCCGCGGTGGGATCCGCGAGGTAATCGACCCGGTCCGACCAGCCGCCGGCGATCAGGCGTTCCGTGCGGTCCAGCAGCAGGCCGCGGCCGTGATGCAGCAGCCCGTAGAGGTCGCCCTGTTTCAGGTCGATGTCGCGCAGGCGGCGGCCGAGCAGGTCGGGGCCCTCGCCGAAGTCGTAGCGGATGCCGATCGCGGTGATCTTCTCGATCAGATGGCGGTTCACCTCGTCGAAGTCCATCAGTTCGGTGAGCAGCCTGCGTACGGCCTGCGGGCCCGGTTCGGTGGACAGCAGCTCCGTCTGGGCTCGGGTGTTGTCCAGCACGTCCGCGGCGACCGGACGTCGTTCGGCCTGATAGGTGTCCAGCAGTGTCTCCGGCGCCCAGCCGCGGATCTGTGCGGCCAGTTTCCAGCCGAGGTTGAACGCGTCCTGAACGCCCAGGTTGAGACCCTGTCCGCCGATGGGCGGATGGATGTGTGCCGCATCGCCGGCCAGCAGCACCCGCCCGACCCGATAACGTTCGGCCAGCCGGGTGGCGTCCCCGAAGCGGGACAACCAGCGCGGGGAGTGCACCCCGAAATCGGTTCCGGCGATGGCGCGCAGCTCTCGTCGGAAATCCTCAAGGGTGGGCGGTTCCGCGCGATCGCTGACTCCTGCGGCGGGGACCACGACGCGATAGGCCCCGTCGCCGAAGGGCGTGAGACTGAATCGCCCATCGGTCGCGTGGATTTCGGTCACCTTGGCGGCGATCTCCTCCTGCGGCACGCCCACTTCCATCTCGCCCATCAGCGTCTCGGTCCGCGAGGGCTCGCCGGGGAAGCCGACGCCGAGCAGTTTGCGCACCGTACTGCGCCCGCCGTCACAGCCGACGAGATAGCGCGTACGAAGCTGTTCGCCTTTGCCGGGAGTACCCCCATGGGCCAGCTCGACGGTCACGCCCTCGTCGTCCTGCTCGAAACCGGCCACCGCACAACCGCGCCGGACCCGCGCACCCAGTTGGATCGCATGTTCTTCGAGCAGGCGAACGATGACCGGCTGCGGGATGCCCAGCAGATAGGCGTGCGCGGAATCCAGGCCCTTGGGCACGGGTTTGGCGATGGCGGCGAAGAATCCGGCGGCCGGTCGCCGCCTTCCGTGTTCGAGAATGCGATCCAGCAGTCCGCGCATCGCCATCAGCTCGATACTGCGAATGTGCAGACCGACGATGCGGACGAACGACACGGGCTCGGTTTCCTTCTCCAGAACGAGTACTCGCACACCGTGCAGCCGAAGTTCGGCGGCCAGCATCGCGCCGGCCGGCCCGCACCCGGCAATGATCACGTCGAACATGTTCGACGACGGCTCTGCGGTGAACTGCGGAGAGTCCATGGGTGTTGCCTTTCGGGAGTGCCTTGTTGTCGAGGCGCTCCCGGCGACACCTACGTCAATCGCCCGGCCGTGACGGGAAGGGGGAGCACCCACAGCGATACAGCGTTCATGGGTCTCACCTCCTTGGGCGGTGTCACGGGTCCACTGGAAGCTACAAGCCGGAGCATCGTCCCGTCCATTCCATTCCCAGCCACGTGATCAGGGCTCCGAACGGGCCCTCCCGCCTACAACCTGACGACCTGTCATGAGGGACTTTGATCTTGTGCGCATCACGTAGACGGCGCGCACCGTCGCCGGTGCGCCGCCCGGAGGGAGACAGATGGAGGACGTGAACACGTGACGGGTATGACGCGCAGGAGAGCTGCCGGTCTTCTGATGGGCGGGGCGTTGACGGCCGCGCTGGCCAGGCCGGCGGCAGCCGCCGAGAGCAGCACCGCCCCGGAGGCTCCGGCGGCCCCGCCGGGCTGGGAGTTGCTCACCTGGCAACGGGCGCGCGAACGCTACCTGCCCCAGCAGCCCGGCTACAACAAACGCCTGCGCAAGGCCACCGAGCTGCTCCGCCGAATCATCCGGCTGCTGGCCACCGACACATCCGTGTGGAGCGACGACGACGTATGGATCGTGGACTCCACACCCGCCGAATGCGGCCGCTCCCGCGATGCGGTCGTTGACGAAGGCGTGGACCTTCTCGCCCGGCGCGCTCCAGTCGAAGCGGCCGGACTCGTCCTCGATGTAGCCGTCGATGGGCCTCAGTGTCCCGTGTCGCAGCAACTGTCGCTGCGCATGCGGTGGCCGACCTCCTCCCAGTCGGTGCCGCCCCGGGCTGCCGTCACGGCGACGTCGCCGGCGTCGGCGAAGGCGGCGACGAGGTCGGACTGGTGGAAGGGGGTGCCGCCGCGCAGGACTGACGTCGTGCGTATCAGCGAGTCGAAGTCGGTGAACGGATCGCCGTCGATGATCGTGGCGTCGGCGAGCCTGCCCTCGGTGAGGGTGCCGAGGTCGGCGTCGGCGCCGTAGACGCGTGCGGGGAGGGCGGTGGCGGTACGGAGGGCCTCGGCCGGGGTCAGGCCCGCGCGGTGGAGGGCGCGCAGGGCCAGGTGCAGGTGGAGGCCGACGGGGACGAGGGGCTGGTCGGTGCCGAGGGCGATGAGGCCACCCGCGGCGAGGATGCGGCGGTAGATGGCGGTCTCGGTGTCGAGAGCGGCGAGTTCACCGGCGGTGGGCGGCGTGCCGGCGCGGGCGCGGACGCTGGTGATGTCCCACGGTGGCATGAGGGTGGTGACGCGTGGGTCCTCGGCGAGACCGGGGGCGGCGCCGAGGAGGGCGAGGGCCGTGAACGGGGTGGCGACCAGGTGGAAGGCGGTGCCGGTGGCGGTGTAGATCTCGACGAGGTCCTGGTACGCGCGGCCGGTGGCGGTGGTGGCGTGGCCGTACTCCAGGCGCTGGGTGGCCTGGAGGTGGGTGGTCAGGTCCTGACCGAGCTGCACGCCCGGGGTGCACAGGTGGCTGCCGCTGAGTACGCCGAGGCGGTTGTGGGCGAAGTCGGCGGCCTCGGCCATGAGCCAGCCGGGTGCGCGGACGTAGGTCTTGACGAAGTCCCAGTCCAGCGCCGCGGCCCGGTCCAGGGAGCGGAGCAGGCCCTCGCGGGTGCCATGGGCGCGGCCCATGCTGTAGGCGACGCGCGAGCCGTCGAGGAGTTCGCCGGTGGCGAGCAGATGAGGGCCGGCGAGGTCGCCGGAGGCGGCGGCCTCGCGGATGCGGGCCTGTTCGTAGGCGAAGCCGCCGAGGGAGACGGCGGTGGTGATGCCGTAGGCGAGCTGGAGCGCGGTCTGACGGCCACCGTACATGTACTGGTACGGGTGGGTGTGGGAGTCCCACAGGCCCGGGATGACGGTCTTGTCGGAGGCGTCGATGCGGCGGGCGGCGGGGCGGGTGGCGCGGTGGGGCTCGATGGCGGTGATGCGCCCGCCGCGGATGACGAGGTCGGCGTCGTGGAGGACGTTCTCTCCCGTGCCGTCCCAGAGGCGGCCGGCGTGGAGGACGGTGTCGGGGGCGGTCGGGCGGCGGTAGGTGAGGCGTACGGGGACGGTGCTGGGGGTGCCGCCGTCCACGGAGATGGTGCGCAGGGTGCCGGAGGAGGCGTAGAGGAGGGTGCGGGAGTCGCCGGACCAGGTGGGGTGGTCGGCGGCCTCGGTGGTGAGCTGGCGGGGTGGGGCGGCCGGCGTGCCGTCGGCGGCGACGGGCAGCAGCCACAGCGCGGATTCGGCGATGACGGCGAGGTGGTGGCCGTCGGGGGACCAGGTGGGTCCGGAGGCGAAGCGGTCGGAGAGGGAGAGGTGGGCTTCGAGGGCGTGGAGGGCGGCCGAGCCGGTGTCGGCGTTGACGATGCGGATGAGGTTGTAGCCCTCGCGGAAGCGCTGGTTGAGGCGGTTGCGGTCGACGAGGGTGAGGTAGCGGCCGTCGGGGGACCAACTGGGCGCGCCGGGGAGGCCGTTGGTGCCGACGGGGGTGGCGAGGACGCGTTCCTCGCCGGTGGCGAGGTCACGGAGGAGGAGGTTGCCGCTCAGGTCCAGGCAGGCCAGGCGGCCGCCGTCCGGGGAGAGGGCGGGGTACATGCGGCCGCCGGTGGCGAGCACGGTGTCGTCGCCGGTGGCGAGGTCGTGTTGGTGGATGGCGAAGAGGCCGTCGTCGTCGAGGGAGTAGAGCAGGGAGCGGCCGTCGGGGGACCAGGAGGGTGCGGCCACGTAGCGGGTGGAGGCAGCCTGGACAATCTTGCGGGGGGTGCCGCGGCCCGAGACGGGCGCGGTCCACAGGGCGTTGAGGGCGATGAACGCCGCGGTGCGGCCGTCCGGGGAGAGGGCGGGCTGCTGAGGTGAGCGGACGGGGTGGCGGCCGCCGGTGGCGAGGTCATACTTCTTGACGCGGTAGCGGGGGCGTTCGACGGGGAGGGCGGCGGTGAACGGGATCTCGGTGGGGGTGGCGTCCGGGGTGTCGGGGCGGACGATGCGGAACTGGCCGCCGGCGGTGAGGAGGAGATCGTCGCGGGAGATCCATCGGGGTGGGACGGGCAGCGGCTGGCCTTCGACGGGGACGGGGGCGCCATCGACGACGAGGGTGCAGGTGGCGGCGGGCGCGGGCGTGGTGCGGAGGTAGGCGAGGCGGCCGTCGGGCGAGACGGCCGGGGTCATGAGCTGGGCGGTGGCGGGGCCGGTGTCGGTGTGTTCGGTGGTGACAGGGCCTGCGCCTGCGCCATCGGCGGGAACGGAGGCGATGGTGCGGGCGGTGAGGGTGGGGGTGCCGGTGGTGGTGAGGGAGCCGCGGACGAAGAACAGACGCCGGCCGTCCGGGGACCAGGTGGGGTCGAAGTCCTCATACCAGCCGCCCTGGAGAGGGCCGTCCTGGCCGGGGAGGCCGGTGAGCTGGGTCAACGCGCCGGTGCGGACGTCGATCACCCAGATGCGGTACGGGCTGCCGGTGACGGTGTCGCCGGCGCGTTCGGAGGCGAAGGCGATGCGGGTGCCGTCCGGCGACCAGGCGGGGGCGCGGTCGTCGAACGGGCCGTCGGTGAGCTGGCGCAGGCCGGAGCCGTCAGGGTTGAGGGTCCAGAGGTGGAAGCCGCCGCCGCGGTAGGCGCAGACGGCGAGGGTCTGGCCGTCCGGGGAGAAGGTGGGACGGGTGGGTTCGAGGTCGGGTGGGGTGAGGGGGGTGGCCGCGCCGCCCTCGCGGGGGACGGACCAGAGGATGTTCTGGACCTCGGCGATGAGGCGGTCGCCGGAAGGGGAGAGAGTGGCGGAGCCGTTGGTGGCGGCGGTGAGGGAGAGGGAGACGGTGGTGGTGGACGCGGTGGTGGTGGACGGGGTGGCGGCGGCGGTCGGCAGGCCGATCGCCGTGGCGGTCGCGGCGGTTGCGGTGGTTTGGAGGAATGCGCGGCGCGAGATGTTGGTATGCAGCGTGGTCTCCTGGGTTCGGCGGGGGGCGGGGGAGGTGTCTCCCCCCGCCCCGCCCCTCCCGACAGTGTCGATATGCGGCTCCGCCGCGGGGCCGGTCCTCAAACGCCGGACGGGCTGATGTGGCGCAGGCTGAGGGCGATGCGGGAAGGGCGGGTGGGGAAGATTCGCCGGGGCTAGCGGCGGTTGGGGTAGGCGGCCGTTACCTCGACCTCCACCAGCCAGCCTGGCACGGCCAGGGAGGGGATCTCGATGGTCGCGCGGGCAGGGCGCGCGTCGTTGGCGACGAGCGGCTCGGCCGGCGGGGAGGTGCCCATGGGGACCTCGATCACCTCATGCGAGGCCAGGTCGATGTTGGCGAAGTACTGCCGGTAGGCGCGGTTCCAGCCCGCGTAGTCGGCGGTCTGTGTGCCGGGCGCGGCCACCAGGTAGCACTTCATGGTGATGACGTCGTCGGGCCTCAGGCCCGCCGCTTGGAGGTTGGTGACGATGTTGCGCAGCACGACCAGGGCCTGCGCCTCGGTGATGGTGACGCCCTCCTTGCCCGCGGTCAGCGCCGGGTCGGTGTAGCTCTCGGGGGAGCCCGCGGGGGCGCCGGGGTTGAGGGCGGTGGGGCCGAGGCCGCTGCTCTGGTAGATGGCGACCTCGCCGCCCATGGCAACGCCGTTGGCGATGGCGGGGTTGCTGTTGCCTGCCGGCAGCATGACCCGCACCTCGTTGTCGCGGGGGGACCACCAGCCCCGGCTCTCGGCGACCGTCGTGCCGGCGGCGAGCATCACGCCCGTCGCCGCGACGGCCCCGAGAATCTTCGTGCGGCGGCTCATTGGCTTGGCGCTCATGCGGCCATCACCCTTTCGTGGATTTCCGTGACGACCTTCCGGGCGGAAGTGAACGCCCCGTGCTGCCAGGCGATGACGTGGCTGAGCCAGTCCCCGGCGAAGTAGACGTGTCCGGCCGGCTGGTTGAGCAGGCGGTACTCGGGCCCGCTCTGCGAGGGCCAGCCCACCCAGCCGGCCTCGATGTACGGGGTGCGGTGCCAGGCCACGGAGAACGAGGCCGCCAGCTCGGAGCGGTACTTCTCGCCGTGGATCCGCACGCCCCGGCTGATCGCGCGCTCCACCCGCTGGGCGTGCAGGAGGTCGCTGTAGGCGGTGGCGTTGGCGCCGAAATTGTAGTAGCCGATCAGCGTGCCGCGCCGGCCGTGGTAGCCGTAGGACGGGTACCAGACGGTGGACAGGTCGGTGTCGGTCGAGGTGATGCCGCCGTAGATGTGCTCGTCCTTCTCCCACCAGCGGCTGCGGTACTCCAGGCCGATCTTCCCCACGGCCTGGGGCGCGGCGTAGCGCAGCGCCGCCGTGACGTCCGAGCCCAGGTTGTGGTTGAGGCGCGCCAGCACCATCGGAGGCATGGCCGCCACGACGAAATCGGCGTGCTCGGTCCGGGTGCGGCCCGAGGAGGACCGCCAGGTGACCTCGGCACCGTCGTCGAGGTTGGTGACGGCGGTCACCTCGGCGCCGTAGGTGATCTTGCGGCGGCCGATGGCCTCGGCGAGCGCGTAGGGGATGGCGTCCATGCCGCCCACCGGCTGGAACATCAGCATCGCCTGGTCGTAGCCGAACTCGAAGGAGAAGCGCTGGCCGATGCCGCTGGCGATGACGTCGGACATGGAGGGCGGCGGGCCCAGGACGGTGCCCTCCTCGAACGCGGCGCCCGGCTCGACGGAGTAGCCGCGCCGGTCGGTGCCGGTGTAGGCCCAGCCGTCGGCCCGGCCCTGGATGGCGCCGAAGTTCTGCAGGAACGCCAGCAGCCGTTCCTTGTCCTCGCCGGTCAGCTCGGCGTCCAGGGCACCCTGGTCGGTGGCCTTGGCCAGGAGCTCGGAGACGTAGCCGTAGACGTCCGCCTTCGCTGTGCGCCAGCGCACCGGCCGGCCGGCGAGGGCGGGGCTGTTCTCGTGATGGATGTACGCGTTGGCGTTCTGGTTGGTGAACACCTCAAGCGGCACGTCGAGTTCACGGCAGTATTCGAGCGTCACGTGCGACTGCGGCAGCCGGGCGGGGCCGGCGTTCATGTACTGGCCCCGGGAGAAGGACGCCGTCTGGGTGCGGCCGTCGAGGTCGGTGAGCGTGGTGCCGCCGCGCACCGTCCAGTTCCGTCCGCCGGGCCGGTCCTTGGCCTCCAGGATCTGGCAGTCGTACCCGGCCTTGCCCAGCTCGTAGGCGGTTGCGAGGCCGGCTATGCCGGCCCCGAGTATGACCACCTTCTTGCCGGTTCGGCCGGTGAGCGTGAAGTCACTGCGCTGCGGCGGGCGGTACGCCTCGGCGCGCGCGTCCGGGACTGGTGCGAGTCCCAGCGCGCCCATCGTGGAGTACAGCACTCCCGCGCCTCCCGAGATCCCGACGGATCGCAGAAAGTCGCGGCGAGAAGCCCCCACCACCATGTTGCCTCCTAGTGCGCGACTCACGAGCCAGCCGGCCGGAGTCGCGTAGTTCCGAACGAACTTTCCGAATGTTCCGATCGTGTATGGATGGTGCAGAAGAGATGTGATGTGCCAGAAGAGAGTCCGTCAGGAGTATTACGGCGCTATGCCAATGCCGTATCGATGTCATGAGCACACCCCCTGTGCCCGGTGTGGCGGCGGAGCGCAATCGAGGCCGCGCGCCCCGGGGGGCACGCGCGGCCTCGGATGAAGGAGTCCGGCTCGGCGGAGCCGGTGGCGTCAGCGCGTCTCGGTGAAGCCCACATCGCGGGCGATCAGGACGCGTTGGATCTCGCTGGTGCCCTCGCGGGCGTTGGTGACGGCCACGTCGGAGGAGCAGAGCGTGGCGATGGCGGCCTGCCGCTTGAACGGTTCGCCGGTCAGGCCCAGCAGGTCCCCGCCGGAACGCGGACGTCGGCGAACGACAGCTCCCAGGTGTCCGAGGCGTTCCACCCACCTTGGAGCAGGGCGCGCCGACGGTCAGGCCGGTCGGCGGGCCAGGGTGAGCAGGTGGGAGCTGGCGGCGAGCAGTTCGGGATAGGGCTCGGCCATCCGAGCCGCGACCAGCGCGGACTCGAAGAGCGGCGAGCCGGTCACCGGCTCGCCCGTGTACTGTTCCGTGGCCTTCAGCATCGCCCAGGTCGGCCCCTCCACCCCGATCACGTCGGCGTCCTGGAAGCCGGCCGCGGCGACCTCCTCGCGAAGTTCTTCGGCGCTGTGGAAGTACGCCGCGGTGAACGACTTCTTCCCGTCGTGCACACGGGTCTTGAGGATGTCGGTGATGCTGTGCCGGACGTCGTCCCGGTGGAGGTGGGCGAGGGCGGTGTGCTCGAACAGCGACGCGTACCGGTTGATGCCGGCCGCGGCCAGGAGCCCACCGGGGCGCAGCACGCGGTACGCCTCGGTCAGCGCCCGGTGACGGTCGGCGGCGTCGAGCAGATGGTAGAGCGGGCCGAGCACGAGCACGACGTCGAACGAGGCGTCGGCGGCGGTGAGTTCGCGGGCGTCGCCCAGCTCGACCGTGCAGCCGGGCACCTGCCGCGCCTGCTCGATGTGCCGGGGGACCGGATCGACGAGATGCACGGCGTACCCGTCCTCGACGAGCCACCGCGCGTGCGCGCCAGGGCCGCCGCCGACATCCAGCACACGCGCCGGCGCCGGTGGCAGCCGGCGGCGCAGCAACTCCTGTGTGCGCAGCATCTCCAGCACGCCGTCCGCCGAGACGGACAGCCGGTCGGCCTCGGTGATGGTGGACTCGTAGAAGGCCATGACCTCGGGGGCGATGCGGTGGGCTGTCATAAGGGCATTGTGGCCGGTGGCGGTTGCGGTGACGCCGTTCTCGCCACTTCCGGCGGGGTACGGTCGTGATGTCACCTGAGAGACGGCCCTGTTGGAGTCCACGATGCCTGCACGTCCCGGGCCCCCCATAGAGGGCATCGGCACCCGCATTCAGCAGGTCCGCCTGCTGCGCGGCTACTCCCTCCGGGAACTGGCCGCCCGCGCCCACGTTTCCGCCGCCCAGATCTCCCGCATCGAAAGCGGCAGCCGTTACGCCTCGTCAACCATCGTTGCCAGCATCGCCCGTGCTCTCAGCGTCAGCGTCAGCGTGCTGCACGGCCAGCCCTACATCCACATGCTCCAACACGACCAGCTCGATTCCTTGCTGTCGCCGATCAGCAGTGCCCTGGACGACTGGGACATCCCCCCGGCCGGAGCCGATCCGCCGCCCAGATCCCTCGCGGAGCTGGACGCCGCCGTGCGCGCGCTGGACGCCCAGCGGGCCGCGGGCCGTTACCTCGACGTGGCCCTGGAGCTTCCGGCGCTGATCTCGGAGGTCAACTACGCGGCGCTGCTGCAAGACCGTCCCGGTCAGAACCGGGAGCGCGCCCGCTGGCTCCAGGCCGAGGTGGGGCGTACGGTCTACGTCGTTGCCCGGCAGATCGGTTACGTGGACCTGGCCCGGCACGCTCTTGGCCGGATGGCCGCTGCCGCGCCGCACTCCGGAGATCCTCGGCAGGTGGCCATCGAACGATGGGACCGCTCGCAGTTGATGGCCGACGCGGCCCGGCACGATCGCGGTTTCGCCCTCGTCCGCCAGGCGCTTCACGACCTCGGCGACGGCGGCGACAACGCGACCCTCGCCGTGCGCGGCGCGCTGTATCTGCGGGCCGCGGTACTGGCACGGCGCAGTGGTGATGAGTCCACCGCCGGGGACTGGCTGAGAGAAGCGGGCGAACTGGCCGAGCGGACCGGCGAACTGTCCGACTACGGGCTGGTCTTCGGGCCGACCAACGTGGTGATTCACGCCATGTCGGCGAGCGCGGACATGGACCGGCACGCCAGGGCGCTCAAGGAGGCGCGGAAGGTGCGCCTCCCCAAGGGGTACCCGGCGGCGCGGGCCGGCGCGTACTGGGTGTCCCGCGCTCGGGCCGAGGCCTGGACGGCGCAGCACGACGAGGCGTTGCGCTCCCTGGCGAAGGCCAAGGAGGTGGCCCCGCAGCAGACGCGTTACCACCCCGGGGTGCACGAGACGGTGGGCACACTGCTGAGGGCACGAGCGCGAGTCGCCGACCCGCTCCGGGAGTTCGCCTCGTGGTGCGGCGTATAGCGCACTGATCGCCCCTGGTCAATGGCTCGGGTGTTGCCAGCGTGGTAACGCCGGGGCTGTTTTGCCGGGGCACGCTGTGACTGTCAGCACTGGAGCCGTCACAGGAGTCGCTATGACAACCGCATTCCGTGCCCTGCTCGCCCCCCGGGGAGCGCGTCATGCCTGAACCGATCAAGTGGCCGCGCGGCACGCCGATTCATATCCGGGTGCCGGTGGGGGAGATGCAGCGCTGCGAGGGCTGCGAACAGATCGTGCATGTCCTCACCCACGCCTGTCCCGAGCGGATGTCCGATGCCGAGGAGCGGGAGGCGCGGTGACCGGCGTTGTCATCTCCGTGGAAGTGGACGCCGGGACGATACGGCGTGGGGACCAAGTCGTGATCGGCGGGCAGCCGTTCACCGTTCTGGAAATGACGGCACTCCCGCGTGGCGGCAAGCGCCTCGGGTTCGCCTCGGGCGAGACATTCACCATGCGGCGCGACACGATCCTGTGGGCCGCCCACCGGGTTGACCCTCGGCTGCGGCGGTGGGTGCGGCGGTGACCGCCGCCGGAGAACGTGCTCCGTCTCTCGACCGGCTGGCGCCGCGCCAACTGGTGGGCACGCACTGCGCCCTGTGCGACGGCTACCTCGGAGCCCGGGCCCGGAAGCTGGGCGCACCGTGCCAATGGCGCGGCCACGCCCTCCAGTTGTGGGCGTGCACGCCCACGTGCCCACCGCCTGTCGGCGCGACGTCCGGGTTCCCGCACGAGCGGGCCTCGGTACTTCCGCGCACGGATCCGGCACGTCCGTAGAAGATCTCCGCCTTGTCGGCGACCCCGTGTCGCGGGCAAGGCGGGGCGTCGGAGCGTCCGGCCGGATGGTGCGGACGCGGCAGACGCACAGCCGATCTCTTCCGCTTCAGTCGGTGCGCGGGGGGATCGGGACTTACCCATCGGATCGGCGAGAAGAGAGGAAACCGCTCAGTGAAGGTGTGCGTTCTCCGCAACGGAGATGAAGAGCAGCCCGGAGACGACGATCCCACCCCTCCCGGTCGGCAGCCGGGCGACTCGGACGACGGTCGTGACTACGTGACCGTCCTACCCGAGTAGTCTCCGCGGAAGAGAGCAACGCGGGCCAGTCCGTCTTCCGCCGACGGCTGGCCCGTTCCGCCTGAACGGATGGCAACCATGGCTGATGGTCCGTACGAACTGACCGGCGAGATCGAGGAGTTGCTCACTCCTCTCGCCCGCGACCTCGTCGCGAACCGGCGTGGGTCAACCGTGTGGAAGGTGACCGGGGCGGGCGGGCTCCACGCGGTCAAGCTCGGCTATCCCTCGGCCACTCACGCGCATACCGCGCTGACCCCCGCCCGGGAGGCATTCATTCTGCGCGGGCTCGGGCGCGACGGCATCAGTTGGGGTGAGTGGTCGCGCGGGACGTGGAGCGTGCAGCCATGGCATCGCGGCCCGGACCTGTGGCACCTGTGGGAGCCGTACCGCACGGCCCCCACGGCCGAGTTGAACGGTGATGCCGCCCTTTGTACGGCCCACCACTGCGCCGAGGAACTGGCCGCGCTCCATCAGGCCGGGTGGGTGCACGGCGATGTCCAGCCCGCACACTTCATCGTCGGGTCGGGCGCGACCCGGTTGATCGATCTCGGCCTGGCGCGGGGCGGGGAGATCCCGGCAGCCTACGACTTTCCCTACCGGGGCTGTCTCGTCCACTACGAGAGCCCCGAGATCTCCCGCAGTGTGCTGGAGACGGGCCAGGCCGTTCCGACCCGCGAAGCCGATGTCTTCGCCCTCGGCGCGAGCCTCTTCATCAGCGTGACCGGCCTGCGGGCCATCGACTTCCCGCCCGATGCCGAACGGGCGGAGCAGCGCCGCGTCATCGCGCGCGGGCGGCACCGGCCCGTTCGGATTCCCGGTGTGCTGGGCGAGATCGTCGCGGCGACGCTCCGCCCCGAACCCGCGGATCGTCCCACCATGGCCGAGGTGTGCGCGGCACTGCGGGCTCACTGATCCCGGTAACGCACCACCGTCACCGTCAGCAGCGCCGAGGCCACGGCCCAGCCCGCGAAGACCGTCCAGGCTCCGCCAACCGTCCACGGGTAGGGGACCATCTCCGCGTCCGGTTGGGAGAGGCGGGACCAGGCCATGTACGGGGTCAGGTGGTCCAGGACCGCCGACCAGTGGTGGTCGTCGCTGAGGACCAGGGGGAGCAGCAGGGCCACCGTGAAGACGGTGAGCATCGTGGTCGGGCCGTGCCGGATGAGCACGGCGGTGGCCATGCCGATCAGGGCGGACAGCGGGGCCAGCAGCGCGGAGGAGACGAGGAGGCGCTGGGTGGCCGGGTCGTCCAGCGGGAGGGGGATGTCCCGGCCGGACATGATGGTCCGGGCCAGGGCGAACGAGGCCGCCGAGACAAGGACGCCGAGTGCCGTGGTGACCGCCGTGACGACGGTGGCCTTGGCCGCCAGCACCGAGCCCCGGGCCGGGACCGCCGCGAACGTCGTGCGGATCGCGCCGGTGCTGTACTCGCCGACGACCGTGACCGCGCCGATCGCGCCCACCGCGAGCATGAGGATCATCGCCGCGTTCCCGGTGAACGTGCTCTGCAACGCCATCCCGCTCGCGATGAAGCGCGCCCGGTCCGCCGCCTCGTACCGCGGCCAGGCGCGGTACTGGTCATGGGCGGCCAGCGCGTTGAACGCGACCACCGTCAGCGCGGCGATCGCCAGCGACCAGGGCGTCGAGCGCAGCGACCACAGTTTCAGCCATTCCGCGGCGATCAGGTCGCGGTGCCGGGCGGGGGGTGTCATCGGTCGTCTCCGGAGCGGAAGTCGGCGCGGTCGGCGGTGAGTTCCATGAATGCCTCCTCCAGCGACGCGGTGCGCGTGGTCAGGTCGTGCAGCGGAACGCGGTGGTCCAGGGCGAGTTCGCCGACGCGGGCGGCGGGCAGACCCGTCACCGCGAGCAGGCCGTCGCCGTCCCGCCGGACCTCGGCGCCCGCGGCGGTCAGGATGTCCGCGAGCGCGGCCGGGTCGGGGGTGCGGACCGTGACGGTGGGGCGGGCGCCGCGGGCCGCGAAGTCCCGCAGGCTCTCGGCCGCGATCAGCTCGCCCCGGCCGATCACCACGAGTTCGTCGGCGGTGTGCTCCATCTCGGACATGAGGTGGCTGGAGAGGAACACGGTGCGGCCCTCGCCGGCCAGCCGCCGCAGCAGCCCGCGCGCCCACTGCACGCCCTCCGGGTCGAGCCCGTTGAGCGGCTCGTCGAACATCAGCACCGGCGGGTCGCCCAGCAACGCGGCGGCGATGCCGAGCCGTTGCCGCATGCCCAGGGAGAAGCCGCCGATCCGGCGCCGGGCCGCGTGGCTCAGCCCCACCTCGGCCAGCACCTCGGCCACCCGGCCGCGCGGGATGCGGTTGCCGCGGGCCAGCACCCACAGGTGCGCCGCGGCCGTGCGCCCGCCGTGCACGTCGCCCGCGTCGAGCAGCGCGCCGACGTGCCGCAGCCCGCGCGGCCGGTCGCGGAACGGTCGGCCGTTGACGGTGACGGTGCCGCCGGTGGGCGCGTTCAGGCCCAGGATCATCCGCAGAGTGGTGCTCTTGCCCGCGCCGTTCGGCCCGAGGAACCCGGTGACCCGCCCCGGGCGCACCGTGAACGTCAGGCCGTTGACGGCCGTGATCCGGCCGTAGCGCTTGGTGAGTTCGTTGACTTCGATCACGCCGACCACGGTGCCGCCGGCCGCGCCCGCGCGTCATCGCACCGCCGCTGACATTCGCCGCGGGCCCTGTCGCCCCCGGGTGTACACCCGGGGGCCGATGCCCGGCGCGGTGCCCGCGCCTACGATCGGCGCATGCGCGCCACACCGCCCCCGCCCCTGCTCAAGCGCCTGACGCCGCGCGCCTGGACGACCCTGGCCTGGGGCGGCGGCACGGCGTTCACGTTCCTCATGCGCATGCGGCTGCCCGGGGAGGAGCAGTCCCAGGTCTTCGCCGCGGAATACCTCTACCGCTGGGACGGCCTGACGATCCTGGCGCTGGCGTCCGGCCTGGTGCTGGCCGGCTGCCGCCGGCTGGACCGCCGGCCGCTGCTGGCCCTCGGGCTGATGCTGGCCGGTTCCGCCATGGCGTCCACGACGCTGAGCGTGGGGGAGATCCCGATGGCGCAGTTCATCGCGGTCGACGTCGCGCTGTACTTCGTCACGGCGGCCCGGCCGCTCCGCGTCGGCGTCACCGGCCTCGCCATGGCGATCGGGGCGCTGGCCGGCTATCTGGGCATCCGGGTGCTGGCCGGGTGGAACGTCGGCACCTCGGCGGAGCTGGCCGTGGCGCTGACGGCCGTCATCGCCTGGCTGGCCGGCCGTTCGGTGCACCAGGCCCACGCGCACGCGCGGGCGCTGGGCGAGCGCACGGCGGCCCAGGCGGTCACGGCCGAACGGCTGCGGATCGCCCGGGAGTTGCACGACATGGTCGCGCACAGCATCGGCATCATCGCCCTCCAGGCGGGCGCGGCGGCCCGCGTCGTGGACACCCAGCCGGACCGGGCGCGCGAGGCGATGAGCGCGGTGGAGACCGCGGGCCGCGAGACGCTGTCCGGGCTGCGCCGGATGCTGGGCGCGCTCCGCCGGTCCGAGGACGAACCGGCGGCGCGGCGCCCCGCGCCCGGCCTCGGCGACCTCGCCGGGCTGGCCGAGGCGACGACGGCCGCCGGGGTGCGCGTCGAGGTGCGGTGGCTGGGCGAGGTGCGGCCGCTGCCGCCGGACATCGACCTGTCGGCGTTCCGCATCATCCAGGAGTCGGTCACCAACGTGGTCCGGCACGCGGCCTCGCCCTCCTGCCGGGTGACCGTGGACTACCGCGACGAGGAACTGGCCATCGAGGTCGCCGACCGCGGCCGGGGCGGCGCACCGGCCGGCACCGGGTTCGGCCTGGCCGGGATGCGGGAACGGGCCGCCCTGCTGCACGGCGAGTTCGCCGCCGGGCCGGGCCCGGACGGCGGCTTCCGGGTGGTGGCCCGGCTGCCGGTGCCCGAGGGCGTCCGATGACGGCCGCCACCACCGTGCTGCTCGTGGACGACCAGCCGCTGGTGCGGGCCGCGCTCCGGATGGTCATCACCGACACCCCCGACGTCGAGGTGGCCGGCGAGGCCGGCACGGGCGGTGAGGCGGTCCGGCTGGCCGGTGAACTCCGCCCGGACGTGGTGGTGATGGACATCCGCATGCCCGGCATGGACGGCATCGAGGCCACCCGGCGGATCACTTCCGCCCCGGGCGGGGCGCATGTCGTGGTCCTGACGACCTTCGACGACGACGAGTACGTCTATGGCGCGCTGCGCGCCGGGGCGGCCGGCTTCCTGGTCAAGGACATGGCGCTGGACGACATCCTCGCCGCGGTGCGCGTCGTGGCCGCCGGGGACGCCCTGATCGCGCCGAGCGTCACCCGCCGGCTGATCAAGGAGTTCGCCGCGCTGCCCGAACGGGCCGCGCCCGTCCGCCCGTTGAGCGGCATCACCGACCGGGAACGCGAGGTGCTGACCCTGGTCGGCGGCGGCCTGTCCAACACGGAGATCGCCGGCCGGCTCGGCATCAGCGTCGCCACGGCCAAGACGTATGTGACGCGGCTGCTGGCCAAGCTCAACGCCCGCGACCGGGTGCAGCTCGTCATCCTCGCCTATGAGACGGGGCTGGTGGGCGCGGCGGGCCGGGACTGACGGCCGGACCGGACCTACTGCGCCACCCCCGCCAACAGCCAGCGCCGGACGGGCACTTCGAGCAGCACCCGGGTGCGGCCCGGGCCGCGCGGGGCCGTGACGTCCCAGGCGTACTTCGCGGCGAACGCCGCCACCACCTCCTGGGGGAAACGGTCCCGGTGCGGCCGGGCCTCGCCCTCCGCGACGACGGGGGAGCGGCCGTTCTCCAGGGCCAGCGAGACCGCCGGGGCCCGCTCGACGTTGCGGGCCTTGACCGAGTCGCCGTCCACGCCGATCCACCAGGTGCCGCGCAGGAAGACGAACCACACCGGCGTCACATGCGGAGTCGAGTCCGAACGCACACAGCACAGCCAGGCGTTCTTCTCCCGGGCCAGGCGCTCCAGCAGGGCGGGATCGGTCGGGTGTCGGGGATCGCTCATCCGGCCATCCCACCCGCCGGGACGGCGGCCCGCCTCGGTCCCGGCGCCCCGCGCGGCTGCGACTTTCGTCCTAAGCCGGCAGCGCGACCGCGGGCACCTGGGGAAAGCGCACTGTGATGTCCAGCCCGCCGGCCGGGCGGGGCGCGACGATCAGCTCGCCGTCGTGCGCGGCGACGATCGCCTGGACGATGGACAGGCCCAGGCCCGCGCCCTGGTCGGGGAGGGGCGCGCCGGTGCCGCGCACGAACGGCTCCAGCAGGCCGTTCGCCGCCTCCGGGGTGATCGGGCGGCCGGTGTTCGCGACGCGCAGGAACGCGTGCCCGCCCGCCGTGCCGGTGGTGACGGCGACCTGGCCGTGCGGGTGGTTGTGCCGGACGGCGTTGTCGATCAGGTTGCCCACGAGGCGTTCGAGCAGGATCGGTTCGCCGGTGACGGGGGCCGGGCGGGTGCCGCTGAGCAGCGCGATGTGCCGGGCCGCCGCCTCCTCGTCCAGGTCGGTCAGGAGCCGGGCCGCCACGGCGGCCAGGTCCGTCCGCCGGTGGGCGCGCGGGCCGGCCTGGCTGTGGGCGAGGGCCAGCAGGCCGTCGAGGGTGCGCTGGCTGTGCTCGACGGCGGTCCCGATGTCACGGGCCATGGTGAGCAGTTCGGCCAGGGTGGGGTCGCCGTCGAGCGTGACCTCGATGGCCGTGCGCATGGTGGTCAGCGGCGTCCGCAGCTCGTGGGCCGCGTTGGCGGTGAACATCCGCTGGCTCTCCAGCACCCGATCCCGTTCCGCGATGCCGCGCTGGATGCGGTCCAGCATGCCGTTGATGGTGCCGGCGAGGGCGGCGAGCTCGTCGGCGGGTGTGGTGACGGGCACGCGTTCCGACAGGTTCTCCGCGGAGAGGCGCTGGGCGGTGTCCGCGATCACCCGGATCGGCCGCAGCACCCGGCCTGCCACCAGCCAGGCCAGCGCGGCGGCCAGCAGGGTCACCACCGCAAGGGCGATGGGGGCCTGGGTGAGGAGATCGGACAGGGCGGCGTCGCGCGCCTCGTCCGCGATCTCCGGCAACTCCCGTGGCGGCGGGGCCGGTTCGCTTGCGCCGGGCGCCGGCCTGACCTCGTAGTAGAGCCGCAGCTCCTTCCGCCGCATCAGGACATACGTCAGCGCGGTCATCAGCGTCCCGGCAGCCAGCACCAGCGCGGTGTAGAGCAGCGCGAGCCGGCTGCGGGCGCTCAGCCGGACGCGCACGGGCGGATCCGGTAGCCGGCGCCGGTCACGGTGTCGATGAGCGGCGGCTCGCCGAGCTTGCGGCGCAGCGTGCCCACCGTGATCCGGACCGCGTTGGTGAACGGGTCGGCGTGCTCGTCCCACACCTTCTCCAGCAGCCGCTCCGCGCTGACCACGTCGCCGTCCGCCGCCAGGAGCTGTTCGAGCACGCCGAACTCCTTGGGCGTCAGGTGCAGCAGCCGCCCGGCGCGCTCCACCGTGCGCCGCGCGGGGTCGAGCAGCACATCGGCGGCGGTCAGCACGGGCGGCCGGGCCGGGGCGCTGCGGCGGACCAGCGCGCGGACGCGGGCGACCAGTTCGGAGAAGGCGAACGGCTTGCCCAGATAGTCGTCGGCGCCCAGGGTCAGCCCGTCGACGCGGTCCTGCACGGCGCCGGACGCCGTGAGCATCAGGATGCGGGCGCTGCCGCGCCGGGCCAGCGTCCGGCAGACGGTGTCGCCGTGCACGCCCGGCAGGTTTCGGTCGAGGACCACGACGTCATAGGGCGTGACCTCGCACTTCTCCAGGGCGCTCCCGCCGTCGAGGGCGACATCGACGGCGAACCCGTTCCGGCGCAGCCCGACCGCGATGTACCCGGCCAGCGGCTGTTCGTCTTCGACCAGCAGGATCCGCACCCGCGCAGCATGGCAGGGGCGGCATATGGATCGGATATGGAAGGGCGATCGGCCGCCGATCGGGACCGGCCCGTAGATGTGGACTCCGTTGTGTCCGTGTGGTGTTCCGTCGCAGAAAGGTGCTCACGCATGACAACGACTCGACGGTCGGTGCTGGCTCTGGCGGGGGCGGCGCCCCTCGCCGCCGGCGGGGTGGCGGCGCTCGCGGGGAGCGCGCACGCCGCGTCCCCGCGCGCCGCGTCCGCGTCCGACGCCGGCTCGATCCCCCGCGACCTGCGGCCCGGTGGCGCGTTCGACCAGTTCGTCGGCGACCTGGCGGCCCGGGACGAGTTCTCCGGCAGTGTGCTGGTGACCTACCGGGGCCGCACCGTGCTGGCCCGGTCGCACGGGATGGCCAACAAGGAACTGGCCGTCCCCAACGGGCCGGACACCATCTTCATCCTCGGCTCGATCACCAAGCTGTTCACCGCCGTCGCCATCGCGCAGCTCGCCCAGCGGGGCAAGGTCGCCTACCAGGCGACGCTCGGCACCTACGTCGAGGGCTTCCCGGCCGAGATCGCCGACAAGGTCACCGTGCACCAGCTCCTCACCCACACCTCCGGGCTGGGCAACTTCTTCCGCGACCCCGACTACTGGCGGGACCACGGGACGTGGGGCAGCGAGGAGGAGGTGATGAACGGCGTGCTGGCGCTCATCCGGCGCGCGCCGCTGGAGTTCACGCCGGGCGCCGGCCAGGCGTACAGCAACTCGGCGTTCGTCGTCCTCGGCGCGATCGTGGCCGCCGCCTCGGGCCAGACCTACTACGACTATGTCCGCGAACACGTGTTCCGCGCGGCCGGGATGACCGGCGCCGGCTTCTTCACCGCGCCGCAGTGGCGCGACGACCGGCGCATCGCCCGGCCCTACGGCATCCCGCAAGGCGCCACCGAACGCGTCGACGTCCACGAGGAGCACGGCTTCGTGGGCACCCCGGCGGGCGGCTCGTTCGCCAGCTGCCCGGACCTGGACCGGTTCGCCCGGGCCCTGGCCGGCGCGGAGCTGGTGAACCCCGCCCATACGCAGCTGCTCCTGAGCCCCAAGGTGCCGCTGCCCGGGGGCGTGCCGGGCCGGCTGGCCGCGTTCGAGATGTACGGCGCGATGGCCTTCCTCATGGGCGACCGGTGGGTGATCTCGCGCAACGGGGGCGCGTCGGGCGTCTCGACCGACATGCAGATGTTCCCGCCGGACGACGACTGGGTGACGGTGGTCCTCACCAACTACGACGAGGCCGCGCGGGCCGTCACCACCAAGGTCCGCGAGATCATCACCTCCTGACGCCGCTGTCGAGCCGCCGCAGCGCCAGCAGCCCGCCGACGCCGGGGACCAGGGCGCGCCGGGCCGAGCCCGGCGGGGCGGCCGGCGCGGCGACGGTGGCCGCGATGACCACGAGGTAGGCCGTGCCGTGCAGCGGCCCGACGAGCGCGGAGACGGCGGAGGCGTGCGCGGTGAGCACGTTGCCCAGCAGGGCGGTTAGGGAGACGGCCTCGACTGCCGCCGCGATCCGGAGCGTCCGCACTCGGTCACGCCCCGGTGGTCGAGCCGGGGCGGACGATCATGAGGACCACGACGATCGCCCACAGGAGGTTGAAGACGCCGGTGACGGCGGGCAGCGGCATCCCCCGCCGCGCCGGCGCCGCGGGGGTTTCGTTCAACGGGTCGGCGAGCAGCGCCTGTTGGCCCGGGAGGATGGCCAGCGCCAGGACCACGGCGGCGATCGCGGTCAGCACGATCGACGCGAGCAGCCAGGCGTCGGTGAGCACGCCGAGCGAGGCGCCGGTGGCCAGGCCGAAGGCCGGGACGGCGATCCCGAAGACGGCGTAGCCGCGGCAGATCCGGTGCAGCAGCGCGGCGACTCCGCGCGACCGTTCGTCGGTCCCCCGGGCGAAGCGCGGGAAGAGGGAGGCGGCGACGGCGATCGGTCCGACCGCGAGTATCGCCGCGAGGACGTGCAGGGACAGCAGCAGCTTGGTCACCGCGAACTCCTGGAGAGCGTGAGAGCGTTCATGCGTTGGCTGCCAATAGATAGCACGCCTACGCCAGCGGTGTGTAGGCTGCCTACCTATGAGGACAGACGCGGTACGGGGACACCTGGACGGGCTGCTGCTGGCCGTGCTGGAGCCGGGCCCGCTGCACGGCTACGCGATCATCGCGGCGGTCCAGCGCCGCAGCGGGGGCGCGCTGGAGCTGCGCACCGGCACGATCTACCCGGCGCTGAACCGGCTGGAGCGGCTCGGACTGCTCCGCAGCAGTTGGGCGTCCGTGGGTGAACGGCGGCGGCGGTGCTACGAGTTGACCGACGCCGGCCGGGCGTCCCTGGCCGGCGAGCGGACGGCCTGGCGGGAGTTCACCACGGCGATCGGTTCCGTGCTGAACCCGGCCACCCCGCCCGGGCGCCCGGCGTGAGCGCCGCCGCCGGGCGCCCGGCCGGTCCCGTCGAGGAGCATGTCGCCGCGCTGAGCGCCGCGTTGCACGGCCCGGCCCGGGTCAAGTCCCGGCTGGTCGGGGAGATCCGCGACGGGCTCGGCGACGCCGTGGCCGCCCGCGTCCACGCGGGCGAGGACCCGGAGCGCGCCGCCCGGGAGGCGGTGCGCGAGTTCGGCACGGTGGGCGAGCTGGTGCCGAGCTGTCAGCGGGAGCTGACCATCGCCCAGGCCCGGCACACCGCGCGCGCCATCGCGCTCACCGCGCCGTTCCTGCTCGCCTGCTGGTATCTGATCGTCACCGCCGGCCCCGATCCGGGCGGCCAACTGCCGCGCGTGGCCCAGCTCCTGGCCGCCCACCTCGCCGCCGCGGCGGCCACCGCCGCGCTGCTCGCCGCGGCGGCCCTGGCCACCACCGGCACCCTCGGCCGCCGGCTGCCCGCCCCGCGCCGGCTGCCCGTGACGGTCGCCTGGACCGGCACCGCCGCCAGCGCGGCCATGGCGGTGGCCACGCTGACGCTGGCCACCACCTCGCCGCTGGCCGACAACTGGCCGCTGATCGCGTTGGCCGGTTCTCTCACCGCCGCCTCCCACGGTGTGGTGGCAACCTCGGCCCGCGCCTGCCGCCGCTGCGCCCGGCTCCCGGGCGCCGACGAACTCGCCCTCCAAGACCGTTAGGGCCTGTATCGAGTTCCCGCCCGGGCCCGCGACGCCAGTCACGGCACCTCGCCGCTCCCCCAGACTCCGTCTGGGAGGTGCCCCCAGCCGAATCGCGCGAATACGGCCGGGTATGAGCTGCGATCCGGTGCCTTGCTGGGGGTACCTCCCAGGCCCCCAAGGGCCTGGGAGGGCACCGCGTCTGACGCCGCGGGCTGATCCGACCGGGAACTCGACACAGGCCCTAGTTCCCCGTGATGCCCACCGCCGAGCCGCGGGCGCCGGGCGCGCACGCTCCGGAGTCCGGCGCTCTCCGTCGGTGCGCGGCGCCCGGTGGGGGACCGGAGCACCCTTGCCCGGGTCGCGCGCCCGGCGTGAACTGTATTTCGCCGCGCTCCCGTTGGCTCATATGAGATGTGGGCCCCCGGATGTAGCCGAACTGTGGCTCACCCGGTGGCCGAAGCCGGTGCCCCGGGGCCGCGCGGCGGTCTAGTGTCCGTGTCATGGTTGTACGGCACCTGTGCGCTCCCGGGGACTTGGACATCCGCCGGCCGCTGCCCGGGCGGCCGGCGGTCGCACAGCGCGTGACGGCCGTCGCCGTGTCCGAGGGAGTGGCCCGGGTCGCGGTCGCCACGGCCGCGCCCTGGTTCCCGGGCTTCGGCGAGCTGCTCGTGTTCCACCCCGGATCCGACCGGCCGCCCGCGCGGCTGGCGGCGGCCCGGCGGATCCCCGGCGCCGTCGTGCGCGACCTGCTGTTCGGGCCGGGCGGGACCACGCTGACCGCCTCGCTCGGCGGGGCCGACGACCAGCACGTCGGGCAGGTCGCGCACTGGTCGCTGGGCGGACCGGCCGAACGGTGGCGGCGCTCGGTCAGCCGGCCCGTCTACGCCGGTTACGGCGAGTTCGGCGGCGTGCGGCTGGCGGTCAGTGGCGACGGGGAAACGGTCGCGGGCTGCGACCAGAGCAGCCGTTCCGTGCTGGCCTGGGCGGCGGACGACGGCCACCAGGTGGCGGACCCGGCGGGCATCGGCGGCAGCGAGGCCGTCGCCGTCGACGCGGACGGCTCCCGGCTCGCGTTCCGCCTGTGCCGGCCCTATGAACGCGCCCCCGACGGCGCCATCGCCGTGCTGGACCGGTACGACGGCAGCGTCACCACCTTTCCCACCGGCGTGACCTGGTGCGCGGGGCTGGTCTTCGCGCCGGACGGGCGCTCCCTGGCCGTCATCGGCACCACCGACGGCACCGCCCTGGCCGTCATCCTCGGCCTGGACGGGCAGGAGACGACCCGGCGCGCGCTGGCCCACCTGCCCGGCGAGGCGCGGCAGCAGATCGTCCGCCCGGTGTGGGGGCCGGCCGGTCCGCTGGCCGCCGTGCGCGCGGGCCGCACCGTGACCGTGTGGGACCTGGCGCGCGGCCGGTCCCTGCTCTCGGTCCCCGACCTGGGCCGGTCCACCGCCTGGGCGCTCAGCCCCGACGGCCGCGCGCTGGTCGTCGCCGCCCCCGCCGGAGTCCGCGCCTACGACCTCGACCCGGACTGATCCCCCACGAACGAAACAC
Organism: Streptomyces litchfieldiae; assembly: GCF_031845365.1. Lineage (NCBI taxonomy): Bacteria > Bacillati > Actinomycetota > Actinomycetes > Kitasatosporales > Streptomycetaceae > Streptomyces > Streptomyces litchfieldiae. Next base: position 449,998 of record NZ_JAVREL010000003.1, read on the forward strand.
GCACCCGGCGCAGCACAGAACGAGCACAAAACGAGCAAGGAACGAGCAAGGAACGACGGAATGACAACGTTGCGGGCTCTGCTCGAATCCCGACCCAGCCGGGCCGGCTGGCAGGAGATCTGCCGCCGGCTGGAGCGGCTCGACGAACGGGCGCTGGCCGACATCGCGCCCCTCGTGCTGCGCTGGCCCGCCGGCCAGCGGCCGATGCCCGACGGCTGGTGGCGCGCGTGGGTCGCCGGCGACATACGCCCCTGCCACGCCCTGGCCGGAACGCGGCGCCTGGGCCGGCTGGACAGCGTCGAGACCGGCACCGTGCCCGTTCCCGTCGAGGACGACCGGGACGACGCGGACAGCAGCGAGGGCGCCTACTTCTTCGGTGGCGCCGCCGCCGTCGCCGCGCCGCCCGGGCTGCGCTGGCTCGCCCTGGCCGCCGCCGCCGAATGGCACCACAACGGCGGCGACATCGTCCGCTGGGCCACCATCCGCGACGCGCCCCTGGTGTGGTACCTCGGCGGCGGCGAGTACTACGACGAGGTGGCCGACGTCGCCGTCAATCCCGACGGCCGCACCGTGGTGACGGCGGTCGAGGGCACCTGGCGCGCCTGGTCGGCCGACACCGGCGAGGAGTTGTGGCAGGTGCGGCCGGGCACGCCCGGCGGCGAGGACGAGCCGTGCTTCGGCCGCGACGACCTCGTGCGGTTCGGCTTCTCCGGCGACGGGCGGCGGCTCGCCGTCGGCACCGGCTCCACCGACGTGGTGGCCGTCATAGAGACCGGTACCGGCAAGGTGCTGTTCCATGTCCCCGAGGGCCAGGACGCGTTCGGCCCCGTGGCGCTCGACGCGACCGGACGGCTGCTGTGCCACACGGGCCCGGCCGGGCGGGTGGTGGTGCGCGACGTGGCCACCGGCTCGGTGCTGGCCACCGCCGAGACCGGGCTGACCTCGGTGGGCGCGCTCGCCGTCGCCCCGGACGGCGCGGGCGTGTTCGCGGTCGGCGGCGCCGTGGGCGGCGTGCCAGAACAGGCCGGGCTCGCCACCGTCGCCCGGCCCGCCGCCCGGCTGCTGACCCTGACCCCCGCCGCCGGCGAGGACGACGGCGGCGGCGAACGGACGCTGGTGCCCGGCGCGTTGCTGCGGCCCGGCGACTTCACCGAGGGCCTGGACGCCGACTCCCCGGCCGCTGCCGTCACCACCCGCGCGGTCTGGACGGCGGACGGGCCGTTCGCGTTCATCGGCGCCGACTTCGGCTCGCTGCTGTTCGACGGCGACGGCCGGACCCTGTGGGCCGATCCCGCCCCCGCCGTCGCCGCGTTCACCCCGGACGGCAGCGCGCTGGTCGTGGTCCAGGAGGAGATCGACGCCTGGTTCCTGGCCGGCCTGACCCCCGCCCCGCCCGTCGAGAAGCCCCCGCCCCCCGAACCGGCGCCCGGCGAGGTGATCCTCACCGGCCTGCCCCCGCGACTGCTCCCGCGCGCCGGCTCGGCCGCCGACGACGCCCAACTGCCCTGCTCCCACTGGGCGGTGTCCGTCGCCGCCGTGTCCGACGACGCCCGGGCGCTGGCGTTCGGCGCCAAGCTCGACCGCGACACCCCCGACCGGCCGCAGGTCCTGTGCCGCTGGCCGGCCGGCCCCGGCGACGAACCCGAGGTCGGCGTGCTGCCGCCCGTCACCGACGCCGCCTACCTCACCGACCTGGCCTTCGGCCCCCGGGGCGACGTCGTCGCCCGCGCCCTGCTCGGCGAGGAGCCGTGCGTCGTGCTCCACGACGTCGCCACCGGCCGGACGCGCTGGCACCACCCGCTGCCGCCGTCCGCCCCGCACGGCGAGGAACGGCTGCGGCTGGTGTTCAGCGCCGACGGCTCCAGGCTGGCCGTCGCCCTGCACGCCGCCGGCCGCGCCATCGTCCTGGACACGGCCACCGGCCACACGGCCGGCGCGGTCACCGAGCCCGCCACCTACCCCGAGGACTGGCGGCGGCTGCGCGTCGAGGCGGCGGCCCTGGACGCCACCGGCGAACGGCTCGCCATCGGCGCCCGCGACGAACGCAGCCGGGTGACCGTCCGCGACGTGACCACCGGCGCCGAGTGGCTGCGCGCCGAACCGGCCGGGCTGCGGCAGGTCACCGCGCTCGCCTTCGCCCCGGACGGCACGGCGCTGGCCGTGGCCGGCGCCACCGACCGGGGCCACGCCGCCCTGTGGACGCTGCCGCTGGCCGGGACCGACGGCGGGCCCGAGGCGGCCGGGCCACGGGTGGCGGTCGCGGACCTGCCGATGCACGACCAGCCGGACGGCGCCCTGGTGTGGCCCGCCAAGGGCGGCCCCCGGGCGTACTTCCCCGGCAGCCACGGCTGGGGAGCGGTCTGGGACGCGGCGAGCGGCGCCGTGCTCGCGGACGTCCCGTTCGGCCGGGCCGACGGCGGCGTCGCGCTTTCCCCGGACGGCGAAACCCTGGTCACCGTCACCCAGTTCGGCGCCCGCCGCTGGCCGTTGAGCGGTCGCTGACCGGCCGGCGGCGGGCCCCCGCGCGTCAGTACAGGGCCGGCGTGTCCGACAGGCTCTTGCCGTTCCGGCGCCGCACATGCCCGCGGCGCGCCGCGTACAGGGCGATCAGCGTCCACACCGCGGTGCCCCCGCCGAGCATGCCCAGCTTCGCGTCCGGGTCGACCTTCGCCGCGTCCTCCAGCGGCACGGTCCCCTCGGGATCGCTGATGACCGTCAGCCGGTCCCCGATCTGGTACGGCGGCGAGGAGCCCTGGTAGTCCAGCCGTTCGGCGAGCGCCTCGCCCGCCACGGTGCTCAGCCGGAACTCATGGCGTTTGCCCGTCACATCCACGTCGGTGATGACGACCTCCTGGGCCACACCCCGCCGGTCCAGCGCCGCCTCGGGCGCGTACTGCACCGCCCCCACCAGCACCGGCAGGCCGCACACGAGCGCCAACAGCCCCAGCCAGAACGCCTGGTGCGTCGCGATCACCGCCACCACGAAGCCCACGCCCAGCACCACCCCGGTCAGGATCGGCACGGCGATGACCCCGAGGGCCAGATAGGACACGGCGGTGATGGTCCCCGCCACGGCCCACGCCAGCAGCACCAGCAGTGCGGCACGCCCGAATGCGCCGGCCGTCGACCAGACCCGTGGGGCCCGCGCCGTCATGCTATTCGTCTTTCGCACATGGGCGAGAACCCTACCGCGAACGCACCGCGCCCCCGGTGCCTGGCGGGCATCGGGGGCGCGGTGCGTGGGGGGATCGGTGCGGAGTCCTGCGATCAGGCCGGGTCGTTCAACCGGTCACTCACAGAGGCGGGTAGGCGTTCGCCAGCAGCTCCTCGAACTGGGCCTGGAACCAGTGGCCCGAGAGTGGGGCGTTCGGCAGCGCACCGGACATGTTGTTGTTGTTGCGCGGGTTCCCCTCGTAGGTGGGGTCGCACATCCGGTCGAAGCCCTTGCCCTCGTCGTTCGGGATCTCCTCGCTGGAGCCGTCCGACTCACCCGGGGGCTTGATCCAGGTGTAGGCGTCGATGTTCGGCGCGGGCGAGGCCTGCGGGCGCTCGCCGAGGCCGGCACCGGACTGGTTGCACCAGTTGCCGAGGTGGATCCGGCGGTCGTAGCGCCCGCCGTCGACGTACTCGTCGGCGCTCGTCTGCGGGCCGGGACCGGTCGGCCGGTCGGGGCCGCCCCAGCCGTTGCGCGAGGTGTCGATGATCACGCCGAGACCCGACGGGAAGCCCGCCGCGGGCGCGGCCTGCGTCGCGAACGCCTGGGCGAACGACTGCTCGTCGATGTAGTTGTTCCAGTCGATCCAGGAGCTCTCGCCGCGGATCTGCTGGCCGTTGATCGTGTCGGTGATGGAGAAGTGGTCCTCCACCAGCGCGCCGTAGTTCGCGGAGTTCGCCGCGAAGCCGGCCACGTCGGCGGGCGTGGCGCCCTCCGCGTTCGCGGCCTCGAACAGGATGTCCGCGCTGGCCTGGAAGTTGTCCTCCCAGCCGATCCAGCCGTGGTGCCCGATGTCGATGTAGTTGTAGACGTTCTCGTTGTCGCCGAGCGTCGCGATGTTGTAGCCGACGCCCTTGACGTAGTTGCCGTTGGCCAGCATCTCGTCGCATTCGGGCGTGGCCGTCGGCCGCGAACCCACGTTGGTCACGAGGTTCGGCAGCGAGTCGAGCTCCACGATGTTGATGATGCGGAGTTCGGCGTACTTCGGGTCCGACACGATCTCATTGATGGGGTCAATGAACTCGGTCTTGTAGATGTCGATGTCGTTCGGGCCCAGCTCACCGTTGGAGGCGAGCGCGGCGCAGTCACGGCCGGGCAGGTTGTAGGTCACGATCTGGATCGCGTCCGCGCCCTGCTCCAGCGCGTTGTCCAAGTGCTCGCGCAGGCCGGTGCTGTTGCCCGCGGAGCCTCCGGTGATCGCGGCCCGGCTGTCCAGCCACACCGCGGTGGGCTGGTCGGCGATGGCCGCGCCGCCGCCCTCGGTGGCGTTGGCGGCCCAGTCCGGGTTGACGTAGAGCTGCGCGCCCGCGTAGGGGTTGTCAACTCGCGCCATGGGCTGGTTGTCCGCCTCGTCCGCCGAGGCGAAGCCGAGGGTGGTGAGCGTCATTGCGGCGGCACCGACGGCGGCGCCCGCGATCAGCACGGACCGCCGCCTGCGCCGGCGGTGTGTGGGGGGTGTGCGGCTCATTGCTGTGTGTCCTCCGGATGGTTGCGTACGGCCTGTGCCGAACGGCCCTTCGTGGGACCGTCGCGGCGCATGGGCCGGCCGCCTTGGCGACCGCGTGGTCGATGCCGAGGCATCTCCACGGCCCGTCGGTCACCCACACGTGCCCGTGTCCCCTCGGGCTGACGGGGTGAGGGGCGGTGGGACCTGCTCACAGGTCCGGCCGTCCGGAACGCCGAACCTGTTCCGGCCGTGGGCACATGGGAACTCGCCGGTGTCCGTCAATGGGGGGACACCACGGGGAGGTTGTGGGGGTGATGTGGGGGAATGTGGGGGTGTGCGCTCGGAGCGATTCCTGGTCGTCGCGGCGTGCTTCCTGATTGCCCCGACAGTTTGGGACCGCTCCCACTGGTTGAAGGGACCGTAGGCCACAAGTGCCCTTCTCGCCAAGGGGTCGTTCGAGAAATTACCGCTGACCTGCCCCTCGTGGCCTCGATTCGTCCGAGGGGTTGACGTGTGCAAGTCCATTGGTCAAAGGTTGGGAGCGCTCCCACTGGTTCTGAGCGTCACAGCCCCCACAGCGACACAGCTCCCCGGCAGCCAGCTCCTCATCCCCCCCCACGAGCCGCGAGGAGGAAGCGATGCGGATCCACCGTGGACCGGACATCGGTACTTCGAAGAGAGCAAGACACCGCAAGACCCGGCGCCTCTGGATCGCCGGCGCCATAGCCCTCTCCCTGCCGCTGGGCCTGACCGCGGCGGCGCACGGCAACGCGGACTCCCCCTTCGCCGAAGAGCCCGAACTGCTTCAGTACGAGCAGCAGTTCCTCGAGCTCTACGAGAAGATCAAGGACCCGGCCAGCGGTTACTTCTCGGACGAGGGCATCCCCTACCACTCCGTCGAGACGCTGATCGTCGAGGCGCCCGACCACGGGCACGAGACGACCTCGGAGGCGTACTCGTACCTGATCTGGCTGGAGGCGCAGTACGGCCAGGTCACCGGCGACTGGGCACCGTTCAACGACGCCTGGGCGCTGATGGAAGAGTGGATGATCCCCGACCAGAGCGAGCAGCCCACCAACAGCTTCTACAACCCGGGCTCGCCCGCCACCTACGCGCCCGAGTCCACCAACCCGGCGGACTACCCGGCCCAGCTCGACAACAGCATCCCGGTCGGTGACGACCCGCTGGCCGATGAGCTGTCGTCGACGTACGGCACCGACGACATCTACGGCATGCACTGGCTCCAGGACGTGGACGACGTCTACGGCTACGGCGACGTGTGCGGTGGCACGGCCGGCGACCCGACGTTCATCAACACCTTCCAGCGCGGGCCGCAGGAGTCCACCTGGGAGACGGTCACCCAGCCGTCCTGCGAGGACTTCACCTACGGCGGCGAGAACGGCTACCTCGACCTCTTCACCGGGGACGCCTCCTACGCCCAGCAGTGGCGTTACACCAACGCCCCGGACGCGGACGCCCGCGCGGTGCAGGCCGCCTACTGGGCCAACCAGTGGGCGTCGGAGCAGGGCAACGCGGCCGCGGTCGCCGGCACCGTCGAGAAGGCGGCGCGGATGGGCGACTACCTGCGCTACTCGATGTACGACAAGTACTTCAAGGAGATCGGCGACTGCGTCGGCGCCTCGTCCTGCCCGGCCGGGTCCGGCAAGAGCAGCAACCACCAGTTGATGTCCTGGTACTACGCCTGGGGCGGCGCGCTGGACACCTCCGCGGGCTGGGCCTGGCGGATCGGCTCCTCCTACGCGCACTTCGGCTACCAGAACCCGATGGCCGCGCACGTCCTGTCCAGCGACCCGGCGCTGACCCCGAACTCGCCGACCGCGGCGGAGGACTGGGGCAACAGCCTGGACCGGATGCTGGAGTTCTACACCTGGCTCCAGTCCGCCGAGGGCGCCATCGCGGGCGGCGCGACGAACAGTTGGGAGGGCCACTACGGCACCCCGCCGGCCGGCACCCCCACGTTCTACGGCATGTACTACGACGAGAAGCCGGTCTACCACGACCCGCCGTCGAACCAGTGGTTCGGCATGCAGGCATGGTCGATGCAGCGGCTCGCCGAGTACTACTACACGACCGAGGACCCGCAGGCCGGCGCGGTGCTCGACAAGTGGGTCGACTGGGTCGTGAGCGAGGTCACCATCGGCGAGGGCGGGGACTTCCAGATCCCGGCCACCCTCGCCTGGTCCGGCGCCCCCGACACGTGGGACCCGGCCAACCCCGGTGACAACTCCGGCCTGCACGTGGACGTGACGGCGTACTCGCAGGACGTCGGCGTGACCGGCTCGCTGGCCAACGCCCTCTCGTTCTACGCGGCGGCGTCCGGCGACACGGCGGCCCAGGAGACCGCGTCCGGCCTGCTGGACGCCCTCCTGGCGAACTCGGACGACATCGGCGTCGCGGTGCCGGAGTCCCGCGCGGACTACAACCGCTTCGACGACGAGGTCTACATCCCGTCCGGCTGGAGCGGCACGATGCCCAACGGCGACGTGATCGAGCCGGGCGCGACGTTCGAGTCGATCCGCACCTTCTACCACGAGGACGAGAACTGGCCCCAGGTGGAGGCGTACCTGAACGGCGGCGAGGCGCCGGTGATGACGTACCACCGCTTCTGGGCCCAGGCGGACATCGCGATCGCGCTGGCCACGTACACGAACCTCTTCGGCGAAGAGGCATAACCCCCACCACGGCGGGGGCACCGCCCCCGCCACCCCCGAGGGCCCCGGACCCCCGGCCGGGGCCCTCGGCATTCAGCCGAGCCGATAGCTCGCGTGCGGCACGGCCCGGTCCCAGACGGCCTCGAAGGCCCGGGACAGCAGGTCCGCCAGGTCAGCGTCCTCGCTGAACTCGTGCTCCAGCGAGTCACCGTTGCCGTCGAAGTGGTTGATGAGTATCAGGTGCTCGTCGAACACCCAGAAGTCGTTGCCGGGGAGGAAGAAGTCGGTTGTTCGGCGGCGTGGCAGCCATCGGACTTGCTCGCCCGAGGCGACGTTCAGCCCGTCCGTCACCTCGTGTTCGAACCGGATGTAGTCGCTCACCGGCTCGGAGACGATCCGCGCCCGCCTGACCGCGACTCCACGGCCGGTGGTCTCGGACACGATGTCGAACCAGGACCGCCAGCGGTCGGCCGGGTCGAACCGCTTTCCTTCGCTCCAGTCGATGAAGGCGGGGTCCGACCGCATGTATCCGTCGCGCATCTCCAGATGTACCGCGGAGCGCTCGCAGCCACGGAACAGTTCCTCAAACGTCGGAAGCTTGCCCACCCTGTACCTCCAAGAAGAACTGCGCCATGCGGCGGGGGATCTCGACCACCGTCTCATGGCCGGGGATGTCCATCTGGACCAGGCGCTCTTCGTCCAGCACCTTCCACCCCTGGACCAGGTAGGTGTCGGTGTCCTCGTCGATGGAGACGGCACAGCGAGTGGTGCTGTGCTCGTGAACGAGACGCGTCCGCCCGCCGGTTGCGGCTGCTGGATCAGTCGTTGAAGGCGGAATTCTTGGCGGCCGTGACGAACTGTTGCCACTGGGCCGCCGGGAATGCGAGGGCGGGCGCGGTGAGGTTCTTGGAGTCGCGGACGGGGATCACGTGCGGAATTCCGTCCGCCACCTCGACGCACGCGCCGTTTTCCGAGCCGCTGTAGCTCGACTTGCGCCAGGCCAGGGAGGGGTTCGCAGTGAAAGAGCGATTAGCTTTCATCGGTGTACTCCTCCAGGTGCTTTCGAATGAGGTCGAGAGATTCATGATCCAAAGCGCCGTGGATCACGCTGTGTCGAGCTGCTGGACGATCTCGACGATTTTACGGTGATTCCTACTTCGCCCACACCAACCTCTTCGGAGAAGAGGCGTAGCCACCCCCGACTGGCCGCCGGGATCTCAGATGTCGGCGTGCACGGCGTCCATGAGGATTTCGTCGCAGGGCTGGCCATCCCAGTAGCCGGCGTCGCGGCGGCGGCCGACGTGGTGGAACCCGGCGCTCTCGTAGGCACGGATGGCATGGGTGTTGGGCGCCAGCACACTCAGCCAAATGCTGTGCAGGTTGGCGGTGTCGAACCCATGGCGGGCGGTCAGACGGACGGCGGGGGTGGCGAGGCCCCGGCCGCGGCCTACCTGGCCGAGGGCGATGGAGAGTTCGGCGGTGTGCATCTCGTGGTCGATGGCCAGGGTGACGGTGCCGACATGGGTGGGTCGGCCTGTGCCGGTGTGGTAGATGGTGCGGTGGATGTTGTCACCGGAGAGCTGCGCGTCCCGCCCGGCGGCGCGCTCATCCTCGGTGATCGCCTTGGGACGGCCGTATCCGCGCATCACGATGGGGTCGTTGTCCCAGCGCAGGTAGGTGTCAAGAAGGTCACGGCGCAGCGGACCGAGTGCGACGGCGTTGTCCTGGGCCAGCAGTTCTGGGCTCGAGGTGGTCACCGGCCCGAGGTTAGTGAGGGATGCGCAGGAGCGGCGTGAACTCCGCGATGTGTCGCAACGCGTGGTTGTATTACGGCACCAGGCCCGGCTCGTTGGCCTTGACCCCGTTGCAGTGGGCCAGGTACTCCGCGTCGGTCAGCGGGATGATGTGATCCGTCAGGATGGAGTGCCGCAGCACCCACCCGAGCCCCGTGACCCGAGTAACTTCCAGGCAGTCTTGACCAGTACCGCCGGAGAACGAGGATTTGGTCCACTTGGCGCCCGTGAGGTCGGTCGCCAGCAGGGCCTTGAGAGTCTCTTCCTTAGTCACGCGACATCTCTTTCCTGATTGTTCTCAACACATCCAGTGAAGCCAGCGGCCGATTGGCCAGACCCCGCAGCGATTCGACGTAGGTGCGCAGTTCTCGGATTTCCCGCGCTGTCTTCCTGAAGGTCATCCCAGTCATCTGGTCGAAAGCCACGATCGGCTTTTCACCTGCACCGCCGAATTCCAGCAGCGTAAACATATATGTCAGCGTTGCGCTGGCCGTGAAGGGGATGATCCAGAATGAAACCCGTCCCGTTTCGGCGTCCTCGATGAGCGAGTCGAGTTGGCTGACCATGATTGTCTTGCCGCCGACTTCCTGCCGCAGGGCACCCTCGCCGATGATCGCCTCGACGGTCGGCGGGTGGTTCTTGTCGAAGATCCCTCGGCGCTGTCCCCGCAGGTGAGCGGAGCGGTCCATCTGGTGCGGCGAGAGGACCGCCCGGTCCAGCGAGAGCGTCAGCGCTTCCGCGTACGGCCGACGCTGCAAGATGCCTGGCAATACGTTGCCGGCGCACGTGGTGATCTTCGTGGCGGCGTCTTCGTAGGCGACGAACTCCAGGAGTGACTCGTCGAACTCCTCCTCGAACTCGCGCCACCAGGCGCCCTCGATTGACTGCGCGGCCCGCAGCAGCGTCTCCAGGCGGACCCTGGTCTCCCGGTCCATGAACAGAGCCTTGACGATGGCCGGCCACTCTGTGTCGTCAGGCAGCGCTGCCCCTCGCTCGAAGCGGGAGTAGCGGTCGACGGTGGAGCGCCCGAGCGCCTTGGCCACGTCAATTTGCTTGATCTTGTTGCCCTGACGTGTACGGGCTTCGGCGCGAACCGACTTCAGGGCGTCACCGAATGTCCTCCGCGCGACGATCCCCGCCGTGTTCACCGACATGCGCATCCCTCCCTTCGCAGCTCGTTCGGCATAGCGCAGGGTAGCGCGAGGCCCAGCGTAGCGACACTTCTGAGGGTATTTCAGTCGGAGGGCTTGCGATCGCAGGTGCGATCGCACCACACTCGGCATCACGCACCGAGCGATGTACGTAGCGGTGCGTGCCCGTCTACGCGGCTGCCCACAGCCGCGTGCTGGAGGCTCCCATGCACTTGGAACAACAGCACGGAGACGGAAGTTCTGTCGCGACAAGATTCGATCGCGTACCGAACTCCGTTCCCAGCGCGCGGCGTTGGGTTCGAGAGATCTTCTGCCAGGCTGGCGCGGACGGCGACCTCATCGACGTCGTGCTTCTGCTGGTGAGTGAAGTGGTCACCAACGCTGTGGTACACGGCGCCGGCGATGAGCTGACGGTGGCGGTGCACCCCGACCTGTCCGTTGCGGTCTGGGACGCCTCTTCGGAAATGCCCCAACGGCGTGTGGCCGATCCGGCCGAGGTCCGGGGCCGCGGGCTGGAACTGCTGGATGCCCTTGCACCTGGCTACCGGGTGTATTCGGACCCGCTGGGCGGCAAGGTCGTCCACTTCGCGCCGAAGGGATGGTGAGCTTCCCGATGCCGTTCCGCGGGGCCAGCTTCTATCTCTTGGCGATCGACGAGGACGCCTTATCCGAGGACGTATATCCGGATCTGCCGGCCCACCTGTGCGTGCATGGCGATTGCGGAAATCCAAGTCGCCCTGGACGGCGTGGATACCTGTTCGGATCTGGAGTTGGTCGACAGCGTCCGTCGCGGCCCGATGGCGTACGGCCGAAGGCCGCCAAGGCCAGGTACAGCCTTTCGGATTGGGGTGTGTCGAAGCTGAGGAGGACGCTAACGCGTACATATGGGGGGTGCTCGCGAGGTGCTGGTCCGAACTCGTTCCGTCGCCCCTGGGTTGGGCCGCGCGTACCCCTGCCCGGACAGCCCAACGGGCGGGGGTGACTCCAGCTGGCACCCGGCCGCGAGCAGGCCCCCCACAGCCGAGTCTCGCCTGGCCCATACCGACCGCGGTGCCCGCGCATCTGGCTGCACCTGCATAACCCGGCAGCCGGATGCGGGGGTCCCGCACTCCCTGCCGCGCGCCTGGCTGCATCGGCGGCGTGCGACGTACGTCCGTAATATCCCTGCGATTCATGGGAGTTGGCATGACACGCACCACCGACCCGGGGGCCACACAGGTACGCCCGCAGACAACGAGTTCGACGACGCCCGACGGCTTCGAGCTGGACGTCGCCCTGCTGGAGGTGTCCGACACCGCCAGCCTGACCAACCTGACCGACGACGGCTGTGGTGAGACCTGCGGCGCCTGCACCACCAACGTGGCCTGATCCAAGGCACACGTCATCCCAGGCCGGTGTCTTCGTGGTTCCGCTGAGCGGGGACACCGGCCGTCCACCCGGACCACGGAGGTTGTGATGGCTTCGAGCACCGCGTTCCGCGCCGGTAAGACCGCTCTCGTCCGTGCGGTCGCCCGGCCGGAGCTTCCCGTTTCTCCGTGCCCCGACCTCGATGACCCTTCCCCTCGCGGCGCGGCTGCACGACTCTCGTGGTTGCGGGAGGTCTGGGCCGAGGAGGACATTGCCGAGGCTCTGCAACATGCCAGCCCTGCCCTCGCCTCCCAGGTGCGTGCTTTGTGCTCATCTGGCACCCCCGCCGCGTGTGATGTCCGCCGCGCAGCCGCCTCCGTGGCCCGCTATGTGTTGCGTGCCGAGCACCGGGCGACTCCGTTCGGCCTGTTCGCCGGCGTGGCGGCAGCCGCACTCGGGGGACGAGCAGGCACCACTTGGGGCTCGGATCACGCGGTCATCGGCCGGGCGAGCGCGGAGTGGCTGACGGCCGTTGTCGAGCGGCTCGAGTCCTGCCCCGAACTGCTGAAGCGTCTTCTGGTGGTCCTCAACAACGCCGTCGCCAGACGCGGTGATCGGCTCATCGTGCCGTACAAGTCCGACACCCAAGGTGGCCGGAGGCGTGTGGTCGAGACATCCATTGGTCTGACCGAGCCGGTGCGGGCGGTCCTGGACGCGACCCGGGCACCGATCCGCGTAAGTGATCTCGCTGACAAGCTTGCGGCGGAGTTTCCCGCAGCGGGACTGGCCAAGGCGTACCGGCTAGCAGGAGAGTTGACCCGGCATCAGGCGCTGATCACCAACCTGCACGCACCAAGCACCGAGACAGATGCCTTGGACTACCTGCTCGGCCAGCTCGACGCCGTGGACGCCGGAACCGTAACTTCGGTCGCCGATACGATCCGCGAACTGCGCTGTGTGCGCAACGGCTTGCGTGACTGCGGTACCCGCAGCGGCCGGGCCCGCGTCACGGCACGGATGCGGGCTCTGGTCCCGGGCCTTCGCCGCCACCCCCTCGCTCTCGACCTGCGCTTGGACGCCCGGGTGGAACTGTCCGGCGAGATCGCCGGCGAGATCGAGCGTGCCGCCTGCGTCCTGACCCGGGTTAGCGCGCTCCCGCATGGGACCGCGGCGTGGAAGGCGTATCAGCGACGGTTCTACGAGCGGTACGGCATCGGCACGATGGTGCCGCTCAAGGAGGTCGTCGCGGACAGCGGCACCGGTTTCCCCGACGGATACCCGGGCGCCCCGGTCGACGTGCAACGCCCCCGGCTCTCCGCGCGGGACGACACCTTGGTGCGCCTTGCGCAGACCGCCGTGCTCGACGGCCGCGACGAGGTGGTCCTCACCGACGAGCTGATCGCCGAGATGGACATGGGGCCCCGGCACCCAAGGGTGCCGCCGCACCTGGAGATCGGTGTCCGGGTGCACGCCGCCAACGCCGAGGACATGCGCCGCGGGCGGTTCCGGCTGGAGGTTGTGAGCGTGTCCCGCGGCGTCGGTGTCACCATGGGCCGGTTCCTCAGCGTGCTGGCGCCCAAGGATCGCGAGCGCCTGGCCGCGGAGCTGGTCAACCTGCCGACCGTGGATGCCGGCACCGTTCCCGCTCAGCTGTCCTTCCCTCCGCTGCTGCCCACGAGCGCCCATGTCACTCGCGCCCCGCAGGTTCTGGCCAGCGTGATCAGCGTGCAGGAGCACCGCGCCACAGGCGGCGATGTGCTCACGCCTGGCGACTTGGCGGTGGCATGCGACGGTCGCCGCATGTATCTGGCCGCACCCGAGCGCGGGCACCGGGTCGAGGCCGTGGGGATGCACGCGCTGAACCTCAAGGAGCACACCCCGCCGCTGGCGCGGTTCCTCACCGAGCTGTCCCGTGCTCAGTGCGCGCAGGTCACGTTGTTCGACTGGGGCGCCGCAAACGCGATGCCGTTCCTGCCGCGGCTGCGCTACGGGCGTACGGTGCTGGCCCCCGCACGCTGGCGGCTGGAATCGCCCGAGCTGCCCGGCCGCGATCGCCCACGGGCTGAGTGGGATACAGCTCTTGACGAATGGCGGAGTCGGCGGCGAATGCCGCGGCGGGTCTGTCTCGTTGAGGACGACCGTCGCCTGCTCCTCGATCTCAGCCAGGCCGTTCACCGAACTCTGCTGCGCCAGCATCTGAACCACGCCCGCCTGGCCATCTTTGTCGAGGCCCCGGAAGCCGACGCGTACGGCTGGTGCGATGGCCGCGCACATGAGGTCGTCCTACCGCTCAAGGCGACGCGGCCACCGGCATGGCCGCCCCTACCGGCCCCCACGCCGGCCCGCACCTTCTCCCCGGCTCAGATCCAGACACCCGGCGTCTCGTCCCTGCTGCTGGCCACCTTGTACGGTGACCTGCGCCGCCAGGACACCGTGCTCGCCCAGCATCTCCCGGACCTGCTGGATCGACTCGGCGGTCCGCCGTGGTGGTTCATCCGCTTCCGTGACCCCCACCATCACTTGCGGGTGCGCATCGCGCTGCCCGGCCTCGATGCCTTCGCCGAGACCGCCGCCACAGTCGGCACGTGGGCCGACGAACTGCGCGCCGCTGGCTTGCTGTGTGATCTGCGCCTTCCCACCTCATACCGCGAGATGGGCCGCTGGGGCTCCGGCGCCGCCTGGAACGCCGCCGAGGAAGTGTTCCGCGCCGACTCGCGCACCGTCGTCGCTCAGCTTTCCCAGCCCCAGCGTCCGCACCAGCGTGTACTGGTGGCCGCGCACTCCATCGCCATCGCCACCGCGTTCCTCGACAGCACCGAGGCCGGGATGCGCTGGCTGGTCGACCACATTCCGCCCACCGCGCCCACACCTGTGCCGCGCCCGCAGTTCACCGAGACCGTACGGGTGGCCGATCCGTCCCACGAATGGGCAGCACTCCGTGACGTTCCCGGTGGGCAGGCCATCGTGGACGCGTGGACCGATCGCGACGCCGCGCTCGCCGACTACCGGACCCATTTCCCCGGCCCGGATACCCAGGGCATCACCCTGGACGATGTCCTCTCGTCGCTGTTGCACGTCCACTTCGTACGGCACGTCGCGGTCGACTTCCCCGAGGAAGCGGTCTGCCTCTACCTCACCCGCGCCGCGGCCCTGGCCTGGATGTACCGGAGGGCACGGTGACCCACCCGCTCGCGCTCAAGGTAGCGGACGCCGTCGCAGACCTCCTGGCCGACCCTGTCACTGCCCCGGTGGGTTCTCGAACGACAACCACGGACCGGCAGCAACTCGCGTACGGGCCGCTAGGGATTGCGCTGCTGCACATCGAGCGGGCCGCAGGCGGCCTCGGGCCGTGGCAGCGTGCCCACGACTGGCTCGCCATCGCTGCCCGGCAGCCGTTCACCAGCGGATCCGACAGCCACCCCTTCTACGGGGCCCCCGCCCTCGCACGCACCGTGGCCTGCGCGGCCGAGCACCTGCCTGGCTCCTACCAACGTGCCCTGGACACCCTCGACGTACAGATCGCCACCGACATCCGTCGGCGCCTCAGCGCCGCGCACCGCCGCATCGACGCCGAACTCTTCCCTGAACTCGCAGAGTTCGACCTCATCCGCGGGCTCACCGGCTACGGCGCCTACCTCCTGCACCGCGATCCTGGCAGCGCTGCCGTGCGCGCCGTCCTCGACTATTGCCTCCGCCTCACCGAACCGATCACCGACCGCGGCGACATCCTGCCGGGGTGGTGGACTGCGAGCGGGCCCTCGGGCCGGCCGGATGAGAAGTTCCCCGGCGGCCACGCCAACACCGGTCTCGCGCACGGTATCGGCGGCGTCCTCGCGCTGCTGGCCCTGGCCGCCCGGCACAGGATCCTCGTCGACCGCCACCACGATGCCATGCGCACCATCCTGGCGTGGTTGGATCGCTGGCAGGAGGAGACCGGACGCGGCCCCGCGTGGCCGTACTGGGTCACCCGCGCCGAACTGCGCGAGGGACAGCACGCTCCTTCCACGCCGCGGCGGCCGTCGTGGTGCTACGGCACCGCAGGCCTCGCCCGCGCCCAGCAACTCGCCGCCTTGGCCCTGGGCGATATCAGACGCCAGACCGAGGCGGAGAAGGCGCTCGTGTCCGCCCTCACCGATCGAGTACAGCTCAAGGCCACCACTGACAACGGCCTGTGCCACGGCACTGCGGGTCTTGCCCACATCGCCGCCTGGATGGCCACCGACGCCCACCCCTCAACCGTCAGACAACTCCGCGCCACGATCCCGGCACTCCTGGCCACTGTGTGCCCACCGGGCATCGCCCCTGCGGACACCGCCCTGACGATGGTCCGGGACGAGAAAGCCGGGCCTGGATTCCTCAACGGCGCCGCGGGCATCGCCCTGGCGCTCCAGGCGCCCGCCACCGCGGTACCGCCCCACTCCGGGTGGGACGCCTGCTTGCTCATTGCCTGACCGTAGCCGACCGAAGGACTCGTCATGCTCCCGGACTGGCACCAGCACAACATCTCCTTCGCCGACCGCGAGACCGGCAAACGCGTCATCGCCGAACGCCTCGGCCCCGCCCTGTCCGCGGCCGAGGACGCTGGGCAGCTCACTGGTTGGTGGTTCATGAACAAGCAGCCCTGGCCCTTGCGCTACCGCGCCGCCGAACCGTCGCCGCTGATTGAGTCACTGCTCAGAGACCTCGTCGACCATGGCGTCGTCCGCTCTTGGCTTCCTGGCATCTACGAACCGGAGTTCACCGCGTTCGGCGGCAACAAGGCCATGAACGCCCCTCTCTGACATCGTTGGGTGAGACGCCCCGAATTGATCAGATATTGTGGGCGGGCACGACAGGAGCATCGCCCGTATGACCAGCAGCAAGCCTTCCGAGCAGGATCCCGCGCCGCGGCCGAGGCGCCGCCGTTTCACCCCCGAGTACAAGCTGCGGATCGTCGCCGAGTACGACGCCGCCCCGGCTGGCGAGAAGGGCGCCATCCTGCGCCGCGAGCGCCTGTACTCCTCCCATGTGATCGAGTGGCGCCAAGCGCGCGACGCCGGCGCGCTCGCGCGGCTGACCGATCACCGCACCAGCCCTGCCCGCCCCAGGAAGCACCCGGCCGAGGCCGAGAACGCCAGGCTGCGGCGGGAGAACGAGCGGCTGCGCGCGGAGGTGGACCAGAAGAACGCGGCGCTGGAGGTGCTGGGAAAAACACACGCGCTCTTGCGGTCACTGTCCAAGAGCGCGGACTGAGCCAGGCCCTGGAGGGTCATCTGCACGCAGCGGTCGAGGAGTTGAGGCCGCTGGTGGGCATCGTGGACGCCTGCCGGCTCACCGGACGCTCCCGGGCGACCCACCACCGACGACTGCACCCCAAACCGCCGACGCCCAAGCGGCCGCGTCCGGCCCCGGTCACCGCGCTGTCGGCCACAGAGCGGGCCGCGGTACTGGCGCTGATGAACCAGCCTGAGTACGCCGAACTGCCGCCGGCCCAGATCTACGCCCGCGAACTGGACGAGGGCCGCTACCACTGCTCCGAACGCACGATGTACCGGATCCTCAAGGAAGCCGGACAGGACGGCGAGCGGCGCCGGA